>NZ_JBSFTE010000003.1:0-350077 GCF_053590565.1 Micromonospora sp. NPDC003197 | reverse complement strand
CGGGCCCTCGGCATACCGGTAGAACCTCTCTAAACACCCGAATCGCCGTTCATCGAGCGCCAACTATGAGTCGACGCTCAAGTGAAAGACCGAGGCTAGCGGTTGGCAAACCACACTCGGACCGACTCGGGGACCAGGACCAAGGAGACCAACGCGCCGCCTTCCGCAAGAAGCAGCAGACCGGTAACCGGGGCCGCATCGTTCAGCATGAGATAACCAGCGACTACGGTCGCGCCGCCACCAAGCACCGCCAGCCACTGCGCCCACTGATAACCACGCCAGACGCCGAATCCGACCAAGCCGTAGACGACGATGATGATCGCGATCATCACGATCGCAATTGCAATCATCACGACTGTTGGCAAGGTAGCGAACACGTCGAGCGGCAGGAGGGCGGACGGCACGTTGACGATCCGCCCGACCGCAGCCAGCGCGATGAGGACTACGGCACCGATGATCGGAGCTGGTGCCCGCACGACTGGGGCGGCCGGGAGGGCCGGCATAGTTCCGCTGGGTGCAAAGGTGGATGCGGGGGGATGATTCGGAGCAACCACTGGCGCGCCTGGGCTCGGCGTACCGGCCAGCGGAGGGGCCACTGTTCCACGATCGGGCTCATGGGCGAGCGATTCGACCAGGATTCGTTCGATTTCCCAGTGGGGAATGCCGTACCGGGCTTCGATAGCGGACACCGGATGGCCGGCAGCGTACGCAGCCACAATCTCATCTACAAGCTCCGATTGCATGCCGGAACCCTACATCCGGACGTCCACAGTCACCTTGACTCGGCTGGCTGGCCGCGCCCTCCTGGATCCCGCAGCATCCAAGAGCTGGAGTAGAGGGTTGGCGATGTCGACCGCGAGCGGCTGTACAGCGTTACATGAACCTCGTGGCAGTCTCTTCGACCTCGGAGATGAACGCCTCTAGCTGACTCTCGGTAAGGTCCAAGTCCTGCAAGATCTTGCCAAGCACGACGATTTGCGCTTGAAAGGCAAAGTCCCGATCGATGCTCTCGATAAGATCCACTTCTCCAAGAGCTGCCCGAATCAGCCCTTCCAGTTCAAGAGCGGGAAGCGACTCCCCTCCCTCGAACTGCGACCGAATCTCAGCAACGAAACGCGTGACTTCGTGAACGTCATAATCGGACCGGAATCTCCTATTCACTGCGATTGCGAAGGCAGCACCAATTATTTGCGTCCCGCCTTGCCAGCCTCGCCGATCCAACTCATCGAGTAGTCGATCAGCCGAGCCCCAATCGCGTCGGGCTATTGCTCGCACCAAGTCGGACAGCTCAACCCCAACGGCCATATGCCTGCAACCTCTCTATCGCCCTACGGGCTAGTCGACCTACTTTATGGACGGCAATTCCGACGACAAGTCCGACAACAACAAGGTGCCCGGCAGCCTCGGGCACGTCAACCTTGGTTCTCGTCCCTCCTTGCACTACCGCCGGAGCCTTCGTTCTCTTCGGCACCTCCGAACCCGTAGGGCCCCGTGAGCCTTCCAGCAGCTTGATGGCCTGCTTCCCGAGCTTCGTAGAGGACTTTGCCGCCTCTTGAACGTCCTCAACTTTGCGCGTCAGCATGCCCATCAGAGCATCGACGTTACGTTGCGCCTCTGAGCGTCGATCAGCTTCGGAAATCAGCCTCTCGCCAGACGGCATGGCGTTTTCAATATCCTTACTCGAAACTACACCAGGGGCGATTCTACCAATATATTTCGCCAAGCTTTCCCTTGCCTCTTCGAGGAGGCGGGCATACTTGGCAGATTTCTCACTTGCCGTACGAATGTCGGCTATGGCTTCTCGTATTTGCGGATGATCAGTTCCGTCGGCAGCCTCGACATAGCGACCTTGTGCATGATCGGCATCGGCTTTGGCCCGCATTGCCGTCACTGCCGCCTCAGCCAGACGATTACGCACGTTCAAGAGTTGGGCAACCACATCGCCGACATTTCCGGTCATCCCAGCGCCTTCATGTAGGCGTCAGCATGATCAATCGCATTACCAAAACGACGTACCGTCTGGTTGACCTCAGCGGCGGCGTTTTTCAGCGCTGCCAACGCCTCTTGGGCTTCGTCGTCCCGGCTGTCGTGGAGTGTCTGGCGAGCCAAACCCTCGGCCTCCGCTGCCGCGATGACCGCCGCACGGAAGGTAGCTTTCCCCTGCTCAACGGCATGGTTGCCCGCTCGAATGGTGGCCTTCACGTCATCGATGCTCACGTCGGTGGCCTGAGTCAGCCGTGAATGGCTACGTAATCAGGACCAAGAGTGGGCCCCGAACTGGATTGGCCTATCGCGAGCCCGGCAGCTTGGACCGGAAGTGCTGTGACATCCTCGATGCTGGCCATGTGGCCTCCCCCAGTCCGACCAGTCGGTTATGGACAGTCGTGGCAGAGGTACAGCAGCCCTCGTCACGCCCGGGTAATCGCCCGAACACTACCGGAATCGATCACCCGAACACAGCCGTCGCGTCAGGAAGTCGACGTCAGGTGAGGTCGAACTGGCCGGTCTTCGTACCGGCAATGAAGGCGTGCCACTCGGTGGAGGTAAAGGCCAGCACCGGTCCGGACGGGTTCTTACTGTCTCGCACGGCGACACTGCCCGGCAGGTCCGCCACCTCAACGCATGCGCCACCGTTCTGGTCGCTACGGCTCGACTTACGCCACGTCACGTTGGTGGAGTCGGGAGTCATCTGGGTCGCCTCATTCCTTCTGTCGTCGCTCAGCCTCGTCCGCCAGCGACAGGATCAGACGCTGCGACTCCACCGGACCGAGGGCGGCGGCTTGGAGCCTGTCCCACAGCCGCTTGTAGGTCCGTACATCGTCGTGTCGATCGAGGTAGTTGGCGTCGGTGTAGTCCTCAATGTAAACGACATCCGAGGTGGTGTCGTCACCGAAGCTCAGGACCTCGAAGTTGAACGACGCCGTTTCGTAGCTCTGGGCATCGAACGGGAACACCTGGAGGTTGACGTTCGGCAGCTCGGCGACCTTGAGCAGGTGCAGCAGTTGATCCCGCATGATCGCCGGACCGCCGATATTCCGACGCACAGCCGACTCGCTCAGGATGAAGCTCAGCTCCGGTGCTTCCGCCCGGTCGAAGATGGCCTGGCGATCGAGCCGCACCGCCACCATTTGGTTAATCTCACCATCGGTCAGGCGGGGCTTGGCCATGTCATACATCGCGCGGATGTAGGGCTCGATCTGGAGGATGCCAGGCAGCACCTCGGCCTGGTACCAGCGGAGTTCGGCAGCGTCGGCTTCCAGGTCGACGTACTGCCGGAACCAGTCCGAGATGACGCTCCGATGTCCGCTCCAGCGGCCACGTTGGCGGCCGGCACGGGCGAGGTCGCGCATCGCGTCGGCTTGCTCGTCATCCACGCCGTAGAAGTCGAGCAGCAGCTTGAGGTCGGTGAGCCGGATGCCGGACTGGCCCAGCTCCAGCCGGCTCACCTTGCTACCGGCCGCGTCGATGATGACGGCAGCCTCATCCTGGGTCTTGCGGGCAGCTTCGCGGGCGCGCTTCAAGGCATGGCCGAGGCGGCGCCGCTGAATCGTCGGGTTCACCACGCGTTGATTATGGTCCCTCACCCCGAGTAAGAAAAGACCTTACAACGGGTTTCTAAAACAGCACGGAGCGTCTAATCTCACCACGAAGTCCGAGGTTAGGAACCTGTTTCAGGCTTACCGCCAAACCCGAGGTGAGCTCATGGAAGCCGTGTTTTCCCTGGTAGGCGTGGCTCTGTTCGGCTTCCTGGCCGGACTGTGGGCCTTCCGCGCGAAGAGTCGCTGGTGCCCCGAGTGTGGTGCCACCACTTCGGAGCTGATCGCCAAGCGCCAGACAAAGCAACGCCCGCAGACCAAACAACACACCCAGCCCGTTGACGAGAGGACGGATCCAACCCGTGAGTCCTGAGGTTCGTAAGGTCGCACCGGTGGAATCGGTGCGGTTCGTGGCGCATCTGCCGTACACGGAGACTGATCTTGATTCGGCGCTGCTGCTGGCGCGGACCATGACCCGGTCACTGGCCTTCCTGTCCGAGTTGGACGGCGCAGAGGTGACGGTCTCGACAGAAGACGACCAGACTAACCGGGTCCGAGCCTTCTGCGACCAGCTCATCGAAGGTCAGCGGCGGTGCGAGCGCCGCGCCGGCCACCCGGGCACCTGCTTACCGCACGGCTGGCGGCGCTCGTGATCGGAAAAAGCGACGGACTGCCGGCGGACACCTGGCCACCAGTGATCGTCTGCGGGCAGTGTGACGGGCTGGCCCGCACCCTCGACGTGTGCCGCTGCGTGCAGTGGGGCGACCGGTTCCTGATCGACGAAACGGAAGAAGTCCAGCCCGGAACCCGGCCCTACCAGGAGTGCGAGCTGTGCCACGGCACCGGCTACGTCAGCCAGAGCTGCGATGGCTGCGGCCAGACCGGTCGCCTGCGGGTCCAACTGGTACTCACCGTGGTCAACCTGGACAGCGGGGTGGTCGCCTCGACCAATGTCGTACCGGGTGGGGTGGAGCCTCAGCGTGACAGGGCCGGGCGCTGGGAGCTGGCGCTGACGCCGCTCGTCGCCGACCTGGCCACGGCGGCGCGGGTAACGAGCTGGTGGGACGTGCGCTACCCGGGGCAGCAGACGGCCGAATTCAACATCCCCCTGCCTCGGGGCTGGACGCCGGATCTGCCCGCCGCCGAGCGGTGGCGGCTTGAGGCCGAAGCCCTCGGCCGACACTGCTGGCTTCCGTGGCGGATCTGGCTCGGCAACATGATGCTGCCGACACCCCGCGACCTCGGCGCGGAACTGGGACGGTTGTGCCAGCTGGCCGACCTGCTCTGCCTGGACCTGGTGGTCGAGGCCCGCCGTCGCACCCACGGTGGCCTGGGCTGGGACATCCGCTACGACCTCCCCGGCGGGGAGATACCGACAATGCCGTACGCCAACGGTGACGACCTACTGTCCACGGTCGCGGCCACCACATTCAAGAAGGCGATGTCCGGATTACGCGAGCGGTCCCAGTCCGCCCCGGCCCACTACCTGCGCCCCCATCGATCCGAGCAGCCACCGGAACCGCCAGCCGTAGATTTGGATCAACTCGAACGCCGCTTGCACGCGGATCTGGACGGCCTCGGCGACGCGGCCGGGGCGCAGGCGATCTGGCGGGACGGTCGGTGGTGGCACACCCGCCTGAAAGCCGCCGACCGCATCGAGGTGCTGACCGAACAATCCACCGGCCAAGTGGTACGGCGTGAGGTCATCAACCTGCGGCGCACCTGGGAACCGCCAGCCCCCGGCTGGCAGGGTGCCGCTATCCCGGAGGCGGCCTGCCCGAACTGCCAGAGCACCTGTCACACCTGTCAGGGCAGTGGTCGAATCCAGCACGGGGCTGTCGTCACCATCACCGACCTGCGCGATCAGGTCGTACATCTCAATTGGCCCTCCACCGAGGCTCCGGTGGTGGCCCCGCACGTCGGCAACGAGCCGAACGGAAAGCCGATCCATCAGCTCCCTCGGCACTATCAACTGCGCTACTGGGCAATGCTGCTTCAGGGGCGTCAAGAAGACCTGGTCGAACTCGACTGGCACCACCCCCTCGACCAGTTCCTGAAGGAGGGCATCGTCACCGTCGACCGTGCCGATGCCGACCCGCTGCGGCAGTATCTCGTCGACATCAGCGCCGGTCGGCCCGGTGGTCGGCTCCTGGTCGGACTCGTCCCGCCCCCAGCCCCGCCGATCGCCGAGCTGATCCGACTCGCCCACGGCCTGCATCAGGCGATCACCCTCACAATGCAGGACCACCGACTCAACGAATCAGATCCGAGATGTATTCACGGGGAACGCTGGCAGATCGCAATGACTCCCCCGAGCACACCGATCGACCCCAATTTGATTCCGTATCATTTGACGCCGGAAGCCGCCGCCGCACATTTCATGGCGTACCTCGAAAACGCGGTGACCACCGCCGTCCCCGCCGATTTTGATCAGGCCATTCCCGTTCCTCAGACGCCGCGTCCGCTGCCGCTCGTCGAGGATCCCGTACCACAGATCCGCCGACTGGCCCGCTATCACGCCGGACAGCCGGTCAGCATCCGCTACGAACACAGAGGCTGCCACCTGCACGTACACGAGAAGGATGGCGCCCTCCGGCACGTCGCCACCGCACCCACCCTCGCCAGCGCTCTCACCGCCCTCGGCCTCAACAAACAAAAATGAATAGACGTTTATAAGTAAATTCACCACCACTCTACGCGATGAGTAATCAATGCGACAGAACCAGTGCATTGAACTTCATTGACTCGAAGTCGGAAGACTGGACATGCTGGGCACGGAGCCGGCCAACTTGAGCTGGACCTAACCGCCACAGAAAGGAAACCAACTCCGTGAAACGATCAATGAAAGCGCTCGCCGCAATCGCCGCAGCAACCCTGACCGTCGGCGCATTGACGGCGGCACCCGCCTCGGCGACCGAATCGGCACCGGCACCCGCCTCGTCGACAGCGTCGGCACCGGACATCCAGCCGATGGTGTCGTACGAGTGGAACACCGCCGAGGCGGGCACCCCGCCGTCCGGGCTCCCCTGCGTGTCGACCACCGGTGCCATCGCCTGCTTCCAGGCGTACGGCGACAAGTGGTGGGTGAAGGACACCTCCGGTGACAGCGCGTCCGCCGTCGCACACTGGGCCAACTACCGGAACGGCGCGCTCTACCGTCAGGGCGGCTGCCGCAACGGACTGGGCAGCGGCAAGTGGGGTGTGTGCAACAAGAACTACTACGAGGACAGCGTCGTCCTGTACCGGGCGTGCGTATACGACGCCTCGGAAGGGGTCTGGGTGCGCTGTTCGTAACCGCACTCGACGC
Organism: Micromonospora sp. NPDC003197; assembly: GCF_053590565.1. NCBI lineage: Bacteria > Bacillati > Actinomycetota > Actinomycetes > Micromonosporales > Micromonosporaceae > Micromonospora > Micromonospora sp. NPDC003197. Next base: position 343,234 of record NZ_JBSFTE010000003.1, on the reverse strand, counting down.
GGAGCGGCCCGGCACTTCACCAGTGCCGGGCCGCTCCGCGTTACCCGCCGATGCCGGCGACAGCAACAGCGTCACCTGCCAGCGCCAGCAGCAGCACAACCGGATCAGATCTCAAGAAAGCCTCAAGAAGCAGCCGACATTGATCATCAACGGAACTCCGGCACGTACGGTCACCGCGTGAAGAAGCTTGTACGTCGACTGGGAATTGTGAGCACTTCGGCAGTCATGCTGGCGTTGTCGGTGGCGTCACCGGGATACGCCGCCACTGCGTACACGCCGGAGGCGGCCTGCTCGACCGAGTTTGGCGGCACCTGGAGTCGGACGTCCGACGGCCACCGGACGCTGACGGCCGAATACTCCGGCGCGAAGTGGGGCGACGTCTACCTGATGTACAACAGGGCGACCGGCGACAACTGCGTCACCACCGTCAAGACGAAGTTCCTGGGTACGGGAAACAGCATGGACGCCCGGGTGTACGTACAGGGTGCCAGTGACTGGAAACGCGACCAGGGCTACTACAACTACTACGCCGCAGTGCGGGTATCGGCGAGCGGCAAGTGCGTCAAGTACGACGGTGTCATCACCACCAGCTCGGACTACGCCATGAACGGCCGGTACACCTGGGGCAACTGCGGCTGATCGGCCACGCCACCACTCCAGGATCCCCATACCCGGCGTACCGAACGGCAGCGGTAGCCGGGCCGGGGATCCTGGAGTGGCGCTCAGGAGACGACGTCCTTGCGGGTGAACCGCCAGAAGGCCAGCGACCAGAAGAGCGTGGCGTAACAGATCGCCGAGATGCAGCCCCGGACGATGTCGTCAGTCTGCATCGGCGTCGAGAGCAGCCCCAGCCAGGCGTTGCTGTAGTGCGTCGGCAGGAACTCACGCACCACGCCGAGCGCTTCGATCTGGTTGAGAATCGTGGAGAGAATCCACAACAGCACCGCCCCACCGACCGCACCCAGCGCCGCATCGGTCACCACCGACAGCAGGAACGCCAGGCCGGCAACGGTAAGCAGCACCACCGCCAGGTAACCCAGGATCGCGAGCAGGCGCAACAGCCCATCACCGGCCGAAATCTGCGCGGCGACCGTGCTCTGCATCGGTTCCCAGCCGTACCGCAGGGTGCCGGCAAGCAACGCGGTGCCGGCCAGCAACAGCAGAGCCAACCCGGAGTACGCCAGCGCGACCACCAGCTTCACCGCCAGCAGCCGGGCCCGGGGCACCGGTACGGCCAGCAGATAGCGCAGACTCCCCCAGCTCGCCTCGCTGGCCACCGTGTCCCCGCAGAACAGCGCCACCACCACGACCAGCAGGAACGACGCCGACACGAAGATGGTGAAGAGGGTGAAGTTGAGCCCGCCGGCAGTGGCCAGATCGATCAGGCTGCTGAACTCGCCACCACCATTACGGTCACGGTCGTCGTCCTGCGGGAACTGGAACGCGATCAGGATGATCAGTGGCAGCAGGACCATGCAGGCCAGCGCCAACTGCGTACGACGACGCGACGCCTGCCGGCGGAACTCGGCCCAGATCGGCAGGGTCGCCGAGGGGCGATAGCCGGGGGCGGCACCGGCCGCCACCAGGGCATCAGTCGAGCCGGACCGGTCCGACGACGTGGCTTCGGCAGTTGACATCAGCGGTCCCCGCTTCCCCGAGAGTTCTCGCCAACCAGGGCGAGGAACGCGTCCTCCAGGCGGCGCCGTGGCACCACCCGGTCCACTCCGACCCCGGCCCGCACCAACTCGGCCACCACCTCACTGCGGGCGGTGCCGTTGGTGTCCACGACCAGCCCGCCGTCCCCATCCGGCAGCACCCGTACGCCCTCCAGCCGGTCGAGTACGTCCCGGGCGGCGGCCGGGTCGGTGACGTCGAAGAGCACGCTGGGCGACTCGCCGACGATCTCCTCCACCGGGCCGGCGGCAACGATCGTGCCCTTGTTCACCACCACGGCGTGGGTGCAGGTCTGCTCCACCTCGGCCAGCAGGTGGCTGGAGACCAACACGGCGCGGCCGTCGGTGGCGTACCGCTTGAGCACCCGGCGCATCTCGGCGATCTGCGGCGGGTCGAGGCCGTCCGTCGGTTCGTCGAGCACCAGCAGCTCGGGCAGGCCCAGCATGGCCTGCGCGATGGCGAGCCGTTGCCGCATGCCGTGGCTGTACGTCCGGATCTTGCGGTGTACGGAGTCGCCCAGCCCGGCGATCTCCAGCGCCTCGTCGAAGTGCGCGTCGGCCAGCGGCCGTCCGGTGGCCTGCCAGTACGCCCGCAGGTTCTCCAAGCCGCTCAGGTGCGGCAGGAATCCGGGTCCTTCCACCAGGGCCCCGATCCGGGACAGCACCGGCGAGCCGGGGACCAGCCGATGCCCGAAGACATAAATCTCCCCGGCCGTCGGTTGGGTCAGCCCCATCAGCACCCGCAGGGTGGTGGTCTTACCGGCACCGTTCGGCCCGAGCAGGCCAACCACCTGTCCCCGTTCCACCGTGAAGTCCACGTTGGATACGGCGACGAAGCCGTCCGCGTACTCCTTGCGCAGTTGCCGTACGACCAGCGGGGTGTCGGCGTACTCGGCGGTCACCGAGGTGTCGTGGCGACGGTGCCGGCGGCGGACCACCAGGACGACCACGACGAGCCCGACCACGATCGCGGCGACCAAACCAGCCAGCACCCAGCGCCACAGTACGGCGGTGGTGGCGATCTCCTCGCCGTTGACCGTGGGCAGCGCCACCGGGCCATCGCCGAGCGCCACCGAGTAGACGGTTGGCGCATTCGGGGTGGTGTAGCTCTGGTCGGAGGTGGCGACCACGATCCGCAGCCGGTGCCCGCTCTCGAACCGGCGGACGATCGCCGGCAGGGTCACCTGCACCGGCTGGGCGGCGGTGATGTCGGTCGGCAGGCCGGTCAGGCGGACCGGGGCGACCAGGCCGTTGGAGAGTGCCGCCGAACCGTTCGGGTCCACGTCGTAGAGCTTGACGAAAAGCACCGCCTCGCCGGTCGGCGACGCCGCCCGGATCGACACGGTCGGTGAACCGGCCACGTTCACCGCCTCGGCCAGCGGCTCGGACTCGAACCGGGCATGCTGTCCGGGCAGGTCACCCGCTACCCCTTCGAGTAGCGAGGAGAACCCGCCGGCCAACGGCAGCGACGAGATGGCGGCCGGATTGCCGCCCGCCGGGTTGGCGATCCGCTGCGGCGGACCGGCCACGCTCACCGACGTCGTGGCCTGGCCGCCCAGACCCGGATAGTCGGTGGTGCGGTAGCCGGTGGCCACCAGCCCCCGGTCCATCGCGTCGAAACCGGCGATCCGTGACCAGGTGAAACTGTTCTCCGGTGCCGCCCCTTCGCCCTTCACATAGTGGTTGAGCCACTCGGCAGTGAGGAACTTGACCCGATCCTGGTCGGTGTCCGGGCCGGAGCCACCATCGTGCCCGCCGGTGAACCAGGCGACGCGTACCGGTGTGCCGTTGGCCGCGATGCCCCGGGCGTTCGCCTCCGCCTCGGTCAGCGGGAAGAGGGTGTCCGCCGTGCCCTGGATCAGCAGGGTCGGTGCCTTGATCTTGTCGATCACGCTGGATGGGCTGGACCGGCGCAGCAGCTCGACCGAAGCGTCGGTGGCCTTGCCGGTGGCGGCGATCTCCAGGTACGCGGCACAGATGTCGGCCGCGAACCGGCCACACGCCGGGTCGAGCCCGCCCGGCATACCGCCCGGGAGGCTGCCCGCCGCGCCCGGGGCTCCCGCCCCGCTGGGGATGCCCGGTCCGCCGGCGCTGCTGCCGCTGCCGAAGAACAGCCCCGCCCAGCTCTTCTTGAACACCCCGTCGACCGGGGACTTGCCCGTCGACTCGGGCAGGAACGCACGCGGCAGGTCGTTCCAGGTGATCATCGGAACGATCGCGTCGACCCGGGGATCCTGCGCGGCGAGCATCAAGGCCAAGCCGCCGCCGTACGAGCCGCCCACCACGCCCACCCGGGGATCACCGGCAGCATCGGTACGGATGTCCGGCCGGGCAGCCAGCCAGTCGAGCAGCCGGGAGGCGTCGCGTACCTCGTAGTCGGGGTTGTCGAGGTGGATCTGGCCACCACTGCGGCCGAACCCACGCGCGCTGTACGTCAGCACCGCGTACCCCAGGCCGGCCAACTCCTCCGCGTCGGAGCGGACCGTCTCCTTCGTCCCGCCGAAGCCGTGCGCCAGCAACACCGCCGGCACGGGATCCTGGGCCGACGCGCCGTCGGGCAGGAAAAATCGGGTGTCGAGGTCAACGGGCTCGTCGCCGGTTGGCCCGGACCGCACCGTGATCATCTGATCTCGTACGCCGAAGTCTTTACTCTCGGGCCACACCGCCCAGGTGACCGCCCCGGCGAGCAGGACAATCACCACCGAGGCGGTGATGACCCGACGTCGGGTCATCCGGGGCAGGGCACGGCGAAGCCGCGCCGACAGCGGGGAAGGCATGGGATCACGTTACGGGCCGCTTGCTGTGGAGTGCCTGAGATCCCGCCGTACGTCGCATACGCACCCCGCCCGCTCCGCTGCGCGGTTAGGAAGGGCCCCTTCCTATCGCTTTTTGTATAGGAAGGGGCCCTTCCTAACTGGCAAGCAGGGGTGAGCAGGGCGGATACGCTCGGCGGCGTGGCTGATCCAGACCTGACTCTCACCGCGAACCTGCGACCCGCCGCTCTGGACGCCCGACGGGGCATCGTCCGGCTGCACCCGGAGGTGCTCGCCGCGCTGGGCCTACAGCCGGGAGCCCCGGTACGGCTCGCCGGCCGGCGGGTCACCGCCGGAATCGCGGCCCGAGCCGAGAACACCGCCAGCCGAGCGCTGCTCTACGCCGACGACCTGATTTTGGGCAACCTCGGCATCCGCGACGGCGGCCAGGTCACGATCAGCCCCGTTCCGGTGGTCGCCGCGCAGCGGGTGACGTTGACCGGCCCGGCCGAGGTGACCGCAGTCGTCTCACCGGAGATGCTGCGCCTGGCACTACTCGGCAAAATGGTCACCACCGGGGACGACGTGTCCCTGCTGCCGCAGGACGTCCTGCCGGATGCGGCCGCCCGTACGCTGGTCGAGGCGGCTAGGCGCAGCCTCTCCAACACCCTCGGCTATGCCTGGACCAGCACCCTGCTCACCGTCGCCACCGCCGAACCGGCGCAGGCGGCCCTGGTCACCATGGACACCGTTGTCGGCTGGCAAGCCGGGCAGGTCACCCACGGCTCCACCGGTGCCGAGGTACGCCCCGCCAACCCGGCCCGGGCCGCCATCGGGACCACCGTCGCCCCGCCTACGGGAGCCACGGCCGGAGCGGGAGGCGGGGCCGGGCCCGGCATCGGAGCCACGGTCGGGCCCGGCATCGGGACCGTCGGCACCCCGGTCGGTGGACCGGCTCCGGCTCCGACCGCCGAACCGACGCCCAGCCTGGAGGACCTGCCCGGCCTGAAGGCGCAGGCACACGAGTTGACCGAGTTGCTCGACCTCGGCTTCCACCATCGCGAGGTGCTGGGCCGGCTGGGCACCACGGTCTCCCTCGGCGTACTGATCACCGGCCCGGCTGGTTCGGGCAAGTCGGCGCTGGTCCGGGCGGTCGCCGGGGAGGTGGGGGCCCGAGTGGAGACGCTGTGGGCCCCGGAGATCGCCGCGCTCACCAACGATGCGGCCGCCCGCCGACTCCGGCAGGCCGCCGAAACGGTACGGGCCACCGCGCCCGGCGTACTGCTGATCTCCGACGTCGAGGCGCTGGCCCCCCGGGACCAGCCGGGGCCGGTGGCCACCGTGTTCCGGCAGACCCTGGCCGAGGCGGTACGCGTCGGCACAGCCGTGGTCTGCACGACCAGCCGTCCCGAGTCGGTCGACCCGTCGTTGCGCGCCCCTGACCTGCTGTCCCTGGAAATCGCCGTACCCCTGCCGGACCCGGCGCTGCGCCGCGAGCAGTTGGCCGTACTGACCCGGGAGATGCCGCTCGCCGACGACGTGCGACTGGACGAGGTGGCTGGTCGTACGCCCGGGTTCGTCACCGCCGACCTGGCCGCGCTGGTCCGGGAGGCCGGGGTACGGGCGGCGCTGCGGCAGAAGTCGGCCTCCGCGCCGGTGGTGGCGATGGCGGACTTCACGGCGGCCCTCGAAGTCGTCCGCCCCACCTCGATGGCATCGTCCACGTTGGAGGTCGCCTCGGTGACGCTGGACGACGTCGGCGACATGGCGGCGGTCAAGGAGGTGCTGACCGAGTCGGTGCTGTGGCCGTTGACCTACCCGGACACCTTCGCCCGGCTCGGCGTGCAACCGCCGCGCGGCGTACTGCTCTATGGCCCGCCCGGGTGCGGCAAGACCTTCCTGGTCACCGCGTTGGCCGGCACCGGTCGGGCGAACGTGCTCTCGGTCAAGGGGGCGGAGCTGCTCTCGAAGTGGGTCGGCGAGAGCGAGCGGGCGGTACGCGAACTGTTCCGCCGGGCCCGGGAGGCCGCCCCGACGTTGATCTTCCTCGACGAGGTGGACGCCCTCGCCCCGGTACGCGGCCAGGCCAGTGACGGTGGCACCACCGACCGGGTCGTCGCCGCCCTGCTCACCGAGTTGGACGGGATCGAGTCGCTGCGCAACGTGGTGGTGATCGGGGCGACCAACCGGCCCGACCTGGTCGACCCGGCCCTGCTACGGCCCGGCCGGCTGGAGCGGCTGGTCTACGTGCCGCCGCCGGACGGCGACGCCCGGGGCGAGATCCTGCGCGCCGCGTCCCGGGCTGTGCCGCTGGCCGAGGACGTGGACCTGCCAGCACTGGCCGAGTCGTTGGATGGTTTCTCGGCCGCCGACTGTGCCGCGCTGGTCCGGGAGGCAGCGTTGGCTGCGATGCGGGAGTCGCTGGAGGCGTCCACGGTCACGGCTGCGCACGTGGCCTCGGCCCGGGAACGCGTTCGGCCGTCCCTCGATCCGGCGCAGGTCGCCTGGTTGTCCGCGTACGCCGAAAAGCAGACCGCTCGCTGACGAATGTCAACCCTGGTATCTCAATTATCGTCCGATTAGGATTGTGGTTAGCCCGAGAAACAATAGGGCCACGGGGGATCAGCCACAACAGGACCTGTTGAGACAGGTCTCCGTGGCCTGCGCAAATGAGGGGAAGCATTTTGCGTTTACAAAACTGGGGCCGCCTGGCAACCGCCGGCAGCCTACTCATCGGACTAGCCTCGATCTCAATTCCCGCCCACGCCACCGAAACCCCCACCGCCCAGGCCGCACAGCCCGGGAACTGGCAGGTGGCGGAGATCGGTCCAGCGCCGACGGAGCCGAAGCCCAACGCCTACGACTACGTCGAGCCGACCCTCTCCGGTGACGTTCTGTTCGCCGACGAATACCAGGCCGGTATCCGCTGTTGGAATGGTTCCGCATTGGTCCAGATTCCCCAACCGAATATTCCCACAAGCGAAAGGTATTCGGCGCTCGGCGGCGTTTCCTGCACCAATTTCTTCGTGTTCGACTCGCAGGACACACCGCAACGCTGGCACTGGAACGGCACCGCCTGGTCGAATGCGGCGGCCGGCAGTCAGTATCCGATCGGAATTGTCCGCGCCTTCGCCGCAAACGACATCTGGGCCTTCGACACGATCCAGGGCAAGGGTTTCCGTTTCAACGGCAGCGCTTGGCAGGCGGTGACCATGCCGACGATCCAGCCGAAGGTCATGGTGGGCACCGCGACCAACAACTTCTGGCTGCTGGGCTACCAGTCCGTTTCGTCGCTGACCAAGGTGGCGTACCGGTGGAACGGGTCGACCTGGACGTCGGGCACCCTGCCGGCGACGTACACCGGGTACTTCAATGAGACCGTGGCGGTTTCCGCCAGCAACCTCTACGTCTTCGGCACCACCACCGCCCCCGGCTACCTGCGCTTCAACGGGACGACCTGGGTGCACGAGCAGATGCCCGGCATCACCAAGTACGTCCACGGTGCGGCATACGGGGCCGGCACCCTATGGGTCGGCACCTACTACCAGTTCTACCGGCTCACCAACGGCCAGTGGAGCGAGGTGGCCTTCCCGGCGGTCGACAACCCGTACGGCATGAGCATCAAGGACCTGGCAACCGACCCGCGCAGCGACACCGTCTTCGCCGGTGGGTTCGTCGGGTTCGCCGAGGGCGAGCAGTTCCCCGCGATCGTCAAGAACGTCCCGGTGAACTAACCAGCAAGGTGAGCTGACGCTCGCCTGACCCCTTTCGCACTCCTGATCGCGGTGATCTGGTCGGCCCAAGCCGACCGGGTCACCGCGATCTTTTACCGGCGGCCCCTAAGACGGCACCGACCGTTCGCGTTGATCAAGAGATTTACGTCATCAGGGACGCCCTTGGGTGACGTAAATCTCTTGATCAACCGGGAAGTCGGGCGGGGGAGGGTGGGGTGGTCAGGGGGAGGTCAGGGTGAGTGGGCGGGTGAGTCAGGCGGGAAGGTGGATCTCGGCGCGTACGGCGCCGTCGCCGTCCGACTCGAGCACCGCCCCGACCTGGCGAAGCACGCTGAGCGCGGCGGCGTTGCCCGCTGTGGTGTCGGCGACGACTCGGCGCGCGCCGATCTGGGCCGCCTCGACGAAGAGCAACCGCAGGGCGGTCGCCGCGATGCCCTGCCCCCGGGCGGACTGCCCGAGCCAAATGCCGGTCTCCACGGTTTCCGGGTCGCGGCGCGCCATTCGGATCACGCCGAGCACCCCCACGTCGCTGACCACTGCGTACATCAGGGTGCCGGTCGGGCCGGACAATCCGCCGAAACTGGCCCGGTGAAACTCGCGGAACGCGTCACGGCGCGCCTGGGACCAGCCGGCCGGGGCCGTCACCGGCGGCATGACCTCGTGCGGCTCAGCCTCGGCGACAGCTACGGACAGCAACGACTCCAGGTTCTGCTCATCAACCGGCGCCAGCCACACCTTGCCCGTCACGAGCCGGAGTCTTCCCCTCCCGAGCCGTCCCGTCCACCGCTTTGGCGTACCCGACCGGAAAGTGTTTCGGCTCACGTTGTGCTGCCGCCACCTGCGCGAACCATTAACCTACCAAAACAATAGACAATATCGTCACGTTGCTGACCAGCGCATATCCTTGACCGTTGCGCCCGCACGGCGGGCAGACCCGGACCCGCAGAACGGTCAACCCACCCCTCCCCGCCCGAGAAGGACCCATCGTGATCCGCATCGAAGGTCTCCGGAAGACCTTCCGCTCCCGTGGCCGTACCGTCACCGCGGTCGACAACGTCGACCTCACCGTACGTGACGGAGAGGTCTTCGGTGTCGTCGGTCGAAGCGGCGCTGGCAAGAGCACCCTGCTGCGCTGCGTCAACCTGCTCGAACGCCCTGACACCGGCACGATCACCGTTGACGGGGTCGAGCTGTCCGCGCTGCGGGAGGACAAGCTGCGCTCAGCTCGACAGCGGATCGGCATGATCCACCAGCACTTCGCCCTGCTCAGCTCCCGTACCGCCGCCGGCAACGTCGCATTCGCCCTAGAGGTGATGGGCGTGCCGCGCGGGGAGCGGGCCACCCGCGTACGCGAACTGCTTGATCTGGTCGGACTCGCCGACCGGGCCAACTCCTACCCGGCCCAGTTGTCCGGCGGCCAGAAACAGCGGGTCGGCATCGCCCGTGCCCTCGCCGGCCGGCCCAGCGTGCTGCTCTCCGACGAGGCCACCTCGGCCCTCGACCCGGAGACCACCGCTGCCACGCTGGACCTGCTGCGCGAACTCAACCAGCGGCTCGGCCTGACCATCCTTCTGATCACGCACGAGATGGACGTGGTCAAGCGGCTCTGCGACTCGGTCGCGATCATGCGGGACGGCCGGATCGTCGAGTCCGGTCCGGTACCGGAGCTGATCGCCCGCCCCGACTCCGAACTCGCCCGGGACCTGTTCCCGCTCGGCCCCGTACCGGAATTGCCGGACACGACGATCCTGGACGTCACTCTGACCGGCACCACCGACGAGTCGTTCGTCGCCACCCTCAGCCGCCAGTACGACCTGGACGTCCGGATCATCGGCGGTGCGGTCGAGACGCTGGCCGGCACCCGGGCCGGCCGACTCCGGGTCGCGCTACCCGGCACCGCCGACCGCAACGAGGCACCGCTGCGTCACCTGCGTGACGCCGGGCTGCCCGTGGAGGTGGTCCGATGATCTCCCCAGACCTCGCCCCACTGCTCTGGCAGGGACTGAAGGAGACGGCGTACATGGTCGGTGCCTCCGCGGTGCTGGCCGCCGTCGGTGGACTGCTGGTCGGCGTACTTTTGATCCTGACCGACCGGGACGGGCTGCTCGCGGCCAAGCCGGTAAACGCGCTCCTGGGTCTTGTCGTCAACGTCGGCCGGTCCCTGCCGTTCATCATCCTGCTGATGGTGATCATCCCGTTCACCCGGACCGTGGTCGGTACGACCATCGGCACCACGGCGGCGATCGTGCCGCTCACCGTCAGCGCCATCCCGTTCTATGCGCGCATCGTCGAGACGGCGCTCCGGGAGGTCGCCCGGGATGTGATCTCCGCAGCCCGGGCGATGGGGGCGTCCCGTTGGCAGATCGTCTTCAAGGTGCTGCTCCAGGAGGCCCGGCCCGGCCTGGTGGCGGGGCTGACGATCACCATCGTCGCGCTCGTCGGCTATTCCGCGATGGCGGGGGTGGTCGGTGGCGGTGGCCTCGGTGACCTTGCCCTGCGCTACGGCTACCAGCGCTACGAGGACGACGTCATGATCGCCACCGTCGTACTGCTGGTGATCTTCGTACAGCTCATCCAAATGCTGGGCGACCTGGTCGCCCGTCGACTGTCCCACCGGTGACCGCCGGAGGGGAGTTAGGAAGGGGCCCTTCCTATACAAAAAGCGATAACAAGGGGCCCTTCCTTACATCAAAGAGAGGCAGTAACTCGTGCGACGCGCCCTAACCGTCACGCTCACCGCGGCCGCGCTCGTCCTGGGCCTGGCGGCCTGTGGGGCGGACGCTGAGGACAACGGCACCGCGACCCCGCCGGACGCCGCGCTCAAGGTGGGGGTCAGCCCGGTCCCTCACGCTGAGATCCTCAAGTACGTCAAGGACAACCTGGCCGAGAAGGCCGGCATCAAGATCGACATCGTCGAGTTCACCGACTACGTGCAGCCCAACCGGGCGCTCTCGGAGAAGCAGCTGGACGCCAACTACTTCCAGCACCTGCCGTACCTGGAGGAGGAGAAGGCTGCCAAGGGCTACCAGTTCACCGCGCTGAAGCCGGTGCACATCGAGCCGCTGGGCGTCTACTCCAAGAAGGTGCAGAACCTGGCCGACGTGCCCGCCAAGAGCGTCGTCGCGATCCCCAACGACCCGTCCAACTCCGGTCGGGCGCTGAACCTGCTCGCCAACAACGGTCTGATCAAGCTCAAGGACGGCGTCGGGGTCAAGGCCACCCAGCGGGACATCGTCGACAACCCCAAGCAGCTGGAGTTCAAGGAGCTGGAGGCGGCGCAGCTGCCGCGCAGCCTGGACGACGCGGCACTGGCTGTGATCAACGGCAACTACGCGATCGAGACCGATCTCAAGCCGGCCACCGACGCGCTCGCCCTGGAGCAGGGGCAGGACAACCCGTACGCCAACCTGCTCGTCGTGCGTACCGGCGGGGAGACCGACCCGCGGGTGGCCAAGCTGGAGGAGCTGCTGCACTCGCCCGAGGTGAAGAAGTTCATCGAGGAGAAGTACCAGGGCGCGGTGCTGGCCGCGTACTGACCGCAACGAGCACCAACGGAGGAGGGCGGCCGGTCAGTCAGCCGCCGTCGACAGGACGGTCGGTCGGCCACTCAGCCGCCGTCGAAGTGGCACAGTACGGCGGTAGCGTCGTCGTACGTCTTGTGCCGACGGCGGCCCTGGCCGCCCTCCTCCGCTCGCCGGACCCGGCGGATCAGCTCGTCCGGCCCGTACTGGCTCAGGGTGTCGAGCAGGCCGGCCCAGTCCAGCAGGGCGAACTCCTCGACCGCGGCCGAGGCACCGTCGGTCAGCAGCGCGGCGCGGCGGATCCGGCCCGGACCGGTCAGCGGAAACGTGCCGGTCACCGCGTGGTACGCCGCATCCGGATTGGCCGCCGCCACCCAGTAGCCGTGGGTCTGGTTCATCTGCTGCCGTTGCAGCAGCACACTGCGGTGGAACCGGGTCGCCGGATCGGCGTCGCCGGACCCCACCGGGCCGCTGGCGGCGCTCTGCCGTAGCGCGGCCAGCGCCGTCACCAGCCGATCGTCGGAGATCACCCGCACCTCGTCACCAAGGTCGACCACGAGCGGACTGTCGCACAGGATCAGGTAGTCGACGTGATCGCCGCCGTGCCGGAGCAGGCAGACCGTCGACGACGGGGTGCCCGGATGGTCGAGGTCGCACTGCCCGTCGTGATCGGCCCGGACCGCCAGGATCGCCGCCGCGAGGTTACCCATCAGGGTGGCCGCCGGCCGCCCGGCAGCGGCCAGCCCGATCCGCGCGGCGAGTTGTCGGACGTACCACGCCGGTCCGTGGACACATCCGGTCTCGAAACCCTCCGGTACGGTCGCCCCATCCAGTACGCCGACCAGTTCGCCGTACTGGAACACCTGGTCCTCGTTCTCCAGTTGGTCCGGGGCGGGATCGGTCGCCGCGCTGACCCGCATCGGCGACTGGGGGCGGAGTGACCCGGTCACCTGGCCGGCCCCGTGCCCTGTAGCCGGACGGCGAGACCGGCATCCAGCGAGCGGGCCAACCGGACCAGGATCAGCAGGGTCGGCATCGTGCCACCGGCCTCGAACCGGGCAAGTGCCGACTGGGTCATCCCGGCCTGCTGGGAGAGCTGCGCCTGCGACCAGCCCCGGCTTTCCCGCAACTCGCGTACGGCTTGGCCCAGTTCGGTGGCGATCCGGGCCGCCTCGTAGGCGTCGCCGACCCCCGGATCAGTCGCCCGGCGGTCCCGCAACGTGGACCAGTCAGCTTCGCTCACGGCTCCCACCTCGGCAGAAGCCTCCCCGGTTGGCAGCCATGCCCCGATGCTATGGCAACCGACCCAGGCCCGGGCACGGAACGGATCCATCCCCGCCTCGGTGACCCCTTACGTGCACCAGGTCGACACCGGTACGGCGGAATCGGTTCCCCGACGCCGCCGTACCGCCCCCCTCTGTGCCGTACTCGCTGCGGCTACCTGATCGGCGCGATGTAGAACACCAGCTCGTGAGAGGTGTCGATGTCATCCGACAACCGATCCCCGGTGGTCGCCGTCCCGTGTCCCGTCGGGTCGTCGGTCGGTGCCCCACTCCGATAAAGCGTCACCCGGTAGGTGGTGGGCACCAGGCCCCCCTGGTCACCAACCGGTCGCCCGAACTTCGACGGGTTTCCGGGAAGGGAATGCATCGACTACCTTTCTCCTGCTGGCGTACCAGCGACTCGTCCAACCAGGAACCGTGCGATGGCGCGACGGGTCTCCGCCAGTCGCCATCCGCGAGGTAAAGAAGTCTGGGGATCGCGGCCACACAGCCGCCACACGGCCGACATACGTCGAGCTGGGCCGGCCACGGTCCGTAGTAGGTTGGGTCGGCCGAAACCCAGGGGGAATGACGCGTGAGGTTCGAACTCCTCGGCCCGATGCGAATCCGTACGCCGGCCGGGGCGGACGTGCTGATTCGTAGTCGCCACGAACGCACGGTGCTCGCCATTCTGCTGTTCCGGGTCGGACAGCCGGTCACCGTCGACCAACTGGTGGCGGCCCTCTGGTCGGAACGTCCACCGGCATCTTATCTGTCCAATTTGCACACCTACCTGTCCCGGCTGCGCAGCCGGCTGCCGGATGTCGCAATCGAGCAGGTCAACGGTGCGTACCGGCTTCAGGTCGACCCCGACGACCTGGACCTGTTGGTCTTTCAGCAGGAACTCGCCGCCGGCCGGGCGGCGCTGACCGAAGGCGATCCAGCAGCAGCGATCGTGCGGCTCCGCCGAGGTCTCGCCCTGTGGCGTGGTGAGCCACTCACCGATCTGTCCATCGATCCGCTCGACCCACAGTTGGCCCAGCTCTCGGCCGAACGGCTCGGCGCGATCGAGGACTGTGTGGACGCCGAGCTCGCCCTGGCCGACGGCGGCGACCGCACCGGACTGCTGGCGGAGCTGCATGGGCTGGTCGTGGAGCATCCGCTTCGGGAGCGGTTGCATGGGCAGTTGATGGTGGCGCTCTGCCTGGCCGGCCGACGGGCCGACGCACTGACCGCCTACCAGCACGTCCGCAACGTAATGATCATGGAACTGGGCATCGAGCCCGGGCCGGAGTTGCGCCGGCTGCACCAGGCGATCCTGCGCGGCGAGGACGTGACCTTCGCGATCCAGGCGGCTCGACCGGCGCAGCAGCCCCAGTCGGTGTTCCCGGTCTGCCAGCTACCCCCGCCGGTGGCCGGGTTCGTCGGCCGTACCGACGTGGTCGAGCAGGTGCTCCGGCTGGTGACGCCCCGGCCGAACGCCGTACCACTGTTGGCCATCTCCGGGCCGCCCGGCATCGGCAAGAGCGCCCTGGTCGTTCGGGTCGCCCACCAGCTCCGGGCCAACTTCCCGGATGGGCAGATCTTCGCCCAGCTCGCCGGGGCCGCCGCCCGCCGCGATCCGGCGGCGGTACTGACCGACCTGCTCCATTCGCTCGGCGTGCCGGCGGGAGCCGTACCCCAGAGCCTCCCGGCCCTGACCAACTCCTACCGTGCCCGGCTCGCCGACCGCCGGGTGCTGGTGGTGCTGGACGACGCTGCCGACCCGGCCCAGGTCCGGGCCCTGCTCCCCGGCACCCCCGGCAGCGCGGTGCTGGTGACCAGCCGAAGCCGGCTCTCCGGCCTCACCGACGCCGCGCACCTGCAACTGGGCCCGCTGACCGACGACGAAGCCCACCAACTGCTCCGCCAGGTCGCCGGGCCGGACCAGGTCACCGGGGAACCCGGGCAGGCGGCCCGGATCGCCGCCGCCTGCGGAAATCTGCCCCTCGCGCTACGCATCGCCGGCACCCGGCTGGCCACCCGGATGTCCAGCGTCGCCACCCTCGCCGATCGGCTCGATGACCAGCACCGCCGGCTCACCGAGTTGGCCGTCAGCGACCAGCAGGTACGCGCCAGCCTCGCGCTGAGCGTGCAGGCGCTCTCCGGCCCGACCCGGACGGCGTTCGCGTTGCTGCACCTGCTCGGGCCGGTCGATTTCGCCGGCTGGGCGGTGGCGGCGCTGCTCGGCCGCCCCGAGGCGGATCGGGTCCTCGACGAGTTGGTCGAGGCCAGCCTTCTGGAGCCGGTCCACCTCGATGACGGCGGGACCCGATACCGGCTGCACGACCTGCTCCGGGTCTACAGCGCCGAGCTGGCCGGTACGACCGACGCTGTCGCGCTGGAACGGCTGTTGGCCACGACCGTCTTCCTGGCCGGTGCGGCAGCCGCCCAGCTCCCGCGTACGTTGACCTGGTCCCGCCCGACCGAACCGGTGCCCGGTGCGCAACTGCCGACGGGTACGACTGAGCCGCCGGCCGCCGATCCGCTCGGCTGGTTCGACACCGAGCGGGCGTATCTGGTGGCTCTCATCGCCACTGCCCATGCCGAAGGAACCGATCGAGCCGTTCTCCAATTGACCGAGCGGCTGGCCCCGTACCTGTGGATCGGCGGGCACTGGGCCGACCTGCGCAGCGTGCAGCGGGTGGCCCGGCAGGCGGCGGAGCGGACCAGCAACGATCGGGAGAAGGCCCGGATGGACCTCGTCGCCGGGGTGCTCAGCGTCGTCGCCGGGGACGTGACCGCGGCCGATGGCAGCCTCGCGGCCAGCCGTACCGGGTTTGAACAGCTCGCTGACCGGCATGGCCTGGCCTGCGTACTCGCCGATCAGGCGGTGTTGCGAAGCAACTACCAGGATGGGGCCGACGAGGCGGTACGGATGGCCCAACGCGCGATCGAGCTGTTCGAGGCCGAGGGCGATCCACTCGCCGCGATCCTGACCGCCCCGGGGCTCTCCGCCGCGCTACGAAAGTTGGGCCGGCTCGGCGAGGCGCTGGTGATCGACCAGGCCGCCACCGGCCGGGCCATTCAACTCGACGTCGCCCCGGTGGTGGTGGCCCGCTGCCTGAACGCACTCGCCCTGACCCGGTTGCTCATCGGGCAACTGCCCGAGGCGTACACGACGGCGGACCGGGCGGTACAGCTGCTGCGGGCCAGCGGCGAACGCTACGTACTCATTCCGGCGCTGCACCATCTCGCGCTGGCCGCCGCCGGTCTGGATCGCCGGGACGAGGCGGTACGGCTGCTCGCCGAGGGCCATGGCATCGCCGTCGAGTTGGGTGACCGGATCGGGGCTACCGGGCTGGAACGGGACCTCGCGGCGAGCCGGATCGGTGCCGGCCAGGCCGATGAGCAGGCCGACGAGCCCGTCGCCACGCTGCGCCGCTGTCTGCGTACGTTTCAGGAGTTGGGGTCTCGGTCGGCGCAGGCGACGACTCTGACGCTGCTCGCCCACGCCTACGAGGTGCTCGGCGACCAAGCTTCCGCCGACACCGCCCGGCAGCAGGCCACCCGGCTGGTCGAGGGTCGGGACAGTCGCGCGCTGGTCCTATCCTCGCTGGTGTTACGACTGGCTGCGGTGCCGCGTTCGGATCGACTGCCGGTGCTCGTCGGGGACGGCCGAAGCGAGGCCGAAAATGTCATACCCCGCGACTAATGTTCCATTGTGAACCGAACTGATCGGCTTTATGGCCTGGTGGAGGAGTTGCGTGCGGTGGCACCACGTCCCCGCAGTGCACGTTGGCTGGCGGAGCGCTTCACGGTCGGTGAGCGCACCATCCGGCGAGACATCGACGCGTTACAGCAGACGGGCGTGCCGATCTACGCGGAGTCGGGTCGATACGGCGGCTACATCCTGGACAAGCGGCACACCCTGCCACCGATCAACTTCACTCCCCGGGAGGCGATCGCCATGGCGGTGGCGCTACACGCGCTCGCCGGCACCCCGTTCCTCGACGCGGCCCGCTCGACCCTGCACAAACTGATCACCGTGCTGCCCGGTTACGACGTCCAGACGGTCCGGGAGATCTCGGCCCGGGTGCAGCTCACCGCCGCCCCGAGCCCGTCCACCGGCCCGCATCGGCGGATTCTGGCCGTCGCCGAGCAGGCGCTGCACCGGCGCGCGGTGCTGGTCCTCGACTACGTCGACCAGCGCGGCACCTCGTCACGGCGGGACGTGGAACCGTTGGGGCTGTTGGGCTCCGACAACCAGTGGTACCTGGTCGGCTGGTGCCGACTGCGGTCCGGCGTACGAGAGTTCCGTCTGGACCGGATCCGTCAGGCCGTTCCGACCGCCGAGGTCGCCCCGGCCCGACCGTTCACCCTGCGGCGCACCGGCGCGCCTCGGACCAGTCTCGATTGCTTCGGAAACGCGGACATGGGGTTGTCCTGATACCTCGCGACGATGGAGGTGACGCAGGACGCGGCACGGCGCGACCCGGCCAGCGGTAGCGACCGGCTGCCTCCGCCCCGGACGAAGGGAGGCTGCGACATGACCCTCAACCCTGACTACGTCGTCCACCGTCCAACCCGATTCCGCCTGGCGCTACGCAGCCGGTGGGGCTCCCTCCGACTCAGCACGCGTACGCGCACCGAGCGGGTCGACATCACCGGCCTTCTCGGCCCGCCCCCACCGCCCACCGGGCGTTGACCACCATCCACCCGGCATGATCGTCGCCCAGCAGGCGATGAGCACCGCTCCGCAGGCTTGATCCTCGCTTCTTTCTGACCGGCGCTGGCCGGCCGCACCAGCAGGTGCAGTCGGCCAGCGTCGGCGAGTGAAGTGGACCAGCACCGGAAGTTACAGTCGGCCAGCGACGGAGAGTGCAGCCGACTCAAAGCAGGCCTATCCCGAGCAGCAAGGTGGCGGCTACCAGGCTGAGGCCGCCAACCCCGGCAAGCCAGATCAGCTTGTTGGGACGGGTGGCCGTGGGTCGGACGATCGACAGGAAGAAGCCGAGCGGCATCAGGATCGGAGCGGCCACCAACAGCGCACGGATCAGCGTGCGCAGACCGTCGGAGTAGTCGACCTGGTCCACATAGAAGAGTGCTACCAGGGCAAAGAGCACCAGTACGCCAGCATGGGCGTGCCCGGCCGTCCAGAGCGCGCGGCGGGTGGGGTTGTCCAGGTAGCCCGGGATCCGCCGGACGATCTGCATGAGCAGCGACAGTCCGCCGAAGGCGATCGTGCCGACGGTGATCAGCAGAATGGCCGCAGTGATACGGGTTTCGGGGGACATCTCAATTTGCCTTCCGGGAGCGGGACGGTGGATCGGGACGGTGGAGGGGAACACGCCAGACACAACACCGTCTTGTCACCGTCAAGATTCCCCAAGGGAACCCATCTTGTCAATAGCAAGATGTGTCATCCTCGACGCACACTCTCGGCAAACTCGCGTACTAGACCCCTGACCAGGGGTTAGCGTCAGGTCTATCGGCAGCCGGGCGACAGGGGGATCGCGCTGATGTTGAAGAAGCTGCACGACATGGGCCTGACATCTGACCACTGCTACATGGCGGGCGTGGTCAGCATCGGCATCTCGTTCCTGAGCTGGGCGGTGTGCCGTCAGCACCAGAATGGAGAGGTCGAACGCGCCGACCGGTGGGGCATCTTCATCGGCGAGTGGGCACCCACCCTGTTCGCGCTCGGTAACGGCCTGCGCACGTACGAAAAATAGCCCGGCCCGGCCGGATCAGCGCCGGCGGTTGCGGGTACGGGATGCGCGCAACCGCCGCAGCCGGCCAACCAACATCGGCTCGGCGGCGAGCGCGGCCGGATTGTCCAGCAGCCCGTTGAGCAGCTGGTAGTAGCGGGTGGTCGAGAGGTCAAAGGCGTCGCGAATGGCCTGCTCCTTGGCCCCGGCGTGCTTCCACCAGCGCCGCTCGAACGCGAGGATCTCCCGTTCCCGCTCGGTCAGAGCGGCGGCACCCGACGGCGTGGCAACGTCGGCGGCTTCGACATCCGCGTCCGTATCGTCGTCGATGATCGGAGCGGTCGACACCTCGTCGACGACCGGCAGCGCTTCGCTGCGTGGCGCCGGCACCACCGGAGGACCGTCGACCGCCGCAGCGTCAACGACGGGCTTCATGACGCTCCCCAATACATCGAAAAGCACGAACGTGCCAGCGGGCTCCACCAGCCTAGCGGCACCAGCTCAGGAGCGCATCGGACGACGACGGGGCAGAACTGTCGGAAACATCTCCCCGCTCGCCTGCGACCGCCCAGGCCATGCTGCCGACGCTTGAAAGGCCGCGCTCCCAGCCGGGATCAGGTGGTGGAGCGGGCAGGTGGCGGCGGTAGAAGGCGATCTGGTCGGTCAGGACCCGGTCGCGTATCCCGGGCCACCGTCTACCGCTGTCTCGAAAACTAGAGTAATGAGATTTTGATTTCGAAACGCCGCGCTGACGGCCGACTCCCCCGGCCGACCGCCAGCGCGGTCGGGGAGCACCCTACGGCCCTCCAACTGGACGGGCGGGGCGGAGCTGGCAGCTCCACCCCGCCCGTCGCGGCCCCCGCCTCAGGTAGGGTCCCTACCCCCCGCCTGAGGTAATGCCCCTACCCGTCAGGTGATGTCGCGACGGCGCATCGCCCAGATGGCCGCTGCCAACACCACCGCCGTACCGACCCCGAAGACCAGTGCGGAGTCCTGCCAGGTGATCAGGAGCTCGGCGGGCTTACATTCGCCCATGGCGAAGTCGCACGCGCGGTAGTCGTACAGCGTGAACTTCTTGTCGAACCAGGCCAACGCATAGGTCGACAGGACGTACCGGTCGCCGAATCGGACCCCGGCGATCTGCAACGCGATCCGTAGGCCGATCTCGCTGACCACACCGACACCGACCGCGACCCCGAGCGCCATCGCGGTGTGCCGGCCCAGCGAGGCGAGGCCGAAGGCGATCGCCCCGACCGCCAGCACCAGACCGAGCCCGCGGGCCCCGCTGATCGCGAACGACTCCCACACACCCTGGGTCATCTTGCCGGTGATGCCGTCGTACTTCCCGATCAACCAGAACGCGGTCGTCCACAGGGCACCGAGCACCACACCGATCCCGACCACGCTGCTGAGCAGGGCACCCAGCTTGGCGAAGAGCACCGACAGCCGCTTCGGCCGCCAGAGCAGAAGGTTCATCATCCCGCCGGTGTTCCACTCGGCGCCAACGTAGGAGGCCCCGACGATGAAGGCGAAGAGGGCCAGGATGCCGCAGAAGACCGAGATGAAAATTCCGAACTGTCCCCGGAACTCGAACTGGAACGGCAGGTACCACTCGGCCTCGAAGTGCTCCCGCAGCGGCGGGTACTCCCGACCGCAGTCCGGCCCGTACCGCTCGACGTCCTCACCACGGGCCTTAGCCGCCTCGCACTCGACCACCATCTGCTCGTGAAGCTTTATCTGCCGCTGGAAGTCCTGCTCCGCTTGGGCCTCGGCGGCGGCGATCCGGGCCGGGTCGATCTTGTGGCTGGCGACCGAGAAGGAGACCGTGATCGCGGCGAGCCCGAGCACGAGCAGGACGAGCATGACCCGGGTCAGCCGGCGCTTGAAGAGCCGGCGCAGTTCGGTGACGTAGAGGCTCATACTCCCCAACCCCCCTGGGCCGGTGCGGACGGATCGGACGAGGCGCCCGCCTCGGGCTGGCCGACGATTGCGGACTGGTCGACCTGGCGGTGCTGACCGGGCACCGGGGCGGTGGCGGTCAACTCCAGGAAGACGCTCTCCAGGTCCACCGTGACCGGTGCCAGCTCGCTGACGTACAGGTCGTGGCCGGCGAGCGTACGGGTGACCAGGGCCGGCTTGTCGATGCCCCGGACCATCAGGTGGTCGTCGTTGGTGGTGACCTGACCGCCGGCCCGGGTGAGCGCCTCGGCAGCCGCCGGCAGGTCGGTGACCGCCTCCAGGCGTACCCGCAGGCCGCCGCTGGAGTGCTGGGCAAGCACCTCGGCGACCGGACCGGCCGCGACCCGGCGGCCCAGCGAGATGATGGTGACCGAATCGCAGATCAGCTGTACCTCGCCGAGGATGTGGCTGGAGAGCACCACGGTCATCCCCGACTCGGCGAGGTTGCGCATCAACGCCCGCATCTCCCGGATGCCGCCCGGGTCGAGTCCGTTGGCCGGCTCGTCGAGGATCAGCAGCTTCGGGTTCTTCAGTAGGGCCGACGCGACGGCGAGCCGTTGCTTCATGCCCAGCGAGTACGTCTTGACCCGCTCCTTGGCCCGGTCCCGCAGACCGACGAGTTCCAGCACCTCGGTAACCCGCTGCTGGGGCACCTCACCGGCACCGGCCAGCAGCGAGAGGGTGTCCTGCGCCGAGAAGTGCGGGAAGAACTGTGGGCTCTCCACAATCGCGCCGACCTGGTTGGCGACCGCCGGCAGAGCGGCGGGCACCTCTTGGCCGAGGATCGCCATCCGGCCGCCGTTGGGCCGGATCAACCCGAGCAGCGTACGCAGGGTCGTCGTCTTCCCCGACCCGTTGGGCCCGAGGAAGCCGTGCACCTGGCCCGCCTCGACCTGCATGTCGAAACCGTCAAGCGCCTGCCGGGTGCCCCGGCGTTTGCTCTTGTACGTCTTACGTAGACCTTCTATCTCCAAGACCGCCGGCAAAGCTGGCCTCCCCGCTCATACGTATGGGACACAGGCGTGTATGACGCTAGCGACGATAGTGCGTTATGCGTAATAGTGGCATGCCGACGCGCCGATCCACACGAAACCTTCGTTACCGGAGCGACGACCTACCGATCAGGCACAGAACCGACCTACCGGTTCAGGTGCAACTGCAGCCGGCCGGTCAGGCGCAGATGACGTGGACTCCGGCGTCCCGGAAGGCAGCCACGACAGTCGGGTCCGCGTTGGAGTCGGTGACCAGGGTCTCCACCTTGTCCACCGGGCAGATCCGGGCGAAGGCGTGGCCGCCCAGTTTGGAGGAGTCGGCGATGATGACGACCCGCTTGGCCCGAGCCACCATCAGGTTGTTCATCGAGGCCTCCCCCTCGTGGTGGGCCGCCGCCCCCAACTGCGGGTCGATGGCGTCCACCCCGAGCAGTGCCACGTCGAGGGTCACCTCCCGCAGCAGCGCCCCGCCGAGCGGGCCGACCAGCTCGAACGACTGGGGGCGAACCACGCCACCGGCGACCACGACCTTCATCCGGGAGCGGACCAGCAGCTCGTTGGCGATGTTGAGCGCGTTGGTCACCACGGTCAGCTGTGCCCCGTCGGCGCTGGTGTTCAGGTCGGGCCGGATGGCCAGCGCCCGGGCGACCTCGGTGGTGGTGGTGCCCCCGTTGAGGCCGACCACCATCCCGGAGGAGACCAGCGCGGCGGCGGCCGTCCCGATCCGCTGCTTCTCGGCGGAGTGCTTGGCGGTCTTGTAGCGCAGCGGCAGGTCGTACGAGACGCCGTTGGCGACCGCACCACCCCGGGTACGCGTGATCATCTGCTGCTGGGCAAGCTGGTCGAAGTCCCGCCGGATGGTGGCCTGGGAGACGTCCAGCCGGGCAGCCGCATCCTCCACGCTGACCCGACCGCTCTCGGTCAGCAGTTCGAGCAGCGCGTTCCACCTCGCGTACCGGTCCACCGCGGCCTCCATGCGCGTACGGTGATGAGTTTGCTGCACGATAGTGCGCAAAACTACCCGACGCAAACCGTTGACCTGCTCAATCCTGCACACTGTTGCCACGACCCACTCACTTCGCGCAGAATGACGCTCGAAAGAAGGTCCAACCGAACCGTATTGCGCAGCATCTCGTCCGCGAGGAGCACTCATGGCATACGTCGACACGGAGATCACCAGCCAACCCGACTGCTGGCGGCAAGCCGCCGCACTCGCGGTCGAACGAGCCGCCGCCCTACCGCAGCCCGGCGAGCGCGTAGCCGTCGTGGGCTGCGGCACCTCCTGGTTCATCGCCATGGCGTACGCCGCACTGCGCGAACAGGCCGGCCACGGTGAGACCGACGCCTTCCAAGCCTCCGAATTTCCCGCCGGCCGGCGCTACGACCGGGTGGTGGCGATCACCCGATCCGGCACCACGACCGAGGTCCTCGACCTGCTCGCCACCCTGCCGGCGGAGACCACCACTACCGCCATCGTCGGGGACGTCGACTCACCCGCCGCCCGGCTCGCCACCCACGCCGTCCCGATGCCCTTCGCCGACGAGCGGTCCGTGGTGCAGACCCGCTTCGCCACCAGTGCCCTCGCGCTGCTCCGCGCCCACCTCGGCGAAAACGTCGGCGCGCTGGCCGCCGACGCCGAGGTGGCCGTACGCACACCGCTGCCGATCGACCCGGCCCGCATCGAGCAGGTCACCTTCCTCGGACGAGGTTGGACCATCGGGCTCGCTCACGAGGCCGCGCTCAAATGCCGCGAGGCGGCCACCTTCTGGGCCGAGGCGTACCCGGCCATGGACTATCGGCACGGCCCGATCTCGGTCGCCGGCCCCGGCCGGCTGGTCTGGGCGTTCGGCGAAATCCCGCCCGGCCTGGCCGAGGACATCATGGCCACCGGAGCGGCGTTCGTACACAGCCGCACCCACGGCTGGCACGCCATGATCGGCGGCTGGGCGGCCGGACGTACCCCGCTCGACCCGATGGCCGACCTGATCCTGGCCCAGCGGTTCGCCGTCTCGCTCGCCACCAGCCGGGGACTGGACCCGGACGCCCCCCGGCATCTCACCCGCTCAGTGGTCCTGACTTGACCGGAGCAGACATCACTACCGACGTCGTCGTCGCGCTCGACGTCGGCGGGACCGGGATCAAGTGCGCGCTGGTCGGCCGGGACGGCACCAGCCACCACACCGAGCGGCACCCGACCCGGGCCGAGCAGGGACCAGCGGCCGTCATCGAGACCATCCTCGGCATTGCCGAGGACCTGGCTGTCAAGGCGACCGCCACCGGGCTCACCCCGGTCGCCGTGGGCATCGCCGTACCGGGGGTCATCGACGAAACCACCGGCACCGCCGTCTGGTCGGCCAACCTTCGCTTCCGGGACGTACCCCTGCGGGCGCTGGTGACGGCGCGGCTCGGACTGCCGGCGGCGCTCGGCCACGACGTACGCGTGGGTGGGATCGCGGAGGCGCGGCTCGGCTCCGGCCGGGACGACCGGCACGTCCTCTTCGTCGCCATCGGCACCGGCATCGCCGCCGCCCACCTGATCGACGGCGCGACGCTCGCCGGCGCGCACGGCGGCGCCGGCGAGATCGGGCACATCGTCGTACGCCCCGGCGGCCCGCGCTGCGACTGTGGTCAGGTCGGCTGCCTCGAAGCGGTCGCGTCCGCCGCCGCCGTCGGCCGGCGCTACACCGAACTCGCCGGGGTACCGGCCACCGCGGCCCAGGTCGCCGGCCGCGTCGGCCGGGACGAGCTGGCCAGCCGGGTGTGGCAGGAGACCGTCGACGCGCTCGCCGACGGGCTGCTCATCGCCCAGGCCCTCTTCGACGTCGAACGGATCGTGCTCGGCGGCGGGCTCGCCGAAGCCGGCGACGACCTGCTCGAACCGCTGCGCACCGCACTCCGCCAGCGGCTCACCTTCCACCGGGAACCCCGACTCGTGCCGGCCACCCTCGGCGACGAGGCCGGCTGCCTCGGTGCCGCCCTGCTCGCCCTGGACAATCTACTCACGCTCGACAACGCGGAGGTCCGATGACGGTACGGGTCAGTGGCCGGGTGGTGACTCCGACAGGGGTCATCCAGCAGGGCTGTGTGGAAATCAACGGGGACCGGATCACCGCGATCGCCGAATATCCGTCCCACCGCGACGGGCACTGGATCGTGCCGGGCTTCGTCGACATCCACACCCACGGCGGGGGCGGACACACCTTCACCACCGGTGCTGCCGAAGCGGCCCAGGAGGCCGCCGACTTCCACCTCGCCCACGGCACCACCACCCTGCTGGCCAGCCTGGTCAGTTCCCCGTACGAGCTGATGCGCGACGCCACCGCTGCGTTCGCCCCCCTGGTCGACAAGGGGGTGCTGGCCGGAATCCACTACGAGGGGCCGTACCTGTCGGCGGTACGTTGCGGGGCGCAGAACCCGGAATTCCTGCGCGACCCGGCCCTCGACGAGCTGACCGAACTGCTCGACCTCGGCAACGGCGCGGTCCGGATGATCACCATCGCCCCGGAGCGGGCCGGTGCGCTGGACGCGATCCGGCTGCTGGTTTCCCGGGGCGTGGTCGCCGCGGTCGGGCACACCGACGCCACGTACGACCAGACCAAGGCCGCGATCGACGCCGGGGCGACGGTCGCCACCCACCTGTTCAACGGCATGCGCCCGCCGCACCACCGGGAGCCCGGCCCGGTGCTCACCCTGCTCGGCGCACCCAGCGTGATCTGCGAACTGGTCGCCGACGGGATCCACCTGCACGACGGCACGCTCGCCTTCGCCGCCACCACCGCCGGTCCTGACCGGGCCGCCCTGATCACCGACGCGATGGCCGCCGCCGGGATGCCCGACGGCGAGTACGAACTCGGCGGGCAGGCGGTCGTGGTCGCCGATCGGGTGGCCCGACTGGCCCGGGACGGCGCGATCGCCGGCAGCACGCTGACCATGGACGCCGCCGTACGGCAGGCGGTCGGGGCCGGAGTGTCCGTGCCGGACGCGATCCGGATGGCGACCCTCACCCCGGCCCGGGCGATCGGCCTCTCCGACCGGGTGGGCAAGCTCGCCACCGGCTGCCGGGCCGACCTGCTGGAGCTCGACGACGACCTGAACGTCGTCCGGGTGATGCGGGCCGGTGCCTGGGTCTGACCCGCGCCGGTCAACTCCCCGTGGCGAATACCCCGGCCCGGTCCAGTCCCCTGGGCAGGGCCGGTAGCGGTACGTCGTCCCACGGCACCCGGGCCAGCAGCCGATCCAGGAACCACCCCAGCAGCAGCCCGGCAATCGAGTCGGTCAGCCAGTGGAAGCCGAGGTAGGTGGTGGTGACGAAGACGATGGCCGGCGGCGCGATCCGGATCGCCTGGTAGAGCTTCGGCGGAACGTCCGGGCGGCCCAGCGTACGCAGCAGCGCCGCGAGCAGCAGCGCGATCACGCCGTACCAGACGATCGCGTTGGCCACGTGCCCCGACGGGTAGGACATGCTGTATTCGTCCGCCGGCAGGATGTTGAAGATCAGCACCGACTCTTCGGGTGGCAGGGTCTTCGACGACGGGGCGGCCCGATCGGTCCACAGTTTCAGTGGGCCGATGGTGACGTAGGTCAGCACGAACGCGACGACCGGGACGAGGAGCGGCCGGATCGAGCGGGCCCGTACGCCGACCAGGACGGCGAGCCCGAACGAGATCAGGGTCAGCGGACCGCCCTGCCCGAGGTAGTTGAACACGAAGGCGATCCAGTAGCCGACGTCAGGACGGTGCGCGTTCACCCAGTCACGGATCGCCAGGTCGGTTCCGAGCAGGTAACCATTGACCAGGGCCAGGGTCGTCGCCACGAACCCGACCAGCAGCAGGCCGTCGAACCACCAACCGGCCGGCTGGACCGGCCGGAGGCGTACCTGTCGTAACGCTGTCATGGTCTTCCGCACCCGGCCCACGCTACCGCCCACGGCGACCCACACCGCAGGTCCGCACGCCTCCTCCCCGGGATCTCCACAACCTCATCGATGGGACGCCGGTGTGTGCCCAACCACGGCGACGAGCGTAGGAGAACGTGAGCCGGCATGCTTGTTCCCGTGCGCATCACATCGGCCCTCGTTGACCCGGCGCTGCTCGACCTACCGTGGTCGACCCCGCTGGAGGAGTGGCCCGCAGACCATCTGGTAGCCCTCCCTCAGGGCATCTCGCGGCATATCGTCAGATTCGTACGCCTAGCCGGCACGGTGTACGCGGTCAAGGAGACCGGCGAGCGAGTCGCCGAGCGGGAGTACGACCTGCTGCGCGCCCTGGAACGCATCGACTTCCCGTCCGTCGAGGCGGTGGCCATCGTGGCCGACCGGCACACCGCCGACGGTGACCCCCTCGACCCGGTGCTGATCACCCGGCATCTCCAGTTCTCCCTGCCGTACCGGGCGTTGTTCTCCGGCACGCTGCGCCCGGAGACGATGAACCGGCTCCTCGACGCGCTCGCCGCCCTGATCGTCCGGATGCATCTGACCGGCTTCTTCTGGGGCGACTGTTCGCTCTCCAACACACTGTTCCGGCGTGACGCCGGAGCGTTCGCCGCCTATCTCGTGGACGCCGAGACCGGGGCCCTGCACCGGCAGCTCTCCAACGGCCAGCGCGGCGAGGATCTGGAAATCGCCCGGCTCAACATCTTCGGTGAGGCGCTCGACCTCCAGGCCGCCGGCCTGCTACACGAATCCATCGACCCGGAGGTGGTCTGTGAGGAGGTGGTACGCCGCTACGAAGGGCTGTGGCACGAGATCACCTACGAGCAGCAGATCGAGCGGGAGGCCCGGCACGACATCGAGGGCCGGATCCGGCGGCTCAACGAACTCGGCTTCGACGTCGCCGAGGTAGCGATGTCCATGATGGACGAAGGTCGGTACCTGGTCCGCCCCAAGGTGGTCGACGCCGGCTACCACTGCCGCCGGTTGATCCGGCTCACCGGGCTGGATGCCGAGGAGAACCAGGCCCGGCGACTCCTCAACGACCTGGACACCTACCGGGCGGAGAGCGACCTCACCGACGAGCAGCAGGCCGCCCACCGCTGGCTGACCGAGGTCTTCGAGCCGGTGGTTCGGGCCGTACCGGCGCACCTACGCCGCAAGCTGGAGCCGGCGGAACTGTTCGCGCAGGTCATCGAGCACCGGTGGCGGCTCTCCGAGCAGGCCGGCCGGGACGTCGGCCTCGCCCCGGCGGTGCAGTCGTTCCTCTCCGACGTGCTGGTGCACCGCCCGGACGAGCAGGCCATCCTCGGCGTCGAGGTGCCCGCAGCGGCCCATTGACCGAGCAGCTCGCCCCGGCTGCGGCCGGTTTACTGACCGAGCAGCTCGCCCCCGGCGGCGGTTTACTGACCGGGCGAGTCACCGGCCTCCGTGGGCCCCTTCGCCTGGGCCGGTACGACCAGCGTCGGGCTCGCCTGCCGCAGTAGCCAGGTCAGCCCGGCCCGGCGGGCCACCACGGTCAATCGGTCACCGGGGTTGATCGGCTCCTCGGCCGACGGGGACCAGTCGAGGCGGGTCTGGCCCGACCGGGTGACCGCGATGACGCGTACCCCATGGGGTTGACTGACCGCGCCAAGCCTGCCGCCGGCCAGCGGCGACCCGGCCGTCACCGGCACCTCGGCGACCAACAGGGCGTGCCGGTCGACCGGGATGGTGGCGATCACCGCCCGGTTCAGCAGCGCGGCAGCGAACGACGGCGCGGCCAGGTACGAGACGCTGCGCGAGGTGCCGATGTTGAACGCCTTCTGGATCCGGGCGGCAAAGTCGCCGTCGAACAGGCGCAGTACCACCCGCAGGTCCGGGTTGGCCGCCCGCCCGTTGAGGGCGGCCTGGAGGTTCGTCACGTCGTCGGTGGAGACCACCACCAGCGCATGGCAGGTGTTCACCGAGGCGGCGTGCAGGGTCTCCTCCCGAGCCCCGTCCCCGATGATCAGGGGGATGTTCAGCCGCTGGGCCCGCGCCGCACCCCGGGCGGCCGGGTCCTTGTCGATCGCCACCACCTCGATGCCGAGGTCGTTGAGCTGGCCCATCACCCGGGTACCGACGTTGCCCAGTCCCACCACGATCACGTGCCCCTCGCGCGGGGTCTGTAGTCGACCGGCGTCCAGCGCCAACCGGGCGTTGACCATGCCGTCCACCACGGCGGCGGTGATCAGCGGGATCAGCGCCAGGCCGGCGAGGGTGAGCACCACCTGCATCACCTGCCCGGCCTCGCTCTTCTGCACATCCGGGTCGGCCCCGCTGACCGTGGTGACCAGGGTCAGGTAGAGCGCCTCCCAGACGTTCACATGCTCTGCCCAGGAGAGCACCACGCCGAAGAGTGCCACCACAGCGAGCACCACGATGGTGGCGATACCGATCTTGCGGGTGGCGAACGACCGTACGGCCTGCTGGAACAGCTTCCACGGCCGTTGCCGGCGCCGCCGCTGCCGACCCTGCCAGATCCGGCGGGCGGCCAACTCGGTGCCCGGGGGTTGCCCGACCGCCTCGGCCAACACCAGGTCGTCCTGCTCCTCGTCCTCCGGCAACACCCGGAGGTTGTTGGTGTCGCGGGTGTCCGCCAGGCCGCAGACCACCTGCTCGGGTCGTACGTCCGCCCGCCGAGCGACGTAGAGGGTCCGGCCACCGTGCCGGAAGTAGGTCGGGGCCACCTCGCCGAGCGCTGCCGCGACGAAGGCGGGGGCGGCCATCGAGGCGTCGGAAAGCACCGCGCAGTCGGGGAAGAGTTGGCGGATTCCGTTGCCGAGGTTGGTGTTGAACATCCGCATCACCACCCGCAGGCGGGGCTCGACCTCCTGGGCACAGAGCGCGGCATGGATGTTGCCCACGTCGTCCTGGTGCAGCAGGGCGAGCCCGCTCGCCCCGATCAGCCCGGCGGCCTGAAAGGTCTCCTCGTCCAGCCGGTCCGACTTGATCAGACGGATTCCCCGGATGGTACGGATGTCCGGCCCGTCCATCCGACGGCGATGCGGCACGATGACGGTGACCCGTACCGAGCCGGCCTGCATGTCGTCGCCGAGCAACGCGTTGACCAGGTGGAACGCCAGGGCATCCTGTCCACAGACGACATAATGTGGACGGGGATCGCCGTTCGGGCGTAGTCCGTCGCGCAGCTTCGTCTCGACCGCGCGCCGCGCCCGGAAACGCCAGGGGTCCACCATGTGCGGATCGTATTCGTTGAGATCATCCTCGCGCAGCCCGTTCGATCATGAGCTGCAGAGCACATGCTGCCCCCATGTCCGGTAAAACCGAACCATGCAGACATTTCTGCCGTACTCGGACTTCGTACTCAGCGCCCGGAGTCTCGACCCTCGACGGCTCGGCAAGCAGCGAGTCGAGACGTTGCAGGTGCTCCGCGCCCTGACCTGGCCGAAGTACGGCTGGCGAAACCATCCTGCGGTGAAGATGTGGGCCGGGTACGAGGAGGCGCTGGTCCGGTACGGCCTGGACATCTGCTCGGTGTGGGTCGAGCCGGGACGCGCCGACACCTGCGCGACCAGCATCATCGGCGACTACGCCGCCGCCTGCGGCACCACCCTCGTACGCCCCCAGGCCGAACTCGCCTCCGCCCACGAACTGCCACCCTGGCTCGGCCGGGAGGACCTGCACCTGAGCCACCGATCGTCCCTGCTCCGCAAGGACCCCGACTTCTACCGTCCCCTCTTCGGCGACCTCCCCGACGACCTGCCGTACGTCTGGCCTCCGTCGGACCGCCCACCCACCTGCCGCCCCGCCGAGGTGTAAGGAAGGGCCCCTTGTTATCGCTTTCTGCCTATAAAGGGGCCCTTCCTAACACCTCAGCAAGCCCGCACCCCCGCCCACCGCGATCTTTTCGCCCAGCGGAGTGAAATCCGTTGCCCTGCCCCGGCAGAACGATCTACCGTACGTATACAAGGTCACCTAACCGACAACGGAGCAAGCCATGTGGCGATACACGTCGAGCGAATCGACACGGTCAATGCCGTGTTCTCGCCACGCATCGTCACCACTGGACCTGGCCAGCTACAACCGACCGAGCCTGGCGAACCAGGCCGACAGCCGACGCCACTACCAGCACGAACTGAACGAGCGCCACGAATAGGACTCCGTCGACCAGCGGAGCCACCCATTCGATGATCGAATCGGGTGGCTCATTCGTATCCAGACATCGAGGGGAGGGCCCGATGACCGCCGTACTCGTAGTCAACGCCGATCTCGGCCCACTGCACCGGGTCAGCGTCAAGCACGCCATCCGGATGCTGTGCCGCCGGGTGGCGGAAATACACGAGGCGGAGCCGGACCGGCTCATCGGCATCTTCCCGATGCCGCGCGTCGTACGGCTCGTGCGCTACCTGGTGCCCCGCTGGCGGTTCTCGTCCGGACCGGCCTGGTCCCGGTCCGGCGTACACGCCCGGGACGACCGCCGGTGCGGCTACTGCGCCGCGCCCGCCACCACCATCGACCACGTCCTGCCCCGTTCGCGCGGCGGCCGGAACACCTGGCAGAACACGATCGCCGCCTGCTACGACTGCAACCAGCGCAAGGGCGACCGGACCCCGGCCGAGGCCGGCATGCCAATCCGGTACGGCGCTCCGACGGTCCCCACCTGGGCCGCGCTCGCCCGATGAGGCGCGGGTCGACGCGACGCACGCTGACGCACCACGGATCGACGCTGCCGCACCACGGATCGACGCTGACGCACCATACCTGAGCCGGCCGGCGGGAACGGGGGGCCCGCCGGCCTCGGGCCAGACCCCCGCACGCCTGACCTCCAGTCCCGGATCGTCTAATCGGCAGGACCCGTGCCTCTGGAGCACGTTGTTGAGGTTCGAATCCTCATCCGGGAGCGCAGCATCCGCACCACCCGCAGCATCCGTACACCATCCGCAGCATCCGCACACCATCCGCAGCATCCGCCAACACGTCCCGATAGCTCAGCGGAGAGAGCGCCTGGCTACGAACCAGGAGGTCGCAGGTTCGAATCCTGCCCGGGGCACGCAGAGAATCCCACTCGCTGGTCGTCCAGTAGCCGACTACGCCGAGACTTCGGTGAAAAACTGACGCAAGGCGTCGGTGACCAGGGCAGGTGCCGTCATGGTCACGAAGTGCGACTGCCCCGGCCAGATGATCTGACGCGCGCCTGGAATCGTCTCGGCGAGGGCGTTCATCGTGATGGGCATCGGCTCCCAGGTGTCGGCACCCTGCATCAGCAGGGTCGGCATGGTGATTGCGGACCACCGGGCGATGTCGGTGCTGTCCTCGGCGAGCGCTTCGAGATCGTGCAGCCAGCCGACTGCCGAGCGCCGCGCCTCGACCGGGTTGGGTGTCCGGTCACCCGCTGCGGCGGCGAATGCCGCGACGATCTCGGCCGGAACCCGCGTCACTTCGTTCAACGCCGCAGCCATCGCCTGGTCATCGTCCCGATCGAAGGCAGCACGGTAGCGATCGAGCATGGGTACGGTCTCCGGCCCAGCCGCGAAGAGCGGGGCTTCGAAGATGGCCAGCGAGCGCAGGTCACGCGGCTCTGTCGAGGCGGTGTGCAACGACAGGGTCGCTCCGTAGGAGGCCCCGACGAGATGCACCGGCTTACCCGAGGACTCACGGGCCGCCTCGATGACAGCGATCAGATCAGCGACCTCGACTTTGAACGACTTGATACCGGGCGGGACGTCGCTGGGACCGTAGCCGCGCCTGGCCGGCATCCACAGCTCGTAGTCGTCGGCAAGCTGGTCAGCGACGGTATTCCAGGAATGCAGCCCACCCCCGGAGCCGTGTACAAGGACAACGGGGTCACCGGAGCCCACGCGCCGGACCACCAGGCGGGTGCCGTCTGCCGACCGGACGTACTGGTCGTGGCTCTGGTGACTGTTCATGCTTGCTCCTCCGCTGTGCCGGTCGGCCAGTTGCTCAGGGTGGCGTGTACCGCGTCGAGGATGCGGTTCCACGACGTGTCGATGTCGCGGGGATGCCCGAATCCGTCGGTAGTTTCGAGACTTGCGAACCCATGGAAGGTGCTGCGCACGAAACGCATCGCGTCGGTCAGGCCCGGTTCGTCGAGCCCGTACCCGCGAAGCATCGCGTAGCTCAGCTCGATCATTCGTAGGTGCCCCGCCGAGTTCGTGCCGACCTCGGGCGGCAGCGGCAGCTGCGTCGCGGCGTACTGCCCCGGATGTGCCACCGCGAATCCGCGATAGGCGTCGGCGAACCCAACGAGCGCCTGCCTTCCGGCTCGTCCAGCCACGGCAAGGGCAAGCTGGTCGGCGAAGGTGGCCGCTGCCCGAACCGCTACCTGCTCGATCAGCGCGTCGCGGCTGCGGACATGCGCGTACAGGGCGGCATCCGAAACCCCGAAGTGCCGGGCGACTGCCGCGACGGTCAACCGCGACAACCCGACCGTGTCTGCCAACTCGGCTGCGGCAGCCGAGACCCGCCCACTCGTCAACCCCTGTCGCGACATGCCGACCTTTCCCGCACTAACTAATAACTTAGGGCTCCTAAGTTACCACTACGCCGACCACACGCCCGGGTCGGGTGCGTGACACCGCCATCAGTACGGCCGCCCGACTCGACGTACCGTCAGAGCAGTTCTACGTCAGCGCGGCCCGCGCCCTGCTGGCCGGACTGGCCCGCGCTGGTGTCGGCCGGCTCGTGCTGGTAGGCATCGGCAGCATGCTGGAGACCGCGCCGGGCGTGCCGGTGCACGACGCACCTGGCTTCCCGGCGGAAGGTCGGGCGTTCTCCCTCGGGCACGCGGCCGAGTTCGAGGCGCTGTGTACGGCGGACACCAAGGTCGACTGGGTAGTGCTCGCCCCACCGCCGGTTGTGCTGGACGCCGACGCCGAGCGGACCGGTCGGTACCGGACCGGCGGAAACCAGGTGCTGTCCGCCGAGGCGGATGCGGCCCCGTTCTCGTACGCCGATCTCGCCGTCGCCCTGGTCGACGAGGCCCTGACCCCGAAGCACCATCGGGCGCTGGTCGCCGTGGGCTAGGCACTCGGAGGATCGGTGGGGTGGGCGGGACACCCACCACACCGGTCACGGGCCGGTGGCAGTCGTACCCAGGAAGGCTCGGCGTACCTCGTTGAACAGGTCGCGATAGGCGTCCCGGCCCACCGACACCGCCGCCGCGTACAGCGCGTCCAGCGCCGCCCGTAGCGGGTCGGCCTCGGCTGCGCCGAACAGCGCGGGCAACGCCATGGCCTGCTGCAACATGTTGTCGTGGCGCCCGTCCGGCGAGGTCACGAGAGTTTTGGGGGCCTGCTCGTCGTCGTATAGCAGTCGCCACGCCTCGGCCTCGTCTCGGAACGGCCACGGCAGGTCGTGGCCTCGGTCGAGCGCGTCGAGGGCGGGTGCTACCCAGCCGAGGTCGGCCAGTCCTGCCTCCTGATACGCACGCCGCGCGGCCCACCGGGCGATTCTCCGTTGCACCTGCGGGTCCGCGTCTCCGATGGCGTGCACCAGTACGGGATCCAGCTTCACCATGCGGCGCACGTTCCCACCGACGTTACGGAGCCGGTCGGTCGGCAGGCGGCCACCCCAGCGGCGTGCCTCCGCACGACGCTGCTGTTCCTCGCGTACGCGTCGCGCCTCCTCCTCCGCCCGGCGGGTGGCCTCGGCCTTCTCCTCGGGGCTGGGCGGTGGCGGCAGCGACCTGGCGTGTTGATGCCGGCGGGCCGCCCTGTCGCTGGTCTGCTTCACCACCTCGTCGGGCCGTACCTGGCTCGGCCAGAACTGGAGGAGATATCGGTCGATCGATGGCGTGTCGGCGGCCCGTGTGTCCAGCAGCCGCGCCTCGTCCAGGCCGGTGCCGCAGTATCGGACCCGGTAGTCGACCGGTTCCAGGTCGAGCGGCCAGGACGCCTCGGCGGCCCACTGTACGAGGCGCACTTCCGACGTCTCCGGCGTGAACGAGACCTCGACGATCTCCTGCCAGGAATCGTCCACGGGTGGTGGCTCGTCGTGCTGCTCGATCGTGAGCCCGATGCCTCCGGTGTGCAGGCCGGTCGCCAGGTAGAGAAACCCGGGTACGGCCGCACCGCAGAGCCCGTTCGACTGGCCGGCGAAGAACTCGGGTACGCCATCTTCAGCCCAGTCGGGACTGCTCGCGACATAGATTTGACCATAGTGGACATATGGTTCCCCGTTGAACAACGTCCGCATGTTTGTCCCTCCTCGGCCAACCAACTGTGACCGATCGAGTCGGCGGTCGGCGGTCGGCGAATCTAGCCCGAACCACCGACATCCGGTCCGGTCAGGACAACGCCGTACGCAGCCCGAGCACGACGAGCACACTGCCGGTGATCCGATTGAGGACCAGTTTGAACCTCGGGGACTTCAGGAGCCGGGTGGCCCGGCCGATCAGCACGGTCCAGAGCAGCAGCCAGGAAACGATCAGCAGCGCGTGGACTGTGGCAAGGATCAGAACCGGGCCCACCACCGGACGATGCGGATCGAGGAACTGGGGAACCAGGGTGAGATAGATCGCGGCGGCTTTGGGGTTGAGCACCGTGCCGAGCAGCGCCTGGAGGTAGGTCGACCGGCTCGCCTGGGCGATGGCGGCCCGGCCGGTCCGGGGCACCCCGGTCGGTGCCGGGTACGGGGGCGACGTAGCCGGTCGTGCCGACGTGGACCGGCGGGCCTGGGCAGCCAGGCGCAAGGTCCAGATGCCGAGGGCGACCAGATAGACCGCGCCGACCAGCTTGACCGCCGTGAACATCTGGCTGGAGCGCATGACCAGCGCGGACAGGCCGGCGGTCGCGAGCATCGCGTGGACGTACAGGCCGGTGGTGGTGCCCAGGATCACCGATCGGCCCGCTCTGCGGCCAGCACTGCCGACCCGCTGGGTGAGCAGGGTAAGGCTCGCTCCCGGGGTCACGACGAACGGCAGGACCGCCGCCAGGAATCCCAGAATGGCGGTGACGCGCATGGTGCATAGCTCCAGATCCGTGCGGAGTGCTGGTCAGAGTACGACGCGGAAGTGGGTGGTGATTTGTCGATCGTCGTCGAGCACATGGAAGGCGATCCCCGGTGGCTGCTCCCGATCCGCCGGCTTGTCGCCTTCCCAGGGCAGCCGCAGGGTCCAGGTGATCGCAGGGCCGACCAGCAGGGGGCGGCCGGCGAAGGTGGACACGGCCGCGGTGTGTGCGTGCCCGGTCAGGACCGCGACGACCTCGGGGTGGTCGGCCAGCAGTTCGGCAAACTCGTCGGTCGGCCGTAGTCGACCGGCGTCGGGCAGTGGGTGGTGTAGGTCGACCGGTGGGTGGTGGAAGGCGATGAGGGCCGGCGCGTCGCCGGCCAACTCGTCGAGGGTGGTGGCGATCCAGCCGAGGGTCTCGGCATCGAGCCGCCCCGCGTCGCTGCCGGGAATGGTGGAGTCGCACATCAGGATCGCCGTGTCACCGACCTGGTGCAGTCGGTTTATCGGTCCGTCGGCTGCCGGGTCCCCCAGCAGCGCCGTACGGTAGGCGGCCCGGATGTCGTGGTTGCCCGGGCAGGGCAGCACCGGGAACGGTGCGTCGAGCAGTCGTGCGGCCTCTTCGTACTCGCCGGGGTCGCCGTTGTCTGCGATGTCCCCGGTGACCAGTACCGCGTCGACCGGCCTGGGCAACGCCCGGAGGTAGTTCATCACCCGGGCGGCCCGCTCGGTCGCGCGTTCGGTGCCGTCCAGGTGCAGGTCGCTGATGTGTGCCAGCAGAGTCATACACACCCCGTTCTAACGGTAAAATTTCTCTAACCGTTAGAACGGTAGAGTAAAGCTGAGGCTGTAGGCAAGGCGCCGCAGCTACGACACCCAGGCGGGAGCGGCAGTGGAGCGATATCTGGCCCTCGAACTGGCGAGCACCATCCGCCACGACGGCCACGGCGGGGTGATCGACGACCTGGCCGACACGCAGGGTCTGGTCGCCTGGCTCCATGACCAGGCGGACCTGCTCGCCGACGGGGGCGGCATCGCGAACATCACCGTGACCGAGGCAGCCAGGTCGGAGGTGGTCGCGGTACGCGCGGCGGTACGCGCCCTGTTCGCCCGTACGGTGCGGCCCGGCCCGCCGAGCCCGGCCGACGCAAACCGGCTGCTCCCGGTCGACGAGGCGCTCGCCCGGATCAACACGGCCGCCGCCCGACAACCGGTCACCCCGATGCTGGACTGGCCCGAGGACGGCGACCCGAAGTCGACACTCCGGTCCACCGAACCGGATCCGGTCGTCGGCCTGACCGCCACCCTGGCCCGGGCCGCCATCGACTTCCTGTCCGGTCCACAGCGGACTTTGCTTCGCGCCTGCACCGCACCCCGCTGTGTGCGCTACTTCGTCAAGGAGCATGGGCGGCAGGAGTGGTGCAAGGCGTCCTGCGGTAACCGGGCCCGCGCTGCCCGGCACTATCAGCGCCACCGGTCACCAACAGAGCCGGAGCCCCGACGATAGGTCGAGGCTCCGGCCACGCTGATCGCTGGTTCGGGTTACAGGGTCAGCGTCCAGGTGTTGATGTAACCGGTGTCGGCCGAAGCGGCGTCCTGCACCCGCAGGGTCCAGGTGCCGTTACGGGCCTCCGACGAGAGGTCGACGGTGTACGTCTGGTTGATGTTGTCGGTGGAGCCGCCGGTCCGGTTGTGCAGCACATAGGTGCTGGCGTCCGGCGCGACCAGGGTGACCACCAGGTCACCGATGTAGGTGTGCACGATGTTCACCGCCACGGTGCTGCTCGCCGAGGCGTTACCGGAGCAGCCGGTGATGGCGATGGTGCTGTTCACCGTGCTGTTGTCCGGGATCGTGACGTCGGTGCCGTTGGTGCCGGTGCAGCCGGGGGTCCCAGTGCCGGTCAGGTTCAGCGTCCAGCTGTTGATGTAACCGGTGTCGCCGCCGGCCGCATCCTGTACCCGCAGCTTCCAGGTGCCGTTGGACACCTCGCTGGAGAGGTTCACCGTGTAGGTCTGGTTGATGTTGTCGGCGGAGCCGCCGGTCCGGTTGTGCAGCGGGTAGGTGCTGGCGTCCGGCGCGACCAGGGTGACCACCAGGTCACCGATGTAGGTGTGCACGATGTCGACCGCGACCGTGCTGCCCGAGCCGGCGTTGCCGGCGCAGCCCGAGATGGTGATCGAGCTTTCCACCGTGCTGTTGTCGGAGATGGTGACGTCCGTGCCGTTGGTCTGCGAGCAGCCGGGTGGGCCGTTCACCGTCAGCGTGTACGTCGTGCTCTGCGTGGTCACGGTGCCCGTACCGATGATGCTCACCGTGTAGGTGCCCGGTGCGGTGCTGGCCGTGGTGCTGATGGTCAGGCTGGCCGAGTTGCCAGAGGTGACCGACGACGGGCTGAAGCTCGCCGTCGCACCGCTGGGCAGGCCACTGGCGGTGAGGGCTACCGTCTGCGCGCCGCCGACCGTGGTGGTCGTGCCGACCGTCGCGGTGAGCGAGCTGCCGGGGTTGACCGTGCCGGAGTTCGGCGTGACGCTGATCGAGAAGTCCTGCGTCGGCGGGGTGATGTTGCCGACGTAGAGCAGCTTGTTCGGCGAGCCGGTGCCCGGGCTGGTCACCACGCCGTTGGTGGCGTCGTTGACCAGCTTGTCGCGCACCTGCTGCGGGGTGTACGACGGGCTGGCCGCCAGCACCAGCGCCGCCGCGCCGGCCACGTGCGGGGACGCCATCGACGTACCGCTGATGGTGTTGGTGGCGGTGTCGCTGGTGTACCACGCCGAGGTGATGCTGCTGCCCGGCGCGAAAATGTCCAGGCAGGTGCCGATGTTGGAGTAGCTGGCCTTCGCGTCGGCGGAGTCGGTCGCGCCGACCGTGATCGCGTTCGGCGTACTGGCCGGCGACCTGGTGCAGGCGTCGGTGGACTCGTTACCGCCCGCGAGCGCGTAGGTCACGCCGTCGGCGATGGAGGCGGTCACCGCGTCGTTGGTGGCCTGGTCGAAGCCGCCGCCGAGGCTCATGTTCGCTACCGCGGCCTCACCCGGGTCGTGGTCGCCGGTAACCCAGTCGATACCCGCGATGACCTGTGCGTAGGTGCCGCTACCAGAGTTGTCCAGCACCCGGACGCCGACCAGGGTCGCGGTCTTGGCAACGCCGTAGGCGTTACCGCCGACCGTGC
Organism: Micromonospora sp. NPDC003197; assembly: GCF_053590565.1. Classification (NCBI taxonomy): domain Bacteria; kingdom Bacillati; phylum Actinomycetota; class Actinomycetes; order Micromonosporales; family Micromonosporaceae; genus Micromonospora; species Micromonospora sp. NPDC003197. Next base: position 304,600 of record NZ_JBSFTE010000003.1, on the reverse strand, counting down.
CGGCGACGTGCGTGCCGTGGCCGTTGCCATCGTCGGCGGAGCCGCCGTCGATGGCGTCGAAGCCGGTCACCGCGCGTCCGCCGAAGTCACTGTGCGAGAAGCGGATGCCGGTGTCGATGATGTACGCCCGCACCCCCGAACCGGTGTTCGGGTAGGTGTACGTGCTGTTCAACGGCAGGTTGCGCTGGTCGATCCGGTCCAGCCCCCAGGAGGGGGTCGGGTTCTGGGTTCCGGAGATCGACACGGTGTGGTTCTGCTGGACGTACTTCACTGACGGCTCCGCCGCCAGCTGCCGGGCCTCTTCGGCCGTCATCTTCGCCTCGAACCCGCGCAGCGCGTGCTGGTAGGTCCGGGCTACGGTGCCGCCGTACCGGCTGGCCAGTGTGTTGGCGCTGCCAGTGACGTCGCTACTCGTCACCATGTCGTTCTTCAACACGACGATGTACGAGTCGGCGACTGCGGTGGCACCGCCCGCCTGGAGGATCTGCCCCTCGGCGGGCGCGGCTACGGCGGGTGTGCCGAACGCCGCTACGGCCACCGTCGCGGCGGCCACCGCCCCGTAGCGCCAGTGGCGCCGGGACGAATGTGCAACTGTCATCTCCCCTGTTCCCCTCTGCTGACTTGATCGAGCGCCGTCGGCGCGTCGATCGATGCTCATGCATCAGTTGAGGAGATGCTAGGCCGGCCGACCTCAGATGTAGAGATATATCATTATCGATTTCGATCCCGTATGCTTAGCGGTTCCACATGGTCACTTAGCGTTCACCGCATGATTCAGAGCCGCTCGACCAGCCGAAACCGCTCAGCCACGCCGAGCGTGTCATCGTCCACCGTGAAGGCATCGTCACCACGGAAGCCCCGGTAATCCGGGCCGTGCCAGAACCCCTCGTGCCCGGCCCGCCAGTCGGCGACACTCTCGTACCCCTCCCCCTCGTCCACTGCGTGGGCGAAGTCGATGTCACCGAGCCGGACCACCCGTACCTCGGTGATCTCGATGATCGCCACCGGCCGGTCAGCGGAGTCGACGACCACGGAACGCTGGCCAACCTCGGGCAGCGGCTCGTCCTCGATCTGGTAGTCGGCGAGCAGGCCGGTGGTCGAGGTCTTCTCACCAGAGAGAATCGCCGCGACCAGCTTGTCCCGCAGTGGCCCCGGGAATCCGAACTCGGCCTGTGGTAGATCATGCATTTGGCGAGACTACTGGCCACGCATCAAAATCCGAGATGGCTAAGCGGGGACGGTGCCCAGAAGACAAGCCGACGGGCCGTACTGATTTGGGGCTGCAAATGAGTGAAGCAGGCGAGATGCGCAACAGCCGTAGGCTCGTGCTTCGCGACGGTGATGACGAAGAGTCCGTTGAAGCCTTCGCAGCGACGCGCCTAGGCTGGCCACGGCGGCACGACTACCCGGAAGACCGGGAACGATGGTCACCCCGCCAGGTCACCTGGTACGCAAGACCGGGCATCGTGCTGAACTACATGGAGGACATGCTCTCCGACACTGTCTACGTGACGATCAGGGGCACCGACCCGAATGTGGTTCGGATGACTACTGAGCTGGCGGAGCAGGCATTGAACACCATTCGACCCTCGGAGTTGCTGCAGGCTGTCCAGAGGGCCGCAGACCCCGAGGACGCTGCGTACGCGGTGCTTCAGGCAGGCATCGGCTCTCCTACCGAATTCGACAACGCGTTCTTCACTGAGATAACCGCCGCGATGAAAAGCGACTCGCCGATGGTGCGAGAGGCTGCGATCTGGGCAACCACCTACAACCCATGGTGGGGGGCTGCCTACCTGGAGCCGCTGTCACGCATGGCAAACGAAGAAAGCGATCAGGATTTGGCGCGTACGGCTCGGAACGCGGCCGAGGAGTTTCTGAGCGCCCGCTGAACGAGCAACCCGATGGTGCCAACCTTCCATGGAGTCGGCAACCGCGCAATGATCGCTCCATGACAGTGTTCGCGTGCCGTCGCTGCAAAACTCCCCTGACGAATGACCTGGACGAGATGCCGTTCGCGGAGTTGCCGGAACCGGTCACGCCGTCTGAGCTACAAGAGGACGAGCCATGTCCGGCATGGGTGCCAGCGGGCAAGTTCGCAGTCGAGGCCGACCCGTTCGGGCCACCTCGCGTACCGAGCGCCACGGACAAGCAACTCCCGGTCTCCGCAGGGCCCCAGGACGCTGTCCTGATCAATCCAGACGACCTACTTGTGCGCCGTCTGCACCCGAACGCCGGTCGCCGTAACGGCTGCTGCGGCCTCGACGGTCTCGACGGCCCCAACTTGGTGTGCAGCTGTAAGGCAGAGCTCGCGACCGAATCGTCTGACTGCTGGACGGCCCAGGTCGTTCGGTTGCAGCCGCTCGCCATAGTTCGAACTACGCTCCGGCCATAGTGTCCTGTCGCGGGACATGCCTGACAATCGCGTTCGACCAGATGATTGCCGAATCGCACGGTCAGCGGCAGGACGGCGAGCGAACGGCTGCCCTGACACACTCAGCGGCGTGTTCATCACCATCACTCTGCGGGACGTCGGCACGGCCGCCATCGTCGTCGGCCTGCTCATCGCCGCGTTGACCCTCGGCACCACCACCGATCGTCCGTTCATGCTTGCCTTGCTGCTCGTCCTCGTCGGTACTGGCCTACGGTTGGAGGCCGCCGTTCGCGCCCGAAACGCACATGGCCATGACAGCGGCCCCTGACCGCCACCGCAGTACACACATGATCCGGCCGCTGACCATGGTGGCAATCCTTCACCGCCTTCCAGCGTTCTACACGCGTTTTCGGCCTCAGTTATGCCGGATCTGTGCCGGGTGATCTTGTTGTAGCCCGATGCCGAGGCGACCTTATTGGATGACTGTGCACCGTCTTGCCGCAGGTTGTTCGGCCACACGTCAGCGCTGGTGGCGGGACCGAGCCGACCTGGCGACCCGTTCATTGACAACATCACTCGCACCTCAATACGCTTAACATGGTGGTTAAGTGAAGGGAGCTTCCGATGGCTGGCACCGATCAGCTCAGCGCGGTGTTCTCAGCGCTGTCCGACCCGACTCGACGGGCGATCATCGCCGAGTTGGCTACACGCGACGCCACGGTCACCGAGCTCACCGCTCCTCTGTCGATCTCGATGCCGGCGGTGTCACGGCACCTGAAAGTGCTCGAGCGCGCCGCGCTCATCTCGCGGTCGCGGTCGGGCAAGTGGCGTGCGAGCCGTCTCGAGGCTGCCCCGCTGCGCGAGGCGGCCGACTGGATCGAGCGCTACCGGCGGTTCTGGGACTCGTCCCTCACCCGCCTCGATGCCCACCTCGCTGCGGTGCAGGCCGCCGGACGGGCAACGGACCGGATGGTCGACGACCCCAGGGAGCTCGAATGAAAACGAAAACTCCGCAGATCGCCATCTCGCGTGTGATCGACGCGCCGCGGGAGCTCGTCTACCGAGCCTTCACCGATCCCGACCACTTGGCGGCGTGGTGGGGTCCGGTCGGCAACTCACTGCCGCGCGATGAGATTGAGTTCGACGTACGCCCCGGCGGCTTTCAACGGTGGACAGAGGTCAATGCGGCCGAACCCGAGCTTCGTGTGCACGTCCACGTCGACCTCACCGACGTCGCCGACGGCGAACTACTCGAAGGCGTCATGCACGTCAGTGGCCGGCTGCAGGAGGGCATCGAGCCGTTCGAGACGAGACTGCGGGTCGAGTTCTACGAGGAGGCTGACGGACGGACGCGACTGGAGATCCGCCAGTGGCTCCCCGAACATCTGGCGCACCCCAGCGAGGAGGGTTGGCGCCAAGCGTTTACCAAGCTGGACGCGACGCTGATGAATGCCCAGGCTGTTGCAGCCGATTATCGAGAGGTAGAGGCATGGCAAAGCTGATTTACGTGACGAACGTGTCGCTTGACGGCTATATCGAGGACGAACGCGGCGCGTTCGACTGGTTCCCTATCGATGACGAGGTATTCGCGTTCACCACCGACCTCCTGCGGTCTGTGGGCACGTTTCTCTACGGGCGGCGCCTGTACGAGGCGATGGCCGTCTGGGAGACCGACGCCACCCTGGCCGCTCAGTCCGACCTCATGGCCGACTTCGCGAGTGCCTGGCAGGCGGCGAGCAAAGTCGTGTACTCCACGACCCTCGCTGCCGTGTCAACTGCCGACACCCGACTCGAACGCCGGTTCGACCCCGCCGCGGTACAGGAACTGAAGGCCACGGCCAGCAGCGATCTCACCGTAGGAGGTGCCAACCTCGCGACGCAGGCGTTCAAGGCCGGGCTGGTCGACGAGTGCCAGCTGTTCATCCTGCCCATCGTCGTCGGCGGGGGCAAGCCAGGGCTGCCGACCGGCATGCGCACCGACCTTGAGCTCCTCGATGAGCGTCGATTCCGAAACGGCGTCGTACACCTCCGCTACCGCCCTCTCGGGCAGTGAACGACGGCCCTGTCCGATCGCCGGCGGCGCTTGCGTGACAGGCGGAGCGCTGACGACTGATTCGGAACGCCAACGGGCCGAACGCGAACGACTGCACGACCTGCGGCACGCGGTCGTCTCCCTGCTGATGGAGCTGGGCGTACCGCCGCACGTCGGTCAGGCCATCGCCCGGCATACAGACCTGAAGATCACACTGAAGGTCTACGCGCATGCGAACCTCGACGCGATGTGCCAAGCCATCGGCAAGCTCGATGGGCGGCTATCGTGAAGCCGGTTGCTGTCATCGTGGCTGTCAAGGCGTCTGGTTCGGTCCCGGCCAACGCCCGGAAGCCCTGATCTGGTTGGAGCCCCCGGCCGGGATCGAACCGGCGACATCTCGCTTACAAGGCGAGTGCTCTGGCCAACTGAGCTACAGGGGCGCTGCGTTCGACGTCAGCATAGCTACTGACGTCCGGATATCACGGCAACCAGGGGCCCTGGCGGAAAAGATCATCTGCTACGGCGTACCGCTGGCACTACAGCCCGTCACGCAGCGCAACGACCCCGATGGCAATTGATGTCCTGCCGTGCTCGGATGACCGAATTGTGAATGCGGTGCGTCCAAGAAACCGGACCTGACCTTGGCAGCTGAGCCAACGGCGTTTACGGTGACGTGACACGAACGACACTCCGAAGCTGCCCCCTGGTCGCCCGGAGTGTCCCGTGAGACCGGCACACCACGTGCCGGCCGCTCCTTCCACTCGGATCGTCCGGCACGTTCCTGCCGGTGAAAGGAAGCACCCAGCGATGGCTACGGTCACCTACTCGAAGGCCAGCCGGATCTACCCCGGCTCCGAACGGCCTGCGGTCAACGAGCTCGACCTCGAAATCGGCGACGGCGAGTTCCTCGTCCTCGTCGGCCCCTCCGGTTGCGGCAAGTCCACCAGCCTGCGCATGCTCGCCGGCCTGGAGGACGTCGACCGGGGCTCGATCCACATCGACGACCGGGACGTCACCCACCTCCCGCCGAAGGCCCGCGACATCGCGATGGTCTTCCAGAACTACGCGCTCTACCCGCACATGACGGTCTACGAGAACATGGCCTTCGCGCTCAAGCTGCGCAAGACCTCAAAGTCCGAGATCGACCGGCGGGTCAAGGAAGCCGCAGCCCTGCTCCAGTTGGAGGAGTACCTCGGCCGTAAGCCCAAGGCCCTCTCCGGCGGTCAGCGCCAGCGGGTCGCGATGGGCCGGGCCATCGTCCGGGAGCCCCAGGTCTTCCTCATGGACGAGCCGCTGTCCAACCTCGACGCCAAGCTCCGGGTACAGACCCGTACCCAGATCGCGTCGTTGCAGGCCAAGCTCGGCGTCACCACCGTCTACGTCACCCACGACCAGATCGAGGCCATGACCATGGGCCACCGGGTCGCGGTCATGCTCGACGGCGTACTCCAGCAGGTGGACACCCCCCGGGCGCTCTACGACACCCCGTCCAACGTCTTCGTCGCCGGGTTCATGGGCTCGCCCGCGATGAACATCAAGACGGTCTCCCTGACCGACGACGGTGCCCTCTTCGCCGAGATGGTCGTACCGCTCACCCGGGAGCAGGTGGCCGCAGCCAAGGCCGAGGACGGCGACGGCAAGGTGACCGTTGGCTTCCGTCCCGAGGACTGTGAACTGGTCAGCCCGACCGAGGGCGGCATGCCGGTCGTCGTCGAGCTGGTCGAGGACCTGGGCTCGGACGCCAACATCTACGGGCACGCCGCGCTCGACGGTGCCTCGGAGCGGTTCGTCGTCCGTACCGACCGGCAGCACATGCCCAACATGGGCGACACCGTCTACGTCAAGCCCCGCGCCGGCCGCAACCACGCCTTCCACGCCGTGACCGGCAAGCGCATCTGAATCGCGTACGGAGAGAGGGCGGTCCGCGATCGGCGGACCGCCCTTTTCCGTCTCTCAATCAGGTCGCCGACGCTCGGGTCCTGGCTCAGGCGTCGGCGAACCGTACGAAGACGAACTTCGCCTTCGCGCCGCAAACAATGACCGACGTGTTCCACGAACAGCTCGACGACCGAACCTCCGTCAACTGTCCCAGCTCGATCGGCTTGTCGCCCGAGCCGACCGGCAGACCGGCAACGGTGACGTTGTCCGGATAGTCCGACAGGTTCTCGGCGAAGTGCAGCAGGTTTCCCCCGTCCACGCGTACCGACCGGCCCTCCCGGGACAGCAACTGCCCGCCGTCCGGCTTGAAGACGGTGGTCTTGACCGGCAACCCGGCCGTACGGGTGATGATGTGCTCGCCCACGGACAGGATGGTCTCCGCTGAGGGCGCGGGCTTACGCCACGGCTGGACGTCCTTGTCAGCGCTGACCGCTACCAGTTCGGTGTTGGCCGCCTCGTACCCCTTCCGCTCCAACAGGCACACCCGATCCTGGCCGCAGGCCACCAGCGCCTTCGCCGTGTGTTCCTTGTTCGGCGCGGTGTAGAGGCTGGTCGGCTCACCCATGCTCGCCAGGTCGTACGACACCAGGCGGTAGCCGCCATCCTTCGGCGCGACAAAGAGCCGGCCGTCATGGGCGACCACGTAGTCGTCGACATCAGCGACGTTGGGGCGGCTCTTCAGCTTCGCACCGGACTTCGCGTCAATGACCGTAACCTGCCGGTCCCCACCGATCTGCACGAGCCGCTGCTCGTCACCGTGGTACGGGTCATGGGTCCCGGCTGCGGCATGACTCGGACCGCCCAGCATCTCGGTCGTCGTCACCCGATAGACCGACACGTCACTCTCGCCCCGGCTGTCCTTCGGCAGGTCCGTCGCCCACGTCTGTTTCCCGGTACGCAGGTTGAGCCCGACCAGTTGGTGGGTGGTCCGGTCGGCGATCACCACCACCTCTTCGTAGAAGAAGATGGAGTCGTTACCGGTGACGCTGCGTTTCCACAGTTCCCGCCCCTTGCTGGTCGGGTCGATGACGATCAGATCGCGGGGTTTCTTGTCGCTCGACTCAGCGGCAAGGATTCCGATGCCCTTGTCCCGGACCGCATAGATGCCGACCCACTGGTTGGCGGTACTGCTCGTCTCGTACTTCCACAGTTCCTTGGCCGACCCAACCTCGGTTGCGATCACCTGCAACCGGTCGTCGTCACGCTCGTAGGCGAGATAGGCCCGGTCCCCGACGAGCGCCGTACTCATTCGGGTCGGTTGCTCGTCGCCGGTCTGCACCGCGCCGATCTCACTGAACGGCTGGAAGGCGATCTCGGCGTAGCTGTTCCGGGTGAAGTAGAGGACGGCGGCGGCCACCACGCCGACCAGGGCCAGCGCGGCACCCGCTCCGATCCAGACCGACCGGCGTCGTACCAGGCCGCGCAGCCCGGAAGCCGGTGGCGCAGCGGACGGCGGGACGGGGGGTACGCCGCCGGGCGATACCGGGGGCACGCCAGCCGGCGCGGACGGAGGTACGCCGACCCGCGGCGCGCCGACACCCGCAGGCGGGCTGCCCGCCAGGACGGCCAGTTCCGCCAAGGATCCCTCGGCTACCGGAAGTTCCGGCTGTTCCAGCACGGTCGGCGCGACACCGAGTTCGGCGTGCAGCAGCCGGGCAACCAGGGGCACCCGGCTCGAACCACCGACAAGGAAGAGTCCGGCGAGCTGGTGTGGGACCAGCCCCGCCTGTGTGATCACCGAGGCCGCCTCGGCCACTCCTCGGCGCAGCAATGGCGTGCCGAGCCGCTCCAACTCGTCACGGGTGAGGTGGAGCGCCTGCTCCACCCCGGGCACCGCGATCGGGGCCACGGTGGCGCGGGACAGCATCTCCTTCGCACCGCGTACGTCGTCCCAGAACCGACGCCGGTCCCGCCACTGGGCCGTCGTCTCCGGCAGGATCAGCCGCTGCCGCGCCTGTGGGTCGGTGGCGGCGATAAGCGCACCCAGGTGCTCGACGATGGCCGCATCCAGGTCGAGTCCGCCCAGCTCGGCGAGCCCACCTGAGCCGATCACAGCGAACCGGGCCCGTCCGGTCCGGTCGACGCCCTCGTTGCGGACCAGCGCGATGTCCAGAGTGCCACCGCCGAAGTCGTAGACGGCGATGGCGGCACCGACCGGCACCGGGCGACGCAGCACGTCGGCGAAGTAGCGGGCCGCCGCGACCGGCTCGGGCACCAGCACAGTGCCGCCGAACGCACCGGCCGCCCCGCTGGGGGTCGTGGTCGGGTCGGCCGGGGGCCAGCCCGCCCGGCTCACCGCAGTGGCCAGCACCTCGCGTCGGCGTACGCCCCAACTCGCCGGGTAGGTGAGCACGGCGGGCGGCAGGAACCCGACCGCCTCAACCGCTGCCTGCGCCACCGCACGCAGCAGCGCACCGAGTAGGTCCACAGTGGGCACTTCACGGTCGCCGAGCAGGACCGCTGGCTCGTCGACACGCCGTTTCGGGTTGGGCTCGTAGCGCCCCGGGTCGGTCTGGGCGAGCCGGGCGGCGTCCCGCCCGACGTGCAGCCGGCCCTGCTCGTCCAGGTAGACACCCGCCGGCATGATCGGCTGCCCGTCGAAGAGCAACGGTCGGGTACGACCGTCCGGCCAGCGGAGCACCGCCACGATGTTGGACGTACCAAGGTCGACGCCGATCGCGTAACCGCCGGCCTGCCATGCCATGTGCCGTCTCCTCCGGGGCGAGGGGATGCCCGGCATTGCATGTTACGGGGAGGACGCAGCCCGCCTGACCAGTCCACTGATCGGATGGTCAGGCGGGCTGCCGGTACGGGTCAGGCAAACTGCTGGTACGGGTCAGGCGGCGGTACGGCGGCGGGCCACCTCGGCCAGGGTCACGGCGGCGGCGACGCTGGCGTTGAGTGACTCCACCGTCGAGGCCATCGGAATGCCGACCCGCAGGTCACAGGTCTCCCCGACCAGGCGGGACAGGCCCCGGCCCTCCGAACCGACCACCACCACGAGCGGGCCGACCGCGACCTCCAGGTCGTAGAGGTCGGTCTCACCGTCGGCGTCCAGCCCGACCACCATGAAGCCGGCCTGCTGGCAGGCCTTGATCGCGCGGGTCAGGTTGGTCACCTGACTGACCGGCACCCGGGCGGCGGCACCGGCGCTGGTCCGCCATGCGGTGGCGGTGATGCCGGCGGCCCGCCGCTCCGGTACGAAGACCCCCTGGGCGCCGAAGGCCGCCGCCGAACGGATCACCGCGCCGAGGTTACGCGGGTCGGTGACCCCGTCCAGGGCGACGAGCAGCGGGGCGGGCTGTTCCAGAGCCGCCGCGATCAGGTCCTCGAACTGTTCGTACGCGAACGGCGGCACCTGCAGGCCCACGCCCTGGTGCAGCACGCCACCGGTCATCCGGTCCAACTCGGCCCGGCTGATCTCCAGGATCGCGATGCCCCGGTCCGCCGAGGTGCGGACCACCTCGTTGACCCGGTCGTCGATCTCGATGCCCTGGGCGACGTACAGCGCGGTTGCCGGCACGTTCGCGCGCAGCGCCTCCAGCACCGGGTTACGCCCGACGAGCAGCTCGGGGGCGTCCTTGGCCGGCATGGACTTGCGGCCGGGCGCGACCCGCGGACCGGTCCGGGTGGGCACCTTGCCGCCCGTACCTCGGCCGCCTGCGCCTCGGGCGGGTGCGGCACCCCGACCACCGGTACGGGCAGCGCCCGTACCCCGGCCGCCCTTGCCGGTGGCCGAGCCGGCCCCCCAGGTGGTGTCCTTCGCGCCCGGCGTACCGACCTTCGGTGCCCGGCCTTCCTCGGCGGCGGCGCGACGCTCCTTCTCCTGCTTCCAGGCGGTGCGCTGCGGCAGCTTCTCGGTGCCCGAGTAGCCCTTGTGCCACGGCCGCTCGTCGGCGGGCAGGGTCCTGCCCCGGCCGGTGAGGCTGCCTCGGTTCTTGCCACCGGAGCCGGCGGCGGCGCCCTTCTTCGGGGTGGCACGCCGGCCACGGCGCTGCGAATTGCCGGCCATCAGTCCTGCTCTCCGATTGTCCAACGGGGTCCCTGCGGGGTGTCCTCGACCACCACACCGGCCTGCTTGAGCTGGTCGCGCACCGCGTCGGCGGCGGCCCAGTCCTTGCGAGCCCGTGCCTGGGTGCGCTGCTCCAGCGCCAACGCGATCAACGCGTCGACCACGCCGCGCAGGCTGTCCTCCTGGCCGTCACCGGACCAGGATTCGTCGAGGGGGTCGACACCGAGGATATCCAGCATCCCCCGAACCGCCACCAGCGCGGTACGGGCAGCGGCGTCGTCGCCGTCGGCCAGCGCCAGGTTGCCGTCCCGTACGGTGTCGTGCAGCACAGCCAGCGCGGCCGAGGTGTTCAGGTCGTCGTCCATGGCCGCGCCGAACGCCGCCGGAAGATCACCGGTCGGCTGGCCACCCTCGGCGCCCAGAATCTCGCCAGGGCCGAGGTGTTCCGCCGCGCGGCGCACGAACCCCTCGATCCGCCGGTACGCGACCGCCGCCTCGCGCAGCGACTCGTCGGAGTAATCGATCCGGGACCGGTAGTGCGGCGCGACGAGGTAGTAGCGCAGCTCGACGGGGCGGATGCCGAGTGCGGCCACATGCACGAGGTCGAGGACGTTACCCAGGGACTTGCTCATCTTGGTCTCGCCGAGGTTGAGCAGCCCGTGGTGCACCCAGTAGCGGGCGAACGGCAGCCCGGCCGCCTTCGACTGGGCGATCTCGTTCTCGTGGTGCGGAAAGGTCAGGTCGACCCCGCCACCGTGGATGTCGAACTCGGCCCCGAGGTAACGCCAGCACATCGCCGAGCACTCAATGTGCCAGCCCGGTCGGCCGGGCCCCCATGGCGACGGCCAGGACGCGTCGGCCGGCTCCTCGGGCTTGATCCCCTTCCACAGCGCGAAGTCACGCGGGTCCCGTTTGCCCCGTTCGGGGGCATCCCCGGCGGCCTGCATCGCCTCGGGGCGCTGACCGGACAGGGCACCATATTCGGGGTAGGACAGGACGTCGAAGTAGACGTCGCCGGAGCCGTCCTCGGCCGGGTAGGCGTGCCCGTCGGCGATCAGCTTCTGGATCAGCTCCTGCATCTCCAGGATGTGCCCGGTCGCCCGTGGCTCGTACGTCGGCGGCAGCACGTTGAGGGTCCGGTAGGCGGCACCGAGGATCACCTCATTGGTGTAGGCGATCGACCAGAACGGTCGGCCCTGCTCCACCGACTTGGCCAGGATCTTGTCGTCGATGTCGGTGATGTTGCGAATGAACGTGACCTCGTAACCGGTGCGCAGGAACCAGCGACGCAGTACGTCATAGTTCACGCCGGAACGAAGGTGGCCAATATGTGGCGGAGACTGGACAGTGAGACCACACAGGTAGATCCCCACCTTGCCGGGTTCCTGCGGGACGAAGTCCCGCACCGATCTGGTGGCGGTGTCATACAGGCGTAGCGTCACCGTACAAGGGTAACGGTCACGCTTTCCGATGATTGCCCTGCACGGTCGTACGCTGCCTGCTGTGGAAACCGCGGACCGAGCCGGCGAAACCGCACAAACCCTCGACCGAGGGTTACGGCTGCTACACCTGGTCGCCGACGCACCGAACGGGCTCACCGTCACCGAGGCGGCAGCCCGGCTCGGCGTCGGTCGGGCCGTGGTCTACCGGCTCGTCGGCCCGCTCACCGGGCACGGCATGCTCCGCCGGGACGGTGCTGGCCGGCTACGGCTCGGAGTCGGAGTGCTGCACCTGGCCCGGCGGGCCCAGCCGCTGCTCGCCGAGGGGGCGCTACCGGCCCTGCGGCGGCTCGCCGAGCAGGCCGGGGCGACCGCGCACCTGACGGTGGTGGAGGGCGGCGAGGGCGTGGCGCTCGCGGTGGTCGAGCCGAGTTGGACCGCGTTCCACGTGGCGTACCGGACCGGATCGCGGCACCCCCTGGACCGGGGGGCCGCCGGTCAGGCCATCCTGGCCGGTCGAGCCGGCCAGTCCCGGCCGGTGGCGACCAGCGGCGAGCTACAACCCGGCGCGTACGGAGTGGCCGCGCCAGTGCTCGGCGTACCCGGCCTGGAGGCGAGTGTCGGAGTGGTGGCCCTCGCCCCGCTGGACATCGCCGCTGTCGGCGAGCAGGTCCGGTCAGCCGCCCAAGCAGTCAGCCGCGCCCTGTCCTGACCGTTTCCCTTCCGGGTTGATCAAGAGGTTTGCGTCACCGGAGCCCCCGTCGGTGACGCAAACCTCTTGATCAACTATTCAGCGCGGTGAAGCTAGCTCGGTGCGGTGGAGCTACGGCCGCTTCCAGGGCTGCAACGGGGTGGTCACCGCCGCGTACGCGTCGACGATGCCGTACCCGTAGAAGCCGTTGAAGTTCTCGTCGCCTTCGCAGTACGCGTCGTACGACTCGTCCCGGCCCTCGTTGCGGTACTGCTGCAGGCGCGGCGTCGGGCAGGCGTGCTCGGCGGCCGTGCGGTACAGGTGGTTCTCCACCTTGTTCGGGTCCAGGGTCAGACCGCCCCGCCGAACGTCACGCTTGCCGAACTTGCTGACGATCAGCGCCGCGACACCCGAGGCGTGCGGTGCGGCCATCGAGGTGCCCTGGAGGTAGGTGTAGTAGCCACACTCACCACTGGCGGTGCAGTCCTTGAACACCGACTCCTCGAAGCCCGGCACGATGTTGCCGTCCGCGTCGACCGAACCCTCCTCCTGGAGGACCTTCTTCGGGTAGGTCGAGAGGATCATGTTGGCGTCGGTACGGAAGCTCGGCGTCCCGTACCCGTCACGGAACCAGCCACCCGGCGCGGCGACCGAGATCTGCTCGGTGCCGTAGTTGGAGAAGTCCGCCTTCTTGCCGGACGGGCCGATGGAGGAGACCCCGATCACGTGCGGGCCCTCGATCGGCAGGTCCCAGCAGCTGCTGTTGTCGATCTGCCGGAGCCGCGGCGTGCCACCGTAGTTCGGGCTGGAGGTGTCATCGTGCGGCGCGCCCAGGTCCTCGTTGGCGTTGCCGAGCGCGCCGATCAGGGTCACACCCCGGTTGTGCGCGTAGTCGAGCGCCCGGTGCATCGCCCGGATGGTTGCCTGCTGCGCTGCCTGCTCCTCCGGCGAGTCCGCCGGGTTGTTCAGGCAGTTGTACGCCCACGGGTCGACGTAGAACGACATGTTGACCACGTCGAGCCCGACGTCGGCGGCGTGCACCAGGGCGTTGACCACCGGGTCGAGGAAGAAGTAGCCAGAGTCCTGGCCACCCTTGAGGCCAACCAGCGTCACGTTCGGCGCGACACCGGAGAGACCGACGCCGTTGGCGGCGGCACCGACGCTACCCGCGACGTGCGTGCCGTGCCCGCCGTCGTCCGTACCGACCGGGTCGAGGCAGCTGGCCACCTCGCACGGACCGTCGATCTCCTCGATGTCCGGTGCGAAGTTACGCGACAGCGACCAGCTGAAGTTGGGGGCGATGTCCGGGTTGCTGGCGTCGACTCCGGTGTCCAGGATGCCGACGGTGACGCCCTTCTTGCCGGGCTCCTTCTTACGGGCCTCGTCGGCCCGCATCATCTCCAGACCCCACAGCTTCTCGTCGAGCGGGTCCATCTTGGTGCCGGGCTTCTTGCCCTTGGTGGACTTGGCGCCCTTGGCCGCAGCCGCTGCCGCAGCCTGCAGGTTCTCCTGCTCGACCCGGTCCATCTTCTTCTTCGGGGCCCAGCCGATGGGGTTCTTCTCAGCGGCACCGACCAGCGCGTCGGCCGCGGTGACCCGGCTCGCGAAGTCGCTGCGGTCACTGGTGACCTGGTACATGCCCACACCGTCGGTACGGGACACCACCGTGCCGCCGGCAGCCTGAATGGCGGCGATGGCCGCGTCGGCGGAGACGCCATCCTCGGCCACCACGGTGTACTCGGTGATGGTGGCCGGCGCGGCGGTAACCGGGCCGGCGGGCGCGGTAACCAGGAAGGCGAGAGTCGTCGCGGCCGCGACGGCTCCAGCGGTGAATCTTCTGCTCACCACAGAGGATCCTCTCGTTGGGGGTTAGTGGGAGCATCACACCTGATCAGGCCGCAGCGCGCTAGAGGGCTGTCCGGATTGTTGACCTTTCCACTCAGGGACAGGCTCGGGAGCGGGTCAGGGGTGGGTCATTCGGAGTACGTCCAGCGCCTCATCCAGTTGCCGTTCGGTAAGACGTCCGGAGTCGACATGTCCCCGGGCGAGCACCACCGACCGAATGGTCGCCTCATTCGCCAACGCCTCCTTGGCGATCGAGGCTGCCTCGTCGTACCCGAGGTGACGGTTGAGCGGGGTCACGATGGAGGGCGAGCCCTCCGCGTACGCCAGGCAGACCTCGACGTTGGCGACCAGATCGACCACGCAGCGGTCGGCGAGCAACCGGCTCGACGAGGCCAGCAGGCGGATGGATTCGAGCAGGTTGCGGGCCATCACCGGAAGCATCACGTTCAGCTCGAAGTCGCCCTGTGAACCGGCGAACGCGATCGTCGCATCGTTGCCGATCACCTGCGCGCAGACCTGGCGTACGGCTTCACAGACCACCGGGTTCACCTTGCCGGGCATGATCGACGACCCGGGCTGGAGGTCGGGGATCTGCAACTCGCGCAGGCCGGTACGCGGACCGGACCCCATCCACCGGATGTCGTTGGCGATCTTGTAGAGGCCGACCGCGATGGTACGAAGCTGACCGGAGGCCTCCACCAGGGCATCCCTGGCACCCTGTGCCTCGAAGTGGTTACGTGCCTCGGTCACCGGCAGCCCGGTCTCCTCGCGGAGCTTGGCGACCACCCGGGCGGCGAAGCCGAGCGGCGTGTTGATCCCGGTGCCGACGGCGGTGCCGCCCAACGGCAGCTCGGCCAGCCGGGGCAGGCAGGACTCCAGCCGTTCGATGCCGTAGCGCACCTGGGTGGCGTACCCGCCGAACTCCTGGCCGAGGGTGACCGGGGTGGCGTCCATCAGGTGCGTCCGCCCGGCCTTCACGATCACGGCGAACTCGTCGGCCTTGGTCGCCAACGCATCGCCGAGATGATTCAGCGCGGGCAACAGATCGTGTACGACCGCCTGGGTGGCCGCCAGGTGGATCGAGGACGGGAAGACGTCGTTGCTGGACTGTGAGGCGTTCACGTCGTCGTTGGGGTGCACCTCGCGGCCCAGTTCCCGGGCGGCCAGGGTGGCGATGACCTCGTTGGCGTTCATGTTCGACGAGGTGCCTGACCCGGTCTGGAACACGTCGATCGGAAAGTGGTCGTCGTAGGTGCCGTCGGCCACGTGCGCGGCGGCGGTGGCGATCGCCCCGGCCACGTCGGTGTCGATCACGCCAAGTTCGGCGTTGACCAGGGCGGCAGCCCCCTTGATCTGGGCCAGCGCCCGGATGTGCGCCGGTTCCAGGCCACGCCCGGAGATCGGGAAGTTCTGCACGGCACGTTGGGTCTGGGCCCGCCACAGTGCCTCGGCGGGCACCTCGACCTCGCCCATCGTGTCGCGTTCGATCCGGTAGCCGGTTGCCTCAGGAGTCGTCACGCGTTCCATCCTGCCGCGCCCGGCCCGGACCCGCAGGAAGGTGACAACACTTGGGTAGTGCAGCCACGGCAGGTTTGCTCAGCCTGTTTGGTGTACCACTGCCGCCAGTTCAAGGCTCAAGGGGCGTTGATGATGCTCAAGACCCTTCGTGCCGCAAAGACGCGCCCGTACTTTCGGCCTGTGCGTTCCTCCAGAATCCCCAGCTGAACAAGGCGCCTGATCGCTGTGTTCACAGCCTGGTACGAGACCCCGTATCTTTCGGCGGTAGGTGTCGCCGTGATCAATGGGTACCCGAGCAGGTCCTCGACGATCCGCACGGCCACACCGCGAACGTCAGCATCAAGCAGCTGAGTCAGCGCCTCATCTCGCCAGTCGTGCAGCGCATCGATCTTCTCGACCCCGCGAACCGCCTGCGCGCGTACGGCCTCGGAGAAGAACCGGATCCAGGGTTCGAAGTCGCCGGTGGCGCTGACGGAGAACAGGTGGTCCTGGTACTGACGCCGTCTGCTTTCGAGCCAGGGAGAGAGGTTCAGCACTGGCACACGCAGTTCACCCAGGTGAGCCAGCTGTAGGACACACACAAGGCGACCGAGCCGGCCATTACCGTCGTTGAAGGGATGCAGGGTCTCGAACTGGTAGTGGCCCAGAGCCATCTTGATCACCAATGGGATCGTGTCTTCGGCCATAAGCCACGACGCCCAACCGTCGATGCCGGCGCGTAGCTGATCCCCCGGAGGCGACGGCACGAAGCGTGCCTCGTTCACCCGGCCACCGTCGGCGCCGATGAATACCTGGGTTGTCCGGATCCGCCCGGCGTCTTGTGAATCGCCACGGGTCCCTCGCACAAGGATCTTCTGCAGCTGCTCAACCATGCCAACCGTGACAGGCTTGTCCTTGATCCACTCGAACGCGAGCTCTGCAGCCTCGACGTAGTTGTGGACCTCCGCGACCGAAGCGGTGAGCTGGTTGCGATTGAGGAAGTCTGCCTCAAGGACGTCATCAAGTGCCGCATAGGTACCTTCGAGCGCCGACGTACTGACGGCCTCCTGTCGAATTGCTGGACGCGCGAGGAGTCCGGGGTTGGGTAGCCGGAAGGCGGCTTGGTCAAGGCGAGCCACAGCAACGGCTGCCTGAGTGACTGCCAGGTAGGTCTCTTGTGCTAGGTCGAGCTTGGTCGGCAGTGGATCAGGGATGAAGGCTGAGCACTCGTAGCTCTCTTGGAACCGAGGGTCCCACCCGTCGATCCGGACAAGTGACCCCACAGGTGACGATCGGAACATAGCGTCATCCACGATTTAAAGTAAATCACAAAAAACTTGAAAACTAACCCTGGCTTTTCAAGTGCAGCCCCATGTGCAAGTCAAGATTCCAGGTTTTCTGCCCACGACGTTAACTTCTCCACGTACGCGTCCATCCGGCCGGCGGCGGTCGGCCCGAACGAGTCGCGAACGGCTCAACCGTCAACAGGGCGGGGGCTCAATCCGACTCGGGCCGCCGGTCGTACTTGGCCAGCGTCGCCTTGTTCGTGCTCGCGTCCTGGAAGATCAACTCCCACGGACCGGTGTTCACGTCCATCTCCTTGCCGAAGCCCACCCACTTGCCGGCCAACCGGCGCCTGGTCGGCTCGGCCAAAAGCTGGATCGCGCCGTGATAACGCGCCCCCCGGTAATAGCCCTCCGTCGCGGTTTGCTCCACCCACGTGCCAGTAATGACGTTTCCGTCCACGGTCAGATCCATGGTCAGCGGCGAGTCCGACGATCGCGGCAGGGAGCGTACGGTGATCCGGTCGCCGTGCTGAAGCATGACCGCATAGTGCAGGCCGGTGAACATGTCGTCTCGCCCCGAACTGAAGTACTGGTACCGGGACAGCCACACACCTGAGTAGTTGCCGGCCGGGGCGGTACGAGGGGCCGGCCCACCGTTCGACACTGGTCTGGCCGACTCGGTGGACTCCACGTCGTGGCCGCCCTGCCCATCGTCTGAGACGTGAACCTGGGGGACGGCCACGCTGAAGCCCAGCGCGCTGATCGGTAAGCCGGTGGCAGCCTCCAGGGCGCGCGCGTACGCCGGCCGAGGCGTCGTGATGACCCCGGCCTCCCAGCGCTGGACCAGACGCTTGGATGCGTCGTTGGGCACGCCGGCCCGGTCGCCAGCCTCTCGAAGCGCTCGCGCGAAGTCGTCTTGGCTCATCAGCAGGCCCATTCGCACGGCCCGCAGCGTTGCGTTTGGCGTGATCTCCACTTGGTGAGCCTATCGCCAATGACGTCGAAATGTCGCTGTGGATGTCGCCGAAATGTCGTCTCGATTGTCGTCGCACTGGGCGATATTTCGGCGACATCGTGTACCCAGCGCTCGGTTTGGTCATGCCCCAAACACCCAGGCCGGAGCTACGACCCATCCCCTGTGGTGGTTGCCGACAGACCACAACGCGCGGACTGCCCAAGGGGAACGAATCTCAGGCAGGCAGTGCCCGAGCGGAAGGCGAATCTCATGACGATCCTGGTGGTCGGCCCGCGCGATTTACCGAGCAAAGGGACGGTCGAGGTGTTGATGGACGCGGGTAGCGGCTCGACGTGGCAGCGAGTCACGGTCCCCGTACAGGCTCTTACCCTCTCCGCTCTCGACCGGGGGAACGGCGTGACGGCGCTGTACGGGTACGAGTCGGACTACTGCTGGAGGTGACCCGAACACACCGGTCCGACACCAGCGTCGGCAACCTCCGAACATGGTGGAGCCCCCGGCACGATGACCGAGGGCTCCGGCAAGTACGCAGGTACGCTCAGCGGCGGCCGACGGTCAGGACCGGCTTGGTGACCTCGGCGAAGAAGTCGTTGCCCTTGTCGTCGACCACGATGAAGGCGGGAAAGTCCTCGACCTCAATTTTCCAGACCGCCTCCATGCCCAGCTCCGGGTATTCCAGGACCTCGACGTGTTTGATGCAGTCCTGGGCCAGCCGGGCGGCCGGGCCGCCGATGGAGCCGAGGTAGAAGCCGCCGTGCTGCTGGCAGGAGCGAGTCACCTGCGCCGAGCGGTTGCCCTTGGCGAGCATCACCTGCGAGCCGCCGGCCGCCTGGAACTTCTCCACGTACGCGTCCATCCGGCCGGCGGTGGTCGGCCCGAACGAGCCGGAGGCGTAGCCCTCGGGGGTCTTGGCCGGACCGGCGTAGTAGACCGCGTGGTCACGCAGGTACTGCGGCATCGGCTCGCCGGCGTCCAACCGTTCGGCGATCTTGGCGTGGGCGATGTCCCGGGCCACCACCAGCGGGCCGGTCAGCGACAGTCGGGTCTTCACCGGGTACTTCGACAGCTCGGCCCGGATCTCGTCCATCGGCCGGTTGAGGTCGACGCGTACCACCTCGGCGGAATGGTCCAGTTGGGCGTCGGTGACGTCCGGCAGGAAGCGGGCCGGGTCGGTTTCGAGGCGCTCCAGCCACACCCCGGACGGGGTGATCTTCGCAACCGCCTGCCGATCGGCCGAGCAGGAGACGGCGATCGCCACCGGGCAGGAGGCACCGTGCCGGGGCAACCGGACCACCCGTACGTCGTGGCAGAAGTATCGTCCGCCGAACTGCGCGCCGATGCCGAACTGGCGGGTCAGCTCCAGGACCTGTGCCTCCAGCTCCAGGTCCCGGAAGCCGTGTGCCTGCATCGAACCGGAGGTGGGCAGGTTGTCGAGGTACTTCGCGCTGGCGTACTTGGCGGTCTTGAGCGCGAACTCGGCCGAGGTGCCACCGATGACGATCGCCAGGTGGTACGGCGGGCAGGCCGAGGTGCCGATCAGCCGCAGCTTCTCCTCCAGGAACTGCATCATCCGCGTGGGGTTCAGCAGTGCCTTGGTCTCCTGGTAGAGGTACGACTTGTTGGCCGAACCGCCGCCCTTGGCCATGAAGAGGAACTTGTACGCATCGGGGTGCCCGTCCGGGTCCTCGGCGTAGAGCTCCACCTGCGCGGGCAGGTTGCTGCCGGTGTTGCGCTCCTCCCACATGGTGATCGGGGCGAGCTGCGAGTAGCGCAGGTTGAGCCGGGTGTACGCCTGGTAGACGCCTCGGCTGATCGCTTCCGCGTCCATGCCGTCGGTGAGTACGTGCCGGCCGCGCTTGCCCATCACGATCGCGGTGCCGGTGTCCTGGCACATCGGCAGTACGCCACCGGCCGCGATGTTGGCGTTGCGGAGCAGGTCGAGCGCCACGAACCGGTCATTCGGCGACGCGGCCGGATCGTCGATGATGGCCCGGAGTTGGGCCAGGTGCGCCGGACGCAGGTAGTGCGCGATGTCGTGCATCGCCTCGGCGGTCAGCGCGGTCAGCGCGGCGGGTTCCACGGTGAGGAACCGCCGGCCACCCGGACCATGTACTACGTCGACACCCTCGTCGGTGACCAGGCGATATTCGGTCTGGTCGCCACCCGTTGGCAGCAGAGGGGCGTAGGAGAAGTCGGCGGCACTACTCATAACCGCAAAGCCTAGGGCAGGGTGCTGGCGGAGTCGTACCCGCCGGTCACTCCTGGGACGGTGCTCTCAGCCGTCCTTGCCGCCGCCGTCCTTACCACCGCCATCGGTGCCGCTTCCGTCCGGCGGTGCACCGTCATCGGGCACTTCGGGGGCGGAATCGGTGCCGCCGGGTGGGGCCAGCGGAGCGCCGAACCGTACGTAGCTGATGTCCCGACCCTCGCCGATGACCAGACCGGCCGGACCCACCGCGAGCACCTCCGCCGACGAACGGAGGTTCAGCAGCTCGTGGCCGGTACGGGGATCCAGGACGACGATGCGGTTCGGTTTCCGGTCCACGATCACCGCCACCTCGCGGGCGAGCGCCGCCCCGCCGTCGGGGTTGATGGGTCGGGTCCATTGGGACCGCCCGCTGGGCAGCGTACGTCCGGTGACCGCCGCCTTGTCCGCGCTTCGGGCCAGCGCGTACCGGTCGTCGACGGCGAGCAGTTTCTCGCCCTCCGCCCCCACCCAGAGGTAGCGTCCGTTGTACCCGTCGACGACCGCCTCCCGGGTGTCCGGACCGACGCCGACGATGACGCTCCGGCCGCCCTGCGGATCCTCCCGCTGTACGCAGCCGGACCCGTTGGCGGTACGCAGGTTGATCCCGGCCCGTCGCCAGACCTCCTGACCGGTGATCGGGTCCTGTGCGGTGACGGTGAAATAGCAGGTGCCGTCTGCGGATCGGGCTTGGATGCGCAGTACCCGGCCGCCGACCGCCACGAGCCGGGCGTCGCTGTCGACCTTGAGGTCCTGCACCAGCCGCCCGGTGGCGGTCTCGACGACGTGCACCCGGCCGTCGACGGGAAAGGCCACCAGCCCCGGCATCAGCTCCGGACCACCGGCCTCCGGGTGCACGCCGTCGGTGGTGAGTCGTCGGGTGCCCAGCAGCTCCGGGTTGTCGGCAAAGAATCCGGCGCTGACTCCGGGCAGGAAGGCCGTCCAGAGCGGCTTCTCCCCCCGGGGGTCCCAGGCGGTCAGGGTGCATTCCCGGGCCTCTGGGCACCGGGCGTCGAGCAGGGCGTTGCGGTACGTCCAGACGGCGATCGCCCGGTTGTCCTTGCGGCGTACCGCACCGGTCTCCGGGTCGATCAGCTCGTAACCTTTGACCAGCAGCTTTCCGACGGCGATGACCGGGTCTCGCTCGCCACCGGCCACCGCGACCCAGTCCGCCTTGCGGTCCCACAGGCGTACGCCGGTGGCGAGGCTGCGCGCCTCCACCGACGTACGGTGTTCGACCACGACGGTGTTGCCGGCGATCGTGACGCTCTTCGGGGTGCCGTCCACCCGCTGCTGCCAGACGCCATCCGGCTCGGAGAGCGGCTCGCTACGGTTGACCCACTGCCAGACGTCCGGAAACGGGTTCCAGACGCCGGTCGCGGCCAGGGCGACAAGCGCCACCAACGCGAGGGCGAGAAAGCCCTTCACGCGCCGGCTTTTGGCGCTCCCCTTCGCCACCCGGTCACCGTAACGACGGCTCAGGTCTGTAAGCGCTAAGGCTGGCCGCCCGTGTCGTCACTATTGCGAACTTTGTCGCCATTTGCCGATTCGGCCGCCAGCGTGGATCGGGCCAACGGCAACACCCGGTACGGGATCTGCTCCGCCAGCGCGATGATGGTCGAGGCCCGGCCGATGCCCTCGTACGACAGGATCTGGTCGATCACCCGCTGCAGGTCGGTGTTGGAGCGGGCCACGATCCGGCAGAGCAGGTCACTCGACCCGGTGATGGTGTGCGCCTCCAGCACCTCGGGGATCTCCGACAGGTGGGCAGCGACCGCCTCGTGCCCATGCCGCTGACTGATCTCCAACGTGACGAACGACGTCACCCCGAAGCCGATCGCGGCTGGCGAGATCTCCGGCCCGAAACCGTCGATGACCCCTCGGGCCAGCAGCTTGTCCAGCCGCGCCTGGACCGTCCCCCGGGCCACCCGCAGTCGCCGGGAACACTCCAGCACCCCGATCCGGGGTTCCGCCGAGAGCAGCTCGATCAGGTCGACGTCAAGCTGATCCAGCTGGACATCCTGCACATGATTCACAGGCACCTACCGTACTGAATGTACAAACTGACCATTGGTTTACCTGACAGTTGCACAGTTCACACCCGTCCCGCGATCCTCCCCACAAGACGGCATACCGGACGCCGAGACATTTGGCGGGCGGTGGATGGAGGGAGTGGCCGATGACCAGCGCGCTTGACCGACCCCACAGCACCGACGAGGTGGACGTCGACCGACTGATCGGCGCGGTCGACCACGACATCACCCGCGACCCCTTCCCGGTGAAGGGCCTCGACCATGTCGTCTTCATGGTCGGCAACGCCAAGCAGGCCGCCCACTACTACTCCACCGCGTTCGGGATGACCTGTGTCGCCTACCGCGGTCCCGAGCAGGGCTATCGCGACTACGCCGAGTACGTCCTCACCAGCGGCTCGGCCCGGTTCGTCTTCACCGGCGCGGTCCGGCCGGACGCACCCGGTGCCGCACACGTGACCAAGCACAGCGACGGGGTCGTCGACATCGCGCTGGAGGTGCCGGACGTCGACGCCGCGTACGCGCACGCCCTCGCCCAGGGGGCCACCGGGCGGACGGAACCCACCGAACTCACCGACGAGCACGGCACGGTCCGGTTCGCCGCCATCGACACGTACGGCGACACCCGGCACACGCTGATCGACCGGTCCCGCTACACCGGCCCGTTCCTGCCCGGCTTCGTCGCCCGTGGGCCGATCGTCGACCGGCAGCCGGCCATCGCCGCCGGCCTCCAGCCGAAGCGCTTCTTCCAGGCTGTCGACCACATCGTCGGCAACGTCGAGCTGGGCAAGATGGACGACTGGGTGGAGTTCTACAAGCGGGTCATGGGCTTCACCAACATGGCCGAGTTCATCGGCGACGACATCGCCACCGACTACTCGGCGCTGATGAGCAAGGTGGTGGCCAACGGCACCCGCAAGGTGAAGTTCCCGCTCAACGAGCCGGCGGTCGCCCGGAAGAAGTCGCAGATCGACGAGTACCTGGAGTTCTACCAGGGGCCGGGGGCGCAGCACATCGCTCTGGCCACCAACGACATCCTGGCCACCGTGGACGTGATGCGGGCCGCCGGAGTCGAGTTCCTGGACACCCCGGACTCCTACTACGACGACCCCGAGCTGCGGGAACGCATCGGCCAGGTCCGAGTGCCGATCGAGGAACTGAAGGACCGCAAGATCCTGGTCGACCGGGACGAGGACGGCTACCTGCTCCAGATCTTCACCAAGCCGGTGCAGGACCGACCCACGGTCTTCTTCGAGCTGATCGAGCGGCATGGCTCGCTCGGCTTCGGCAAGGGCAACTTCAAGGCGCTCTTCGAAGCCATCGAGCGGGAACAGGAACGTCGCGGCAACCTGTAACACTGTCGGCGTGACGCAGCCCCCCTCGTACCCCGCCGTTCCGCCCGCCGGGGCGTACCCCGGTCCGAGCGCTCCGCCGCCCCCGCCGGGTCACCCCCCGGCGGGGTACGGCAGCCAGCCGGGCTTCGGAGCCCCCGGTTTCGGGCAGCCGATGCCGCCTCCGCCGCCGGTCAGCCCGGCCGGTCAGCCGTTGGCCAGCTTCGGCGACCGCCTGTTGGCGCTCCTGATCGACTCCGCCATCCTCGGCGGGGTCGCGATGGTGGCAGCAATCCCCGTGATGATCATCTATATCATGGCGATCATTCCAGACTCCTCCGAGGTCACGGCCGACGGCACCCTCATCGCACCGGACTTCTTCGGCGACTTCCTACTGCCGATGCTGTTGATGTATGCGGCCGTCTTCGCAATCAGCCTGACAGCTGCCTACATCTACTACGTCGAGATGATGTTCCGTACCGGGCAGACCACCGGCAAGAAGCTCATTAAGATCAAGATCGTCCCGCTGGACCCGGCCCTGACGCTGACCCGGGGCGCAGCCGTACGCCGGCTCCTGGTGCAGCAGGGTTCGGGGCTGGTGCCCGGGTTGAACTACATCGACGGGCTCTGGCAACTGTGGGACAAGCCCTACCAGCAGTGCCTCCACGACAAGTTCGCCCGTACGGTGGTCGTTAAGGTTCCAGGGTGAACAAGGGCTCCAAGGTAAGCGAACTAAGGTCGGCGTCATGACGGTTCAGCCAGGTTGGTACGCCGATCCCGCCGAACCCACTACCCAGCGTTACTGGGACGGCGAGGGTTGGATCGGCTCGCCACTGCCCGTCGATGCGACGCCACCACCCGGCCCGCCACCAGCCGAGCCTGAACCCGAACCGGCGCCGCAGTCACCGGCCGCCGGCCCGGTAGGCACAGCACCTGGTTCACCCGTCGGCCCGGTATCACCGGGGACGTCCGGAGCCGGATACCCACCGCCCGGAATGCCCGGCTCGCCATACCCACCGACCGGGATGCCAGGCTCGCCATACCCACCGCCGGGGTCGCCCGCCGGGCCGGTGCCGCCGCCCGCCAACGGCGTGCCGGGTCCTTATCCACCCCACGCTGTGCCACCCGGCTGGCCCCATCCACCGCACTACTTCCAGGTCCCACCGCCCCGCCCACACGGCCACGCGCTGGCGTCGCTGGGGGCCCGGCTGGTCGCCCGACTGATCGACATCGGCATCGTGTTCCTGCTGAACGTCGTGGTCAACGGCTGGTTCGTCTGGCGTTACGTGCAGGAGGTGACCCCGCTCTACCGCGAGGTCTTCCAGCGGTCACTGGCCAACAACCCGTCGACCGAGGGACTGCCACAACTGAGCGAGCAGGCCAGCAACCTCCCGCTCGTCATCCTGCTCATCGCCACCGCGCTCTGGTTCGCCTACGAGGTGCCGTCAGTGGCCAACGGCGGACAGACGGTCGGCAAGCGACTGATGCAGATCAGGGTGGTCTCGCTGGCCGAGGATCCGCAACTCGGCTTCGGCCGCTCAATGAGTCGATGGGGCATGTCGCTGGGCCTGCCGACCCTGCTCTGGTACTGCTGTGGCATCGGCTTCGTGATGCAACTGATCGACTGCGCCTTCGCCCTCTTCGACCGGCCCCTGCACCAGGCCATACACGACAAGCGGGCCGGGACGGTGGTCGTACAGGCCCCCAAGCAGCCGGCCGGCCCGGCCGAGGAGCGTTCCGACGACCGCACCGACACCCCTGGAGGTTCTGCATGACCGGCGACGAACCCCGTCACCCCCGGTTGACCCGGGCCGACCTCGCGGCGTTGCCCAACTACGTGCCGGGTCGTAGCCCTGCCGACCTGGCTCGGGAGTTGGGCCTCACCGAGGCGATCAAGCTGGCCAGCAACGAGGTGCCCTACGGTCCGCTGCCCGGGGTCGTGGAGGCGGTCGCAGAAGCCGCCGCCGGATCACACCGCTACCCGGACATGGGCGTGCTGGCCCTGCGGGAGGCGCTCGCCGCGCGGTACGACGTCTCCGTCGACCGGGTCGCCACCGGCTGCGGCTCGGTGGCGCTCTGCGAGCACCTGGTCCGGGCCACCTGCCTGCCCGGCGACGAGATCGTCTACTCCTGGCGGTCCTTCGAGGCGTACCCGATCATCGCGGCGACCAGCGGCGTGACCAGCATCCGGGTGCCGAACACCGCTGCGCACGGCCACGACCTGCCGGCGATGGCCGACGCGATCACCGACCGCACGCGGCTGGTCCTGGTGTGCAACCCCAACAACCCGACCGGTACGAGTCTGCGGCGCGCCGAGTTGGACCGGTTCCTCGACGCGGTGCCCGAGGACGTGCTGGTGGTGCTCGACGAGGCGTACCGGGAGTTCGTCACCGACCCGGAGGTGCCGGACGGGCTGACGGTCTACGGTGACCGCCCCAACGTCGTGGTGCTGCGCACGCTGTCCAAGGCGTGGGGGCTGGCCGGGCTGCGGATCGGCTTCCTGGTCGGCCAGCCCGAGGTGGCCGGCACGGTACGCAAGGTGGTGACCCCGTTCTCCGCCAGCCTCGCCGCCCAGGCCGGTGCGCTGGCCGCCCTCGCCCAGGAGGACGAGGTACGCCGTCGGTGCGGGTTGGTGGTCGCCGAGCGCGTCCGACTCACCGAGGCGCTGCGTAAGCTCGTGCCGGACGTGCCGGAGAGTCAGGCCAACTTCGTCTGGCTGCCGCTGGGCGAGCAAGCGGCAGAGTTCGCCACGGCGTGCGAGGCGCGGGGCGTCATCGTCCGCCCCTTCGCCGGCGACGGAGTACGGGTCACGGTGGGCACCCCGGCCGAGAACGACGCTTTCCTGGCCGTCGCCGAATCGGCTCTCTGACGGGTTAGGAAGGGCCCCTTCTTATCGCTTTTTGCATAGGAAGGGGCCCTTCCTAACACCTCAACGCACCGCCTTCCGCAAGACCTCCGGCAGCGGCAACAACCGGGTGAGCTGGAACCGGACCCTGGTGGTGGCCGTACTGACCGGCATCACCGCCGGCCTCTACCTCGGAAAGCAGCCCCTTAACTAGCAAAATAACCCAGAGTCGGACTTGTCGGACTTACAGTTAATTCCATGCGTAAGGCATGCTTATTATCTGGCGTACCGGCCACCGCCGTAGGCAGCCTCTACAGCGGGGCGGTGACCCATTCGATGGCGTAAGAGGCGACTTGCGGTCGTCCTGGCCGCCCTGGCGCTCGCCGGCACCGCTCTGATCCCCGTTAACCCGGCCGGGGCGACCGCGACCGGTATGACAGCTGCCGGGCTGGCCGGGGCGACCGCACCTGCACCGCCCCACCAGCCTGATCCCGCCCATCAGTACATCGTGGATCAGGTAAAGCCAGGCGAGACCATCGATCGTCGGGTCGAGGTAACCAACTCCTCGACGGCGGATCGGGACATCGAGCTCTATCCGGCCGCCGCGTCCGTGGCACCCGCCGGCTTCACCTTCGCACCGGACCGCACGCGCAACGAGCTCACCGACTGGATCCGGCTGGAACACGACACGCTCGCTCTCGAAGCCGGCCGGCACGCCAGGACATGGGTCGCCATCGACGTGCCGAAGCTAGCCCCCTCCGCCAACGTCCGTAACGTCGGTCGGGTCGGCATCCGGATCTGCCTCTCGATCGGGCCGGGTGGCGAGCCGGCCTCGGACTTCGAGATCGACCAGTTCACCGGGGAACGAACGCCCGACGGTACGCCGGTGGTGACCGCCCGGGTCCGCAACACCGGAGCCCGCGCGCTCGACCTGGGCGGCACCCTGTCCCTGTCGGACGGACCGGACCGACTCTCCGCCGGGTCGGTCGACGTCAAGCTCGACACCCTTGGCATCGGGGCCACGACGACCCTGCGGGTGCCCCTCGACCCCCGGATTCCGGATGGTCGGTGGACGGCTCGACTCTCCCTGGTCAGCGGGCAGACCGAACACACCGCCACCGGCACCGTGACCTTCGGCGACCCGACCGTGCGCCAGGCGGCTTTCCGACCGTTCTCGCTGCTCGCGGGCACCGCCACGGTCGCCGTCCTGGCAGTCGCGTTGTTCGGCGGTTACACCTATCAACGTCATCGTTCCAGGGTCGCCAAGCATCGACGGTGACCGCCGGATTCCGTTCCGGGCCGCCGGGATTACCCTCCGGGCCGCCGCGACGACGAATGTCTCAGGTCCCGGCGAAGAGGACCGTTTCGATGTTCATGTAGTAGCGGTCGTCGTCCGCGTCCGGATCAACCGGCCGGGCCAGGCGTTCGACCGCCAGGAACCCGGCTGCGGCATACCCGTAGCCGGGCTCCCAGTCGATGGACTGCTTCCCCTCGGTCAACGGAAACCGGGACAGTTCCCGACCGGTCGCCGAATCCAGGTTGACCAGCTCCCCGGCTTCGTTGCGCAGGTGTATCCGACCGGGCTGGGCGGCAAGAATGCGGGAGGTACCGGGATCGTCCCGGCGCCACACCTGGACGTCGTCCCGGGCTGACCGGGCCACCACCCCACCCGGCCCGACCGTTACCGCCAGCGTCCCGACCAGTACGGCTCCCGAGGCGTCCAGCGCCGGGGCGGCGGCCGGCCCGGTCGCCCCGATCTGATCGGCAACGAGCCAGCCCCGACCGTCGGCCTCGCCGGTGCCGGTCCGCATCCCAGCGCAGGACGACTGGCCGATCACACAGCCGAGCGGTGTGATGGTCAGCTCGGATCCGGCGTCTGCCGGCCGCCAGCGGGCAGCCGGGGTACCGGTCGACACGTCACGGAACTCGACAACCTGGGGAACGGCACAGGTATCCACACTCACGAACTGGCCGCCGGTGGTGGTCATGCCACCCGCCGAACAGGACGAATCATGATCGGTCCGCCACAGTTCCAGACCGGTCGCCAGGTCGAGCCCGCGCAGTTCCGCTCGGCCGATGACGGTCAGGACGATCTGGCCGTCCCGAGTGGTCGCAGCACGCAGGCCGGGCGGGGCGTACACAGTGGCTGCTCCGGTGCGCCGCCCGGCGTACTCCAGATCGGTCTGTGGCCCTTCGGCCCGCCAGGCGATTCGGCCGGTACGGGCATCCAGCGCGACCAGCTCACCGTCCGACCACTGACTGACCACGGTGGTACCGGCCGCCACGATCCCGGTAAGTTGGGCCGGCCAGCGCCGGAAGGACCAGTACGGCGTACGACGGGTCCGCGCGTCCACCGGCTGGTCGGCGATGACCTGTCGAGGGGCGGCGTGGATCCGGAGCCGATCGTCGACGATCAACGGTGCGGTGGCGAGGGTGCCAAGCACTCCCGGCTGGGCGGTCATCGGGGAGGGGTAGCCGAGCCGAGCCGGGGTGAGCTCCTCCGCCGGGGCAAGTACGCGGTATGCGATCGCGCCAGCGGCCACGACGGCCAGTACCACCGCCACCACGGCCATCTTCGTCGTCCAGCGTCGCGCCCCACTCGGGGTCTTCATACCCGCACCTCCGCCGGCACCCTATCGAGCAGAGCCTGCGAGCGACCTGGCAGGTCAGCCGAACGGCCGATGCGACTTGCTACCGAAGAAACCGCCGGCGGTGGCCCAGCCCCTCATCGGGAGTCGCGGCCACCACCGGCGGACATGTCACCACGTCGTGGTCAGTGCCCGAACGTGCCTGCCTTGGTCGCGTCGACGAAGGCGGCCCAGCCTGCCGGGGCAAATGTCAGCACCGGCCCTTCCTGGTCCTTGGAGTCCCGGAGTCCGACGACGCCGGCCAGGTTGTCGGCGACCTCGATGCACAGACCCTGGTCGTTGGAGCGGCTGCTCTTGCGCCAGCGGGCACGGGAAAGGTCAATCACTAGATACCCCTTACAAATAAAACTTATACCCTGTGTCGGGTATGTAATTTTCGTTGGTATCTGTACCAGTTCACCCGGTGGACACCGGTCTGATCAACGCCTTAACACCCGATCGGGTAATGGCTCCCAACGGCGGCAATCGCACAGCGGGTGCGAGAGCCCCTCCGCCAGCTCTCCCATGACGGACGGTGATGGCAGCCCGGACGACGGAACGAGCGCAGCGATCACCCGACGCGGGTTGGCCCGTTCGACAGGGTTCGTTCACCCGATGGTCGACGTCGGCTATTCGTACCTATCTCTGTCGCATCTTTCTGTAAGCGTTGTGTCGCTTACCGCGAAGAGACAGACTCAGATCCAACCGGGCGGGAATCCTCCCTGGGGAGGCCCGGCCCCGCCCCAGTGCACCTCACGGAAAGGCCATTCGGAACGGGAAGGCGGCACGTCGGATGCGACATCACGGGGGCAGCAGCGGCCCAGCCCAGCTGCAAGACGTCAAGGTCCGAGCAAACTCCTGGTGGGACAACCCTGGTCGGCCCACCCCATACCTACTGTGGGGTCTGATCTGGTGCCGGTGCGGCACCACGATGGTGCCGCTGGATCGGTGCACCGATACCACCACCACCGAACGCTTCTACCGCTGTGACGCGGGCTGTGGACGACCACCGGTGCCCGCCAGCACCCTGGAGGGCAAGGTGTTCCGCGCCGTACTCGACGAGACCCGTCGACGGTCGCCCCGGCGTACCCTGCCCTGGCTACGCCATCTGCGGGCCGCCTGGGTGGATCTCTCTCCGGACCGACGACGCGACCTCATCCGTCGGCGGATCGGTCGGGTGGTCGCCGGGGTCGAGCAGGAGCCCCAACTGCACTGGCTGGCCTATGCACCCAGTGGACGGTGAAGAAGTCTGGGGTGGCGTCAGGTTGTGGCCTCAGGTGGGCAGGGTCAGGCGGTGGCGACCGGCGGAACCGGCCGCGCCGGCACGATGGTGCCGGTGACCTCACCTAGGGCGACGGTGGTGCCATCCGGCCCGGGAGCGGTCGCGGAGATGGTGACGGTGTCCCCGTCCGCCAGGAACGACCGGCCCGGGTCGTTCCCCACCGGCACCGGCTCGGTGCCACCCCAGCTCAGCTCCAGGAACGAGCCGACCTGGCGGCGCTCCGGCCCGGAGACCGTGCCCGAGGCATAGAGATCACCGGTACGCAGCGACGCCCCGTTGACCGTCAGGTGGGCGAGCTGCTGGGCCGGCGTCCAGTACATGCCGGCGAATGGCGGCTCGCTGACCCGCTCACCGTTCCAGTCCACGGCCAGCCGCAGGTCCAGCCCGAGATGCGGTACGTCACGTAGGTAGTCCAGCACCGCCGGGTCCTGGTCCGGTGCCGGCACCCAGGCGTCCGCCAGCGCCGCCAACGGTGTCACCCAGGGCGAGACCGAGGTGGCGAAGGACTTGCCGAGGAACGGGCCGAGCGGCTGGTATTCCCACGCTTGGATGTCCCGGGCAGACCAGTCGTTGACCAGCACCACCCCGAAGACGTACTTGGCGAAGTCCTCGACCGGCACCCGACCGCCCAGCGCCGACGGTACGCCCACCACGAAGCCGACCTCGGCCTCGATGTCCAGCCGCTGGGACGGGCCGAAGACCGGGCCGTCCGACGTCGGGCGCTGCCCGCACGGCCGGGCCACCGGGGTGCCGGAGACGACGACCGTACCGGCCCGGCCGTGGTAGCCGATCGGCAGGTGCTTCCAGTTCGGCAGCAACGGCGGCTGCCCCGGGCGGAGGATCTGCCCCACGTTGGACGCGTGGTGCTCGGAGGAGTAGAAGTCGACGTAGTCGGCGACCTCGAACGGCAGGAGCAGTTCGACCTCGGCCAGCGGCACCAGCAGCGGCTCGACGGCGGCCCGGTGCGCCTCATCGACCAGCAACTCGACGATCCGGGCCCGGACCGCGCTCCACTGGGCGGGACCGAGGGCCATGAAGTCGTTGAGCACCGGGCGACGTAGGGCACCGCCGGCCAGGATCAACTCGGCCGCCTCGGCGCCGTCGAGGTCGAGGACGAAGTCCGCCACCCGTACGCCGATGCGTGGTGCCCGGTCACCGTGGCGAAACACCCCGTACGGCAGGTTGTGCACTCCGTACGACGAGCCCGCCGCGCCGTCGACCCAGGTCATAGCTCGAATCCCCCGTTCACCATGTTCATCCGGATCAGGTCGGTCAGTGGTTCCACGATGCTGCACGAGCCGAAGCCGATCCACAGCGGACGGTCCCGGTCCCGGCGGATCCGGGCCGGTTCGACCAGGCGCAGCGGGTCGGTGGTGGCGAGCAGGTCGGCGATGTCGGACACCTCGGCACCGTCGGCTGCCACTGCCGCTGCGACGAGTACGTTGACGAAGCCGTGGTGGGTGAACCCGGTCTCCGGGTCGGTATGCCGGATAGCGTGGTGCAACCCGGCGGTGAGCTTGAAGGGCAGGTCCCGGTCCCGGCAGGCGCAGATCACCGCGGCCAGCTCGACCGGGGTCGGGAACAGTTCCGCCGCCAGTCCGCCGGTACGGAACTTCGCCGCGATCCGGGTGCCGGCGGCGCGGGCCTGGGCGACCACGTCCAGTGCCCGCAACAGTCCCCAGGTCAGCGGAATCTCGGCGTACACGTCCACGCCGAGACGAGCCGGCAGGGCGGTCAGCTCGGCAAGGCCCGGCTCCGGGTCCTCACCGCGCTTGGCCACCGCCGCCTCGACCTGACGCAGCGTGATCCGGGGGTCGAGTCCATCCCGAAGATCGGCCAGCCGGCTCAGTGGCGTGACATCACCGATCACGCCAACCTCGATCTGCTCATCGGGACCGAGCAGCTCGGTCAGCTCCGGCAGCGCCGAGGCGGGGACGAGCAGCGGCCCGACCAGGTCGGCGTACCAGGCCGCCCGGTGCTCGCGATGGGCGGCTAGCGCCTCGGGCAGCGATGCGTTTCCCGGCGGGAAGACGGCGGCGTCGTCGACGAGACCGGCGAGAAGCCTGGGCACCTGCGTTGACACGAACACAGAATCTACGGGACGCTACGACTAACGGACAACCGCGTCCGATTATCGGACGCCATCGGCCGGTGACCGGGACAAATCGGGAGATGGTCATGCCGTACTACCGCAGCGTCGGCGAGGTGCCACGCAAACGCCACACCCAGTTCCGTCAGCCCGACGGCAGCCTCTACGCCGAAGAGTTGATGGGCCAGGAGGGCTTCTCCTCGGACTCCTCACTGCTCTACCACCGCCACCTGCCGACCGCGATCGTGGCCGCCGAGGAGTTCACCCCGCCGACCTGGTCCCGGGTGCCGAACCTGCCGCTGAAGCCCCGCCACCTACGCACCCACAAGCTCGACGGCGGCACCGCCGACCCGGT
Source organism: Micromonospora sp. NPDC003197 (assembly GCF_053590565.1). NCBI lineage: Bacteria > Bacillati > Actinomycetota > Actinomycetes > Micromonosporales > Micromonosporaceae > Micromonospora > Micromonospora sp. NPDC003197. The sequence continues at coordinate 271,709 of NZ_JBSFTE010000003.1, read as the reverse complement.
CCTCGGCCGGCAGTACCTGCTGGCCAACGACGACGTCCGGATCGCGTACGTCGTCGCCGACCAGCCGTCGGTGCTCTACCGCAACGCCATCGGCGACGAATGCCTCTACCTGGAGGCCGGCACCGCGCGGATCGAGTCGACCTTCGGAGTGCTCGACGCCGTCGCCGGCGACTACGTGATCATTCCGACCTCGGTGGTGCACCGGATCGTGCCGACCGGCGACGCCCCGGTCCGACTGCTGGCCATCGAGGCCAACGGGCACGTCGGGCCGCCCAAGCGCTACCTCTCCGTACGCGGCCAGTTCCTGGAGCACTCCCCCTACTGCGAGCGGGACGTACGCGGACCGGCCGAGCCGCTGCTCGTCGACGACACCGACGTCGAGGTGTACGTCCGGCACCGCCAGGGCTGGACCCGACACGTCTACGCCAACCACCCGTTCGACGTGGTCGGCTGGGACGGGCACCTCTACCCGTGGGCCTTCTCCATCCACGACTTCGAGCCGATCACCGGCCGGGTGCACCAGCCACCACCGGCCCACCAGACCTTCCAGGGTCCGAACTTCGTGATCTGTTCGTTCGTACCCCGCAAGGTCGACTACCACCCGTTGGCCATCCCGGTGCCGTACAACCACCACAACGTCGACTCCGACGAGATGCTCTTCTACACCGGCGGCAACTACGAGGCGCGACGCGGCTCCGGCATCGGGCAGGGCTCCATCTCGCTGCACCCGTCCGGCTTCACCCACGGTCCGCAGCCCGGCGCGGTGGAACGCTCGATCGGGGCCGAGTTCTTCGACGAGTTGGCGGTCATGGTCGACACCTTCCGCCCGCTCGACCTGTGCGAGCCGGCGTTGGCCTGCGAGGACACCGGCTACGCCTGGACCTGGTCCCGCCCCGGCACCCCCTGACCCGACACCGTCACCCGGATTGAGTGGCGATCCACGTCGGGCCACCGCTCAATCCCGCACCACGGTCAGTGGAACGAGCGGCGGAACACCACGACCTCGGCGACCACCGTGGCACAGATCGCCAGCACCAGCGGCCACGGCGTACCGACCAGGGCGTAGAGCAGAATCAGGCAGGGCGCGGCGGGTACGGCGTACCCGGCGATGCCCAGGGCCCGGTCCTGCTTGAGCAGGGCGGGCAGGATCCGCCCGAACAGGCCGGGCACCCGAGCGGCGAGCAGCCACATCACCCCGGCCCCACCGAGCGCCAAAACCACCGCCATGATCCGGGACAGCGCCTCGTTGCTGGCTGCCAAGGCCGCCACCAGAACCACCGCGACGATCGAGTAGCCCGCCCCGTACAACACCAGGTTGCGCAGCCCCTCGCCGATCGAACGGGGCGCCGAGCCGGGCCGGGTCGGCGCGGGCACGATCGTCTCGGTGACCTGGGCCAGGGCCACGCTGTAGCGGCGCTCCTCCAGCCGGACCACCCCGACCTCCTGGTCTGCCTCGACCAGCGCCGGATCGAGCCGCAGCGCCTCGCGATAGCCCCGCTCAGCCAGGTCGTACAGCCCCAACCGGGCCGCCACCAAGCCGAGGACCAGATGCGCCGACGCCTCGGCGGGGGCCAACTCGACCGCCCGCCAGGCCGCGTTGAGGGCCGGCTGCCCGTTACGCGACTCGGCCAGGATCGCCGCCGCGCTGCGCTGTGCGTACGCGTCGGCCGGCCCAAGGGCGAGGAGTTGGTCAGCGGTCTGGGCCGCCTCGGGGAACCGCCGCAGGTCGGCCAGGGCGAGCCCACGGACCACCAACGGGGGCACCGCCTCCGGTGCCGCAGCCACCGCCAACTCGACCACCGCCAGTGCCTCGGTGGGACGCTCTGCCGCCAGGTGTACGCGGGCAAGCATGGTCAGCGCGTACGAGTCGCCGGGTTTGAGGGCGATCGCGTAGCCGAGTTCGGTGGCGGCCTCGTCGTAGCGACCGAGGCCGGCAAGGAGCATCGCCCGTTGCACATAGCCGTCAGAGTGGTCGTCTGGTCCGAGACCGGGTTCGCTGGACACAGCCGGGCCTAGGTGGTCGAGACCGGGTAGATCAGGGCGGTGGCGATGCCGGCCAACCCTTCGGCCCGGCCGGTCAGCCCCAGTCCGTCGGTGGTGGTGCCGGAGACCGTGACCGGAGCACCTATCGCGTCGCTGAGGGCCTGCTGCGCCTCGGCACGACGGGGACCGATCTTGGGGCGTACCCCGATGACCTGGATCGAGACGTTGCCGATCTCGAATCCGGCAGCTCGCACCCGGCGGGCCGTCTCGCCCAACAGGGCCACCCCAGCGGCCCCGGCCCACTCCGGTTCGGCCACCCCGAAGTTGCTGCCGAGATCCCCGAGCCCAGCAGCCGACAGCAACGCGTCACAGGCCGCGTGCGCGGCCACGTCCCCGTCGGAGTGCCCGGCCAGGCCATCCACGCCCGGCCAGTGCAGACCCGCCACCCAGCAGGCCCGCCCGGCCTCGAATGCGTGTACGTCGGTGCCGATGCCGACCCGGGGAACGATCATCAACGAAGCGTACCGATCACGGAGTGTCGGTCGCCGACCCGGTAAGGAGCAGATGCTCGGCCAACGCCAGGTCGAACGGCCGGGTGATCTTCATGGCGTACTCGGAACCCGGCACGCACCGCACCGATCCGCCCTGCTTCTCCACCAGCCCGGCGTCGTCGGTGAGCGGGTCGACGGCGGCAGCGTGCGCGGCGGCCAGCACCCTCCGGCGGAAGCCCTGCGGCGTCTGTACGGCCCGCAGCGCCGACCGGTCGACGGTGCCCAACACCAGCTCGTCGGCGGCGACTTCCTTGATCGTATCGACGACGGGCAGCACCGGGATGACCGCATCGTGACCGGCCCGGACAGCGGCGGCGACCGACTCGACCAGAGTGGGCGGGGTCAGCGCCCGAGCCGCGTCGTGGACCAGGATGATCTCGGGCCCGGCTGGTACGGCGGCCAACGCGGCGGCGACCGACTCCTGTCTGGTGGCCCCGCCGACGACGACGATCACCGGGGCGATCGGGGCGAGCAGCTCGGCGACGGCGGCGGCCTCGGCTGCCGGAGCCGCCACGACGATCGAGTGCACGGACGGGGCGGTGGCGACCCGCCGGACGGTGTGCGTCAGCAGGGACTCGCCAGCGAGTAGGCGTAGCGCCTTGGGGCGACCCGGACCGAGCCGAACTCCCGCACCAGCGGCCGGAACCAGGACCGCGACGTCACCGCGCGGATTGAGCTGCGCGGTCACGTCGCGGTCCTCGAATTCATTAGCAGTGAGAATGGGCGAAAAACGAGCGGAGCGTCCGGAACCGCTCTCTATGCCTCGGTCAGCACCTTGTCGAGAAGGGTTTCCGCCTCGTCCTTGGTGCTCTTTTCGGCGAGTGCAACCTCACCGACAAGGATGTCCCGTGCCTTGGCGAGCATCCGCTTCTCGCCGGCCGACAGGCCCCGCTCCCGCTCCCGACGCCAAAGGTCACGAACGACCTCCGCCACCTTGAGAGGGTTACCGGAAGCCAGCTTTTCCAGATTCGCCTTGTAACGCCGCGACCAGTTGGTCGGCTCCTCGGTGTGCGGGGCGCGGAGGACATCGAAGACCTTGCCCAGGCCCTCTTCGCCGACCACTTCACGTACACCGACGATCTCGGCGTTCTCGGCGGGCACCCGCACCGTCAGGTCACCCTGCGCGACCCTGAGAACGAGGTACTGCTTCTCCTCGCCCTTGACGACCCGAGTCTCGATTGCCTCGATGAGTGCGGCCCCGTGGTGGGGGTAAACAACGGTCTCGCCGACACTGAAAACCATAGGTTCGAAACCCCTTTCGCTGTGTCTAGGGTAACACGCTCAGGCACCGATGTCTCACCGCGTTCCTGACCGTTAGCGCAGCTCAGAGGCCTTGTGAGAGGTCTTTCTTCAGCTTGACAGCCGGCCAAACCGATGGTTCCGCTACGGTGCGTTAACTAGGGATCACCGGCCAGCGGGGCAGGCCGGTAAATCGGAAGTCGGACGTTGCGGTCGTTCAATCGTAACTCTCCTACTCGGGGTACGCCCACCACTGGCGAGACGGACGATGGTGCGGGACCCTAGGGCAGAGCCCGATCCACTGTTAGGTCGACCGGCAGGGGGCACGATGGGCACGGCAGGAAACGGTGACGCACGCTCGGACAACGGCGGCCCGCCCGAGGGACTGCCCGGTCTGCCACCCGAATGGGGAACGATCATCGTCCCCGACGATGCCTCCGCGTTGGCCACCGACACCGCCCGACTACGCGCCGAGCTACGCGGGCAGGCTCGTCGTACCGCCTGGCGGCGGCGGCTCGGACTGGCCACAGAGCCGGAGAACGCCCCCCGACCGGTCCGGCTCGCGCTACTGATCATTGCGATCGCGGTACTGGTCACGTTGACCAGCTTCATCGCCGCCATCCGGCCGAACCGGCAGAATTCGGAAGCCGCCCCGGCCAGCGACGGTGGCACTCCCGGGCAACACAACAGCGGCACCCCCGGGCAGCGACTGCCGGCGCTGGACCTGATCGGCGAGAACGGTTCTCTGGTGCCACTCCGGGGCCTGCTGCCCGCCCTGATCGTCTTCACCGACGGCTGCGTCTGCGCGGCGGAACTGGGCCTGGCCTCCCGGAGCGTGCCGCCCGGAGTGACGGTGGTGGCACTGGCCAGCGGCCAGTCGACCGCACCGAAGCGGCCACCCGAACCGCCGGCCGCCGGCATCCGCTACCTCGCCGACCCCGGCACCGGGCTGCGTACGTTCCTACGGTTGACCCCCGCGCCGAACTCCGTACCGGCGCTGCTCGCCGCCCGGTCCGGAACGGTCGTACGGGTCCTACCCGCCGTAGGCGACCTCACCGGCCATCCCGCCGAGTTGGCCCAACTGGGCGACCGTTAGCGGGGTGGGAAGGGCAAAGCCTGGTCGTCCGCCGGGGCCAGCCGCATCCCGACCACGACCTGCTCGCCCCCGGGTCGCACCGCCGAAACACGCACCTGTCGACTGCGGTCGACATTGAACATCATGCTCGACACCGAGCCGTCACAGCGGACGGAAGTGGAAGCCAGCGGATCGCCCTGTCCCACCCACACCTGGATGGTCAGCTCCCCGGGGCCGACACAGAGATGCTGCAACCGGTAGCTTCCCGCGTCGATGCCGAGGCTCCAGTTGAGCTTTCCACCGCCCGACAGGGTCGACACCTCGCGACGCAACGTGTCCGGCAGGTGTGGCAACACAAGCTCGACATCCAACGCGTCGGCCACTCGGGCCGGATTCGGCCCATCGCCGGTGCCAGGACTCGGCTCGGGCAGCCAGAATTTCCTTGTCACCCTGCCGGTCGCAGGGTCCACTCCCACCAGGACCCTCGCGGAGGCGCGATAGGACGGCTCGGAAGTGGGTGCAGGGGCCACCTGCGGGGCGGACGCCGACGTCAGCTCGGGAGCGGAAACCACCCACCATCGGGCGCCCACCGCCAGTGCGCCCAGCGCCAGCCCGGCCAGCAGCAGACCTCGTAGCCGACCTTCCTGTCCCGTGTGCATCCGGCAATCCTACTGCCGCAATCATCTATGCCGATGTGCTCACCCCGCTCGGTGTCCGCTGGAGCAGCGTCGCGTAGAGCGTCAACCCCGGCCCGAAGGCGAGCATCACTATCCAGCTCGGAGGACGTGGCCCCTGGATCAGCCGATCCAGAATCAACAGGACGGTCGGCGACGAGCAGTTGCCGTGATCGGCGAGCACACCTCGGGACGCTGCGAGCGCTTCTGGAGAAAGACCCAACTCCCGTTCCACCACGTTGAGGATCCGGGGACCACCCGGATGCACCGCCCAGCCGTCGACATCGGCCGTTCGCAGGTCGTGCCGGGCCAGCAGGGAATCGACCAACCCGCGTACGTGCGAGGCCAGCACCTGCGGGACCTTCGGCGACAGGCCCATTCGAAACCCGGTGTCGGTCACGTCCCAGGTCATGTAGTCGGCGGTCGAGGTGTCCGTCACCGCAGCAACCTCACGGACCACGTACCCCGGGGTGGTGCTGGCTGGAGCGACCACGACGGCGACGGCAGCGTCCGAGAAGAGCGCATGCGCAACGATCTGCTGCGTGTCCACCCGGGCCGAGGAGGGCTGTAGGTGCAGACCGGGTAGTTCGGCGCAGAGCAGTAGCGCCGGGCGGCCCCGGGCGGCGACAAAGTCGCTCGCCGCCCCGAGCCCGGGCAGCGCCGCGTAACAGCCCATGTGGCCGACGAACATCCGTTGCGTGTCGGCGGCCATGCCCAGGTCGCGGGCCAGCAGGATGTCCAGCCCCGGGGTGGCGTAGCCGGTGCAGGAACAGACCGCGAAGAGCCCGATGTCGTCGGCGGCGAGACCGGCTTCGGTCAACGCCCGCCCCACCGCCTCCTTACCCAACGGCAACGCCTCGACGAGATAGCGACGCATCCGCCGTTCGGTTGGCCAGTCGGACACGTCCTCCAAGAGCGGATTGACCGCTGCCTGGCGGGTGGTGACCCCGGAGTTGACGAAGATCCGCTGGGCCAGTTCCCGGGTGGCGCCGGAGAAGTGCTTGGCGAAGAACCCGTCCCACAGCTCGGTCTGGGTGGCCCGGGGTGGCAGTGCGAGGCCCAAGCCGGTGATCACCGGCCAGCCGCTCCGCTCATGCATGGCACGCATCAGGCAACCTTTCGTTCGCGACTGCGGGGCTCGCAAGCTCACTCCTCGCGCTCACTGTGCTGGCCTTTCGTTCGCGACTGCGGGGCTCGCAAGCTCACTCCTCGCGCTCACTGTGCTGGCCTTTCGTTCGCGACTGCGGGGCTCACTCGCTGCGCTCGCTCAACTCGCATTCCGGCGCAGCCGCGTCCCACGCGAGCTGCCCCGGAACGCTCACTCCTCGCGCTCACTGTGCTGGCCTTTCGTTCGCGACTGCGGGGCTCACTCGCTGCGCTCGCTCACTCCTCGCGCTCACCAGTGCGCTCACCATCGAGGGGTCGATCCGTCGCGGTCCGGGTCGCCACCCAACGCGGCGATGCCGAGCCAGTCCGCGCAGACGTCCGAGGTAGCCGGATGCAGCGATCCGCAGCGGGCGTCCCGGTAGAGCCGCTCCAACGGATGTCCCCGTCGAGTGGCGGACGTACCGGCCGCCTCCAGCATCGAGGCGGCAACCTCCGCAGCGGTCGTACCGGCCAGCAACTTGGCCCGCCACACCCACTGGTTGGTCTCGGCGTCGCCCGGCGCCTCGTCCACCCGCCGGGCCGCCTCGGCAACCGTCAACTGGGCGGCGGCGACCGCCGCGTCGGCCCGGCCGATCCGGGCCCGTACCGCCGGCAGGCCGGTGAGCCCTCGGGCCGTCAGATGCTCAACGGCGGCATCCACCGCCGCTCGGGCCACTCCGACGTAGACCGCCGCGTAGCTGGCCACCAGCCAGTGCGGCATCAGCTGCGCGATCACGAGGGCGAGCCCCTCCACCCCACCAAGCAACCGATCCGTCGGCACGGTGACGTCCAGGTGTATGTCATGTGAGGCCGTGGCACGCATACCCAACGAGTCCCAGGTCGGCTCGACACGCAGCCCGTCCGGCGCGGCCGGCACCAGGAACTGCGACACCACCGACTGGTCGGCCGCGCTCCGGGCTGCCACCAGGTACGCGTCCGCGTGCCCCGCCCCCGAGCAGAAGGTCTTGGCGCCCTTGATGTGGTAACCACCGTCCACCCGGTGGTAGACGGTGGTGAGCTGGGACAGCCGGGCACCCGCGCCCCGCTCGCTCATGGCCACGCCGTACCAGGATCCGGCCGCCGCGTCGGCGAGCAGCCGGTCCCGGGCCGCCAGCGCCTCGTCCGGTACCCCGAGCGCCTCGGCCAACTCCTCGGTCACCGCACCGAGGGCACCGGTCACCGACGCGTGCATGTTGAACACCAACGCCGTCGCCCCGTTGCCCCGGGCCAGCTCACCGGCGACCGCCGTGTACTCGGCGAACCGCGCCCCTGCCCCACCCAGGTCCGGCGGAACCATCAGCCCGAAGAGCCCCGCCTCCCGCAGATCCGCGAAGTCCTCGGTCGGGAAGGTGCCGTCCCGGTCGTATCGGGCCGCCCGCGCCGCCAGCCGTGGCGCCACCCGGCGCGCAGCCTCGACCGCCTCCACCGCCATACCGTGCCCCCTTCTGTCGCCTACCGAACCGCCCTACCCGTCCTTCACCCCCACGCCCTGGTAGAGCACCGCTGTCGACCAGGTCGGCACGATCCGGCGGGCACCGTCGACTAGGTCGTCCCGGCCGAGCGCGGGCACCGCCCGCCCGAGCAGCCACCGGGCCACCGGCCACACCGCTGGGCGTACGCCCCGAACCCGCAGTCGTACGCCGTGCCGGGCGCACTGCGCGGTCAGCTCCCGTACGTCAACGAAGAGATCGGGATCGTGGATGCCCCGGGGCACCCCCACCAGCCGCTCGGCCACCCGGACCGCCAGCAGACGGCTCAGCGGGGTGTCGTTCAGGGTGTCCAGCACCAGCGTTCCGCCCGGCCGGAGCACCCGGCACACCTCGGCCACCGCCACCGGCCAGTCCGGTACGTGTTCCAGCAGCTCACCGGCGGAGACCACGTCCGCGCAGCCGTCCCCGAGCGGGATCGCCGTGGCATCACCATTGACTGCGGTAACGCCGTGCGCGGCGGCCTGCTCCAACGCGGACCGGACCAGGTCCACTCCGACGTGTCGGTAGCCCTTGCCGGCCAGGTACGGCGTGAGCAGTCCCGCTCCACAACCGACGTCGGCGAGCACCGCCCCGGGGCGACGCGCCGGTGGGATCAGTCGGGCTCGGGCCTCGGCCAGCCAGTGCAGCATCGCGAAGGCCCCCTCGGGCCGCCACCACTCGCCGGCCAGGTCGTCGTACTGCCGGAGATCGTTGCGTGGCAGCTCCCTGGCCTGGGCCCGAGTCGTCCTGAGCAGCCCGTCTCGCATGGACTGAGCCTGGCACGATCCACCGGTCAGGGCCAGACTTCACAGTATGTCGGGATTGGTGTCAGGGCTGATTCGGGCGAGTCATCCGGAACCCGCGGCGGCGGTGACCGGCGTGTCGGCGCTACTTGCCTGGGGTGTCGGGCATCGCCCGATCGGCGTGGCGATGGTGGCGGCGGCGGTGCTGGCCAGCCAACTCGCGGTCGGTTGGCTCAACGACTGGCTCGACGCCGACCGGGACGCCGCGGTCGGTCGAGTCGACAAACCGGTCGCCAGCGGCGCGGCGCGGCGGAACACGGTCGGGCTCGCCGGCCTGCTGGCTGCCCTGGCCACACCACCGCTGGGACTGACGTTGAACCCGACCGCCGCACTGTGGGTCACCGTCGCCCTGGTCTCCGCCCTGCTCTACAACTGGCCGCTGAAGTCCACTCCGGCCAGTGTGCTGCCGTACGCGCTCTCGTTCGGGGCGTTGCCGGCCTTCGTCGTACTCGCCTTGCCGGGCGCGCCCACCCCACCGGCTTGGCTGGTGGCGGCGGGGGCGCTGCTCGGGGCCGGCGCGCACTTCGCCAACGTGTTGCCCGACCTGGCCGACGACGCCCGGACCGGGGTGCGTGGGTTGCCGCACCGACTGGGGGCGGCAGGCTCGCGGGTGGCTGCCGCCGGGCTGCTGCTCGCGGCGACCGCCATGCTGGTCCTCGGGCCACCCGGACCGCCGTCGTGGGCCGGGCTCGCGGCGATCGCAGTGGCCGCCGTGGTCCTGCCCGCCGGCTGGTACGTCTCCCGCGCGGCGGCCGTCCGAGGTGACCGCCCGGTGGCGGTGTTCCGGGCGGTGATGCTCGTGGCGGTCATCGACGTCGTTCTGCTCGTGGTCAGCGGTCGGGTGGTGTAACCGACTCGCGTCTCGGCGACTAATGCCCGGGTCGGCGTACGGGCGCAGATCACCCCCATTACCCTGGAGCCCGGTCTGCGCGGTATGGCCACCGCCTCGGGTGGCCGGCCGGGATCGTAACGAGGAGGACCGACGTGACGCGCTCGATCAGGGGGGCCCGGCGGGCCGCGGTGCTGCTGGCCGGTACGGCGGCGACCGCCCTGCTGATGTCCGGCTGTGGGGCAGGCCAGATCGCCGAGACCGCCAACAAGGCGCCCAGCATCGACGGGATCAACGCCCAGACGGCGGATGGCACCTTCAAGGTCCGCAACCTGACCGTCAGCTACCTGGACCCGAAGGGGTACCCGGCCGGCGGCGACGCCCCGATTCAGGTGGTGCTCTACAACGACTCCCCGAAGCCGGTAACGGTCAAGGTCACCACTGACAGCGGCAACCTCGTGGTGCTGGCCGACGGCGCGGCACCGGCAAGCCCGTCGGTGACCCCGGTCGAGCCGACGCCGACCGGATCCGCCGCCCCGGACGGGTCGGCCACCCCGAGTGGCTCGGCGAGCGCGACTCCGCCGGAGGCCACCACCCCGCCGGCCGCCCCCGCTGAGGAGCCGGCCACGATCGAGATCGCGGCGAACAGCTACGCCGTCCTCAACCGGACCACCGGTCGCCACCTGCAAATCAAGGGTCTGAAGTCGGCGCTCACCCCGGGTCAGCAGATCAACCTGGTCTTCAGCGTGGACGGCAAGGAACTGCGCACCGTGGCCCCGGTGGCGGTGCCGCTCACCCCGAATCCCGCAGCGACCCCGCTGGAGCACGAAGAGGGCAACGGGCACGGCTGACCACAGCCGTACGCCGCCCGACAGGGCGCACAACTCAGCCGTACAAACGGACAGTCGACATCGGGCCGGCGTGGCGCAGACCACGCCGGCCCGGTTTCGTCGTAGGAATTGGCTAGCGTCCGTAGGGTGACCTCCCGAGCCACCCCCCGGGGCGCCGCCACCCGCGCCCGCCCGGCGACCCGTGAAGCCCGGCCCGCCTACGAATGCGACGCCTGCGGACATCAGCCGCCCAAGTGGGTCGGCCGCTGCCCAGAGTGCGGCGAGTGGGGTTCCGTCGTCGAGTCGACCGTTACCGGACCAACCGTCTCCGGCCGGGTGGTCAGTTCCCGGGTGCCTGCCGAGCCGGCCCGACCGATCGCGACCATCAGCGCCGCCCCGGCCAAGGCCCGGCCAACCGGGGTCTCCGAGCTCGACCGGGTGCTCGGCGGTGGCCTGGTGCCCGGCGCGGTGGTGTTGCTCGCCGGTGAGCCGGGGGTGGGGAAGTCGACCCTGCTGCTCGACGTGGCCCAGCAGTGGGCAGCCGGGGCCGGCAGCCCGTCGCTGGTGGTCAGCGGCGAGGAGTCGGTCAGCCAGGTACGACTGCGCGCGGAGCGGATGGGCACCCTGCACGAGCAGCTCTACCTCGCCTCCGAGAGTGACCTGGGGGCGGTCCTCGGTCACCTCGACGCGGTGAAGCCGGGGCTACTGGTGCTCGACTCGGTGCAGACCATCTCCATGCCCGGCGCCGAGGGCGTACCGGGCGGGGTGACCCAGGTCCGGGCGGTGACCGCCGCGCTGGTGGCGGTCGCCAAGGAACGGGGCATCGCGACGGTGCTGGTCGGTCACGTCACCAAGGACGGCCAGGTCGCCGGGCCTCGGGTGCTGGAGCACCTGGTCGACGTGGTGCTGCACTTCGAGGGCGACAAGCACTCCTCGCTCCGGATGGTGCGGGGGGTGAAGAACCGGTTCGGTGCCGCCGACGAGGTCGGCTGTTTCGAGATGCACGAGGGGGGCATCAGCAGCCTGGCCGATCCGTCCGGGCTCTTCCTCACCCGCTACTCCGAGCCGGTGCCGGGGACCTGTATCACCGTCTCGATGGAGGGCCGCCGGGCGCTGGTCACCGAGGTGCAGGCGCTGATCGGGGCCACCGTCGCCGGGTCGCCCCGGCGTACCGTATCCGGCCTCGACGGCGCCCGCCTGGCCATGGTGCTCGCGGTCCTGCAACGCCGCACCGAACGTCTCACCCTGCACGACCGGGAGGTGTTCGCCGCCACTGTCGGTGGTATCCGGGTGGTCGAGCCCGCCGCCGATCTGGCGGTGGCCCTCGCTGTGGCCTCCGGTGGTCTCAACCTCGCCCTCGCACCGCACCTGGTGGCGATCGGTGAGGTCGGTCTGACCGGGGAGGTACGCCGGGTCGGTGCCGTTCCCCGCCGGTTGGCAGAGGCGGCGCGGCTCGGTTTCCGAACCGCCCTGGTGCCGCAGGGCTGCGGACCGGAGTCGACCGGCGTCACCCCGGAGGGCATGCGGGTGATGGAGGTCACCGATGTGCGTTCGGCCCTCCAGTGCGCCGCCCGGGCATCTGCGGAATGACCGGATGTGTACTGGTCGACCGAATGCGTCGGTTCTCTACCCTGATTGGCGACCATGGCGACGATCCCCGATGATGAAGGGAACGGACACAGTGGCACATCACAGTAACCACGGCAGCACCGAACGCATGCCAGTCCGTAGACTGTCCGGGTGCCAGTCGACCGCGATGCTCACCGAGCCACGGATGGGAGCTCCCATGTCCGGGCCGTTGCCGTCAACTCGACAGCCCGCACGGTCAGCGCCGGCATGACCATGGGTGGATCCGGCGTAACCGGTGACCCGCTGCGGGCCAACCTCGCGCTGATGGCTCCGGGCACCGCACTCCGGGACGGCTTGGAGCGGATTCTCCGGGGTCGTACCGGTGCGTTGATCGTGCTCGGCTACGACAAGGTCGTCGAGACGCTCTGCACCGGTGGTTTCCCCCTCGATGTCGAGTTCTCCGCCACCCGGGTGCGCGAACTGTGCAAGATGGACGGCGCGGTCGTGCTCTCCAGCGACGGCACCCGGATCGTCCGTGCCGCAGTGCACCTGATGCCCGACCCGACCATTCCGACCGAGGAATCCGGCACGCGGCACCGCACCGCGGAGCGGGTGGCCCGACAGACCGGCTACCCGGTCATCTCGGTCAGCCAGTCGATGCGGATCATCAGTCTCTACGTCAACGGCCAGCGGCACGTGCTCGACGACTCGGCCGCGATCCTGTCCCGGGCCAATCAGGCCCTCGCCACGCTGGAGCGGTACAAGCTACGGCTGGACGAGGTCTCCGGCACGCTCTCCGCGCTGGAGATCGAGGACCTGGTCACGGTGCGCGACGCCGTCGTGGTCATCCAGCGACTGGAGATGGTCCGCCGGATCGCCGATGAGATCGCCGGCTACGTGGTCGAGCTCGGCACCGACGGCCGACTGCTCGCCCTGCAACTCGACGAGCTGATGGCCGGGGTCGACGCCGACCGCACGTTGGTGATCCGCGACTACCTGCCCACCGGGCGCAAGGCCCGTACCCTCGACGAGGCACTGGTCGAACTCGACCTGCTCAGCGCGGTCGAGATGATCGACCTGGTCGCCGTGGCCAAGGCGATCGGCTACACCGGCGCATCGGATGCGCTCGACGGGGCGGTCAGCCCGCGTGGCTACCGGTTGCTCGCCAAGGTTCCCCGCCTGCCGGCCACGGTGGTGGACCGGCTCGTCAGCCACTTCGGCAGCCTGCAACGGCTGCTCGGGGCGACCGTCGAGGATCTGCAGGCGGTCGACGGGGTCGGCGACGCCCGGGCCCGCGGGGTACGGGAGGGCCTGTCCCGACTCGCCGAGGCATCCATCCTGGAGCGGTACGTCTGACCGGGTTCCACCCGGCCCTCAGGAAGCCGGGCCCCGCGCGGGTGGACACGTCCTCAGGGTGGACGAACGCGCCTCGGGACAGACAGGCCACGCCCTCGGGCCGGTGGGACGCCGGCCGAGGACAGGACTAGTTGGTGACGACGAGCTTCATGGGCTCGCTGTGCTTGGTGCCGAGCCGGCCGAAGAGCTGGTACTCACCCGCGTCGACGACCTTCCCGTCCGCGAACCCGTTGGTGCACTTGTTGCTGGCCTTGCCGTTCCACGGCACCTCGAAGGTCTCCTCGTGCGCGGCCGGGAACGACTTGACGTTGTTGCCCTTGGCCGTACCGCAGGTGTCGGAGGACCAGACGGTTTCCGCACCGAGCTTGAGGTAGATCTCCTGGATGTCGGCGCCGACGTCCAGCGTGCAACTCCGGCTGGAGACGTTCTTAATTTTGATCTTGAAGACGATCGTCACGCCCCGCTGCACGGTCGCGTTCGAGGCTGCCGGCACCACCGAAATCTCGGCATCGGTGCAAGTGACCGCCCCTGCGCCGGGCACCCCACCCGACGGTGTCGGATCGCCGGATGACGTCGGCGGCACGTCAGCGTCGGGCGGCACCCCGGCCTCCGGGGTAAGCTCCGCCGTCGGCTTCGGCTCGACCGACGGTCCAGCCGACGGACTCCCCTTGGCGGCTGGCTCGGAATCACCCGGGCCCCCGCACGAGTAAAGCAGGACAATCAGGAAGAGGATCCCCGCTCCAAGCACGACGGCTCGACGCCGCCAATAGACAGCGGGTGGCAGGGGGCCAACCGTCAGACGCATAATGCCCACACCGTATCGGGGCGAACCAGGTTGGCCCCGCAGGCGCGCCGAGCGGCCAGCCACCGGCGTGGAATCCGTTGGTACGACTGGCGTTCCGCCCTCACTGATAGACCTTGCGCTGGTACACGGCGTGCGCTCCGGCGACCCGGTCGAGGAACAGCAGACCGGCACAGTGGTCGATCTCGTGCTGCAAGGCGCGAGCCTCGAAGCCGTCCGTCACCAGTCGTACCGGAGCCCCGGTGCCGGGCACGAAGCCGGTCACCACCAGCCGGCTCGCCCGCTTGACGTCACCGGTCAGGTCGGGCACGGACATGCACCCCTCCCGGCCGGGTCGGGTCCGGGTGGCTTCGACGATCTTCGCGTTGCACAACACGAACGTGCCGTGCAGGGTGACCGCCTTCGGGTGCCCGGTCACATCGACCGCGAAGACCTGTGCGCTGACCCCGATCTGCGGCGCGGCCAACCCCACACAGCCGGGCGAGACACGCATGGTGGCGATCAGGTCGGCGGCGAGCTGGACCACCTCGCGGTCGGTCGGATCCACCTCGGTGCCGACCTGCCCCAGCACCTGGTTCGGGGCGGTAACGACCGGCCGTACCCGCCCCGGCTCGCCCAGCGCCTCCGGCGTCCAGTCGCCGAGACCGGCGTACTCGACGGTCACAGCAGATCCGAATCCGCGCGACGCAGGGTAACCACCACGCCGAGTTCACTGGCAACCTCGGTGAGCCGCCGGGACAGGTCGTCAGCTGTTCCCGGGGGCAGATCCACCTCGGCCACAAGGACGTAGAGCGGTCCGGTGAGGCGAGTGGTCAGGTCGGTCACGTTGCCCCCAGCCTCGGCCAGCACCCGGGTCACCGCGGCCACGATGCCCAACCGGTCGGCCCCGTGCACCGCCATCAGGTGCGGCTCGCCGCCAGTGGTGCTGGTCGAGTCGCCGCCGACCGCCCGTACCGTGGTCAACAGCCGGCCGTCCTCGGCGAGTGGGGCCAACGCGGCCTCGGCCTCGACGGCGGTCGGGCCGGTACACACGAGGGTCATGGCAAAGTGGCCCCGTAGCCGGGTCATGGTCGAATCGGTGAGGTTCGCGCCCACCCGGGCGAGCACCTCCGCGACATCGGCCACGATGCCGGGCCGGTCCTGGCCGATCACGGTGATCGCGAGCTCGTTCATCCCGGCAGTCTGCCCGATAGACGAGGTCACCCGTCTGGCGACCTGCCCGACCAGTCCACGGTACGGGACGCGGCACCCGCCCCGGCGACATGACATGATCGGCGACGCGATGCCTGAGGAGACGTTCGCCGCCGTAACCATCCGGTGGTACGAGGAGAATGCCCGCGACCTGCCGTGGCGGGCGCCCGACGTGGGTGCCTGGGCGATCCTGGTCAGCGAGGTCATGCTGCAACAGACCCCGGTGGTACGGGTCCTGCCCGCCTGGCGGGCCTGGCTGGACCGCTGGCCGACCCCGGTCGCGTTGGCCGCCGACACCTCGGCCGAGGCGATCCGGATGTGGGGCCGGCTCGGCTACCCCCGGCGAGCACTGCGGCTGCGGGAATGCGCGGTGGCGATAGTGGAGCGGCACGGTGGTGCGGTACCGACCGACCTGGACGAGTTGTTGGCCCTGCCGGGGGTGGGCACCTACACGGCACGGGCGGTGGCGGCGTTCGCCTTCGGGCAACGCCATCCGGTCGTGGACACCAACGTGCGTCGGGTGGTGGCTCGGGCGGTGGCCGGTGAACCGGACGCCGGGCCGGCGACCCGTCCGGCTGATCTGGTCGCCACCGCCGCGCTGTTACCGGTCGAACCGGCCGAGGCGGCCCAGGCCAGTGCGGCGTTCATGGAACTGGGCGCGCTGGTCTGTACCGCTCAGTCCCCTCGCTGTGTCGATTGTCCGCTGGTGGAACGCTGTGCCTGGCGGGCGTCGGGGCGTACCGCTCCGGTCGGGCCGACCCGACGCCCCCAGCGGTACGCCGGCACCGACCGGCAGGTACGCGGACTGCTGCTGGCGGTGCTGCGTGAGACAACCGGCCCGGTGGCCCGGAACCGGCTGGACCTCGTCTGGGCGGATGCGACGCAGCGCGCCCGGGCACTGGCCAGCCTGGTCGACGACGGCCTGGTGGAGCGGATCGGTGACCGGTTCACCCTGGCCGGGGAGACGACCGGGGCGGCGACGCGCCTCACAACGTGAAGGGTCCCCGTGACCAGGAACCCGCGCGGTGTGCGCGAGCCCTGGTCACGGGGACCCTTTCGCTGATGCTGTCCTGCTGGCTACTCGTCGCCCTGTGGACTACTCGTGAGCCTGCTGGCTAGGCATCGGCCTGCTGACTATTCGTCGGCCCCAGCGGTGGCGCCGAGGTCGGCGGGCACCGCGTCCGGGACGTTGATCGGCTTGTCCGCGCCTCGGAACACGAGCTTGGACTTGTCGATGTCCTCGGGGTCTCCCTCGCAGTCGACGACCACGATCTGACCCGGGGTCAGCTCGTTGAAGAGGATCCGCTCGGAGAGGTTGTCCTCGATGTCCCGCTGGATCGTCCGACGCAGCGGCCGGGCACCCAGCACCGGGTCGAAGCCCTTCTTCGCCAGGTACTTCTTGGCGTTGTCGGTCAACTCCAGGCCCATGTCCTTGTTGCGGAGCTGGGTCTCGATCCGCTGGATCATGATGTCCACGATCGAGAGGATCTCGTCCTGGTTGAGCTGGTGGAACACGATCGTGTCGTCGATCCGGTTGAGGAACTCCGGCCGGAAGTGCTGCTTCAGCTCGTCGTTGACCTTCTGCTTCATCCGCTCGTAGTTGGACTCCTGGTCCTCCGAGGCCTGGAAGCCCAGCGACACGGCCTTGGCCACATCGCGGGTGCCCAGGTTGGTGGTCAGGATGATCACCGTGTTCTTGAAGTCCACGATGCGACCCTGACCGTCGGTGAGCCGACCGTCCTCCAGGATCTGCAGCAGGGTGTTGAACACGTCCGGGTGGGCCTTTTCGATCTCGTCGAACAGGACCACCGAGAACGGCCGACGCCGCACCTTCTCGGTCAGCTGGCCGCCCTCGTCGTAGCCGACGTAGCCGGGAGGCGCGCCCACCAGCCGGGACACGGTGTAGCGGTCGTGGAACTCGGACATGTCGAGCTGGATCAGCGCGTCCTCGGACCCGAACAGGAACTCGGCCAGGGCCTTGGACAGCTCGGTCTTACCCACACCGGACGGGCCGGCGAAGATGAACGAGCCGGACGGACGCTTCGGGTCCTTCAGGCCAGCGCGGGTACGCCGGATCGCCTTCGAGACTGCCTTCACCGCGTCCAGCTGGCCGACGACCCGCTTGTGCAGCTCGTCCTCCATGCGGAGCAGTCGAGCGGTCTCCTCCTCGGTCAGCTTGTAGACCGGGATGCCGGTCCAGTTCGCCAGGACCTCGGCGATCTGCTCGTCGTCGACCTCGGACACCACGTCCAGGTCTCCGGCCTTCCACTCCTTCTCCCGCTGCGCCTTCTGACCCAGCAGCTGCTTCTCCTTGTCCCGCAGCTGCGCGGCCCGCTCGAAGTCCTGCGCGTCGATCGCCGACTCCTTGTCGCGGCGCACCTGGGCGATCCGCTCGTCGAAGTCCCGCAGGTCTGGCGGAGCGGTCATCCGGCGGATCCGCATCCGAGCGCCGGCTTCGTCGATCAGGTCGATCGCCTTGTCCGGCAGGAACCGGTCGGAGATGTACCGGTCGGCCAGGGTCGCCGCCGCCACCAGGGCGGCGTCGGTGATGGAGACCCGGTGGTGGGCCTCGTAGCGGTCCCGCAGCCCCTTCAGGATCTCGATGGTGTGCGCCAGGGACGGCTCACCCACCTGGATCGGCTGGAACCGGCGCTCCAGCGCGGCGTCCTTCTCCAGGTGCTTACGGTATTCGTCGAGGGTCGTCGCACCGATGGTCTGCAGCTCACCCCGGGCCAGCATCGGCTTGAGGATGCTCGCCGCGTCGATCGCACCCTCCGCGGCACCCGCCCCGACCAAGGTGTGGATCTCGTCGATGAAGAGGATGATGTCGCCCCGGGTACGGATCTCCTTGAGCACCTTCTTCAGGCGCTCCTCGAAGTCACCCCGGTAGCGCGAACCAGCCACCAGAGCACCCAGGTCCAGGGTGTAGAGCTGCTTGTCCTTCAGCGTCTCCGGCACCTCACCCTTGATGATCTTCTGGGACAGGCCCTCCACCACGGCGGTCTTACCCACGCCGGGCTCACCGATCAGCACGGGGTTGTTCTTGGTACGGCGGGACAGCACCTGCATGACCCGCTCGATCTCCTTCTCCCGCCCGATCACCGGGTCGAGCTTGCCCTCGCGGGCAGCCTGGGTCAGGTTACGACCGAACTGGTCGAGCACCAGCGACGTCGACGGCGCGGCCTCACCCGCCGCCGCACCGGCGGCTGCGGGCTCCTTGCCCTGGTAGCCCGAGAGCAACTGGATCACCTGCTGGCGCACCCGGTTCAGGTCGGCGCCGAGCTTCACCAGCACCTGGGCAGCGACGCCCTCGCCCTCCCGGATCAGACCGAGCAGGATGTGCTCCGTACCGATGTAGTTGTGGCCGAGCTGCAGCGCCTCACGCAGCGACAGCTCCAGCACCTTCTTGGCCCGGGGCGTGAACGGGATGTGCCCACTCGGCGCCTGCTGGCCCTGGCCGATGATCTCTTCCACCTGCTGGCGGACGCCCTCCAGGGAGATGCCCAGGCTCTCCAGAGCCTTGGCCGCCACGCCCTCACCCTCGTGGATGAGACCCAACAGGATGTGTTCCGTACCGATGTAGTTGTGGTTGAGCATCCGGGCCTCTTCCTGGGCCAGGACGACAACCCGTCGCGCTCGGTCGGTGAACCGCTCGAACATGCCCTCGTGCTCCTCACGTGCCGTGCGCCAGTGTTCTTGGCGGGGCCAGTGCCCAGGCATCCAGGACGGACGCCCGCGCTTCCTTACTCTATCGCCGCGGACCGACTCGTCCGACGCCCTGCGCGCCCGATCGAGGCTCGTACGACGATGTTTTAGCCAACTGTCCGCGCTCAGCGGGTGTTCCTCGACCCCCAGCTGTACGCGCATAGCGAAATTCGACCCGCGGTACGAACACTCCTCGGCGCTGCCGGCCCTCGTCCACAGGCTGTGGATGAACTCTCCACCGCTGTGGATAACGCCGGACCGGGCGGGATCCTTCCCGGCCTGCCAGACCGGCCTGGAGCCTCCTCAGGCCCCTCAGGCCACCAGAACGGCCCGGAGCCTCCTCAGGCCCCTCAGCCCGCCAGAACGGCCGGAAAAAACAAACGCCGGACCCGGTGCGGCTCACCCGCGCCCCGGATCCGGCGTAGCCCCGGTCGGTCGTAATCGACTCAGCGGCCGGCCTTGGCGTGGTACTCGTCGACGATCTCCTGCGGAATCCGCCCGCGATCGGAGATATCCCGTCCTTCTTTCTTGGCCCACGCCCGGATCGCCTTGTTCTGCTCCCGGTCGGCAGTGGCCCCGCCGCGACCCCGGGCAGCCCGGCCGCCGATGACCACGCCACCGCGGCCCACCTTCGAGCCGGCCCCCACGTACGGGGCAAATAGCTCCCGCAATTTCTCGGCGTTCTTGTCCGAGAGGTCGATCTCATACTGAACGCCGTCGAGCGAGAACTTGACAGTCTCGTCCGCGTCTCCGCCGTCCAGGTCATCGACCAGCTTGTGAATGATCTGCTTGGCCACGTGCCACGTTCCTTTCGAGCAGGTTCTCCCGCAAACAAGAGCACAATAGCGCTTTAGATGCGCAGCAAGTCAATAGGACCCGGAAACTACGCAACAAGAACGGGGTGACTACTCCGCGCGGACCAACGGGAAGAGGATCGTTTCCCGAATTCCGAGCCCGGTCAGGGCCATCAGAAGTCGGTCGATTCCCATTCCCATGCCGCCGGACGGCGGCATTCCGTACTCCATCGCCCGAAGAAAGTCCTCGTCCAGGCGCATCGCCTCATCGTCGCCACGTGCCGCGAGCTGGGCCTGGGCCACCAGCCGTTGCCGCTGCACAACCGGGTCGACAAGCTCCGAGTAGGCCGTTCCCAACTCGAATCCAAGGACGTACAGATCCCATTTCTCAGTGAGCCCGGGGTGCTCGCGGTGGCCGCGGGTGAGCGGGCTGGTCTCCTCCGGGTAGTCCCGTACGAACGTGGGCTCCCGCAACCCCGGTACGACCAGTTCCTCGAAAAGCTCCTCGGCGAGCTTGCCCGGCCCCCACTTCGGGTCGACCGCAAGCCCCACCTTTTCGGCGTACTGCACGAGACTGGCTCGATCGGTCTGTACCGTCACCTCTTCACCAAGCGCCTCGGAGAGCACGCCGTAGAGGGTCACCGACCGCCACTGACCGCCCAGGTCCAGTTCCGTACCGTCGGCGTGTGTCACGACATGCGACCCGGCAACCGCAAGGGCGGCTTCCTGCACGAGTTCCCGGGTCAAGGTAGCCATGGTGTCGTAGTCGCCGTATGCCTCGTACACCTCGAGCATGGCGAACTCGGGAGAGTGCGAAGAGTCGACGCCTTCATTCCGGAAGTTGCGGTTGATCTCGAAGACCCGGTCGATGCCACCAACCACCGCCCGCTTGAGGAAAAGTTCGGGGGCGATTCGAAGATACAGATCCGTATCCAGCGCATTGCTGTGCGTCACGAATGGTCGGGCGGCGGCCCCGCCATGGACCAGCTGGAGCATCGGGGTTTCAACTTCCAGGAAACTCCGGGCGTGCAGCGAGTCACGAAGGCTCCGTACGGTGGTCGCCCGGGTCCGCACCATCTCTCGTGCCTGCGGACGAACGATCAGATCCACGTACCGCTGCCGGACCCGAGCCTCCTCACTGAGTGGCTTGTGCGCCACCGGCAATGGCCGCAGCGCCTTCGCGGTAATCGCCCAGGAGTTGGCAAGCACGGACAACTCGCCGCGTCGGCTGCTGATCACCTCGCCGGTGACCCCGACGTGATCGCCGAGATCCACCTGACGCTTCCACTCCTCCAGCCGCTCAGCACCGACCTTGTCCAGCGAAAACATCGCCTGCAGTTCCGTGCCGTCGCCGTCCCGCAGGGTCGCGAAGCAGAGCTTGCCGGTATTCCGCTGGAAGATCACGCGACCGGTGAGCGAGACCACGTCGCCGGTGGGGGTGTCGGTCGGCAGATCGGCGTACCGGGCCCGGATCTCGGCCAGGGTGGCGGTACGCGGATAGCCCACCGGGTACGCCTCGACGCCGTCAGCGAGCAGGCGGTCCCGCTTCTCCCGGCGGATCCGCATCTGCTCAGGGAGATCATCGGCGGGGTCGACTGGCACGGCGGTTCGCTCGGTCACGGCACGCTTCCTTGGCAGGAGAATTCGGTGGGGTCAGGGTCCGAGCGTACTCAAATGCCTTGGCGGCGGTCATCGGGATAACCTCGCGCCCATGATCGATCAAGCAGCGGCAATGTCCTTCGGCGGCGCGGCGGCCGCTTACGACCGGTTCCGCCCGCCCTATCCGCCATAGGCCGCTGCCTGGCTCACCGGTCACCGGCCCGTCAGATGTTGCGCTCGTAGACCATCCGTAACCCGATCAAGGTGATCATCGGCTCGTGGTGGGTGATCGTGCGGCACTCGCCGGCCACCAGCGAAGCCAGACCGCCGGTGGCGATCACCGCCCGTACGCCACCGCCGAGTTCCTCGGTCATCCGCTCCACGATCCGGTCGACCTGACCGGCGAAGCCAAAGTACAGCCCGGCCTGGAGACACTCCACCGTGTTCTTGCCGATCACCGACCGAGGCTTGGTCGCCTCCACCTTGCGCAGCTGGGCGGCTCGGGCGGCGAGCGCGTCGAAGGAGATCTCGATACCGGGCGCGAACGCACCGCCGAGGAACTCACCCCGGGCGCTGATCACGTCGAAGTTGGTGGTCGTACCGAAGTCGACCACGATCGACGGACCGCCGAAGAGAGTGTGCGCGGCCAGGGTGTTCACCACCCGGTCGGCACCGACCTCCTTGGGGTTGTCGATGGCCAACTGCACGCCGGTCTTCACCCCCGGCTCGACGATCACGTTGGGCAGGTCGCCGTAGTAGCGGGCAAGCATGCTGCGCAGCGAGCGCAGCGCCGCCGGGACAGTCGAACAGGCTGCCACCCCGGTGATCTCCACTGCGTCGCCAGCGAGCAGGCCCCGGAACTGGAGGCCCAACTCGTCGGCGGTCGACCGGGCGTCGGTCTTGATCCGCCAGGAATGGACGAGCTTGTCACCGTCGAAGGTCGCCAGGACCGTGTTGGTGTTACCGATATCGATACACAGCAGCATGCGTCAGTCCCGGGGCCTGAGGTCCAAAGCGATGTCCAAGATAGGCGACGAATGGGTCAACGCACCGACCGACAGGTAGTCCACGCCGGTTGCGGCATACTCGGCCGCCCGGTCCAAGGTCAATCCGCCGGTGGCCTCCAACTCGGCCCGGTCACCCACCGCCGCCACCACCTCGCGGAGCTGGTCCGGGTTCATGTTGTCGCAGAGCAGGAAGTTCGCCCCCGCCTCGACCGCCTCGACCGCCTCCGCCGTCGTGGTGACCTCCACCTGGACCGGCACCTCCGGGAACATCTGACGCACCCGATGGTAAGCGGGTGCGATGCCACCAGCCGCGAGTTTGTGGTTGTCCTTGATCATCGCGACGTCGTAGAGGCCCATTCGCTTGTTCGTGCCGCCGCCGGCCCGTACCGCATACTTCTCCAGCATCCGTAGCCCGGGAGTGGTCTTCCGGGTGTCCAGCACCATCGCCTTGGTCCCAGCCAGCTCGTCGGCCCAGGCCCGGGTGTGGGTCGCCACGCCGGACATCCGGCTGAGCAGGTTGAGCGCCGTCCGCTCGGCGGTCAGCAACGACCGGGTCGGGCCGGTCACCGTGGCCAGCACGTCGCCGCGCGCCACCCGCGCGCCGTCGTGGGCCTTGACCACCACCTCGACGGTACGGTCGGCCGCCGGCAGCTCGACAGTACGGTCAGCCACCGCCGACAGTTCCTGGGCCGACTCGAACGCCGCCGCCGAGGTCAGCTCGTGGGCCAGCTCGAACACCGCCGCTACCACGGCCAGCCCGGCCACCACCCCGTCGGCCCGGGCCACCACCTCAGCCGTGTCGACCTGGTCCGCCGGGATCGTCGCAAGGCTGGTCACGTCGACCAGGTCCGGACCGAGGTCCTCGGTCAGTGCCCCGCGCACGATTGTCTCGACAGCCGCCGGGACGAGCCCCTCGGCCTGCAGCGCCTCCATCGTGGACTTCTTCACCGCGTCGCCTCCCAGTTCTGCCCCAACATGCCATCCGCTCCAATCGAGCCCACCAGATGACCAAGCCACCCGTCGTCCGCCGCCTGGAAGTCCTCCCGCCAGTGGCAGCCCCGGGTCTCCTGTCGGGCGTACGCGGCGGCCACCAGCGCCGAAGCCACGGTGAGCAGGTTGGTCGCCTCCCAGCTCGCGGTCCCCGGCCGCCCCCGCCGCTGCCCGAGTGCGACCAGCTCGGCCGCGGTGGCACGCAACGAGTCGGCGGACCGGAGCACCCCCGCGCCCCGGGTCATGGCGCGGGCCAGCCCGGAGCGGATCGCCGGGTCCACCACCGAGCCCAAGCCACCCTGCCAGGCGCCGCCGGGTGCCGGGTCGACCTGCGACGGCAGGTGCCGGGCGATGTCCTGGGCGATCCGACGAGCGAACACCAGCCCTTCCAGCAGCGAGTTACTGGCCAGCCGGTTCGCCCCGTGTACGCCGGTGCAGGCGACCTCGCCGCAGGCGTACAGCCCGGGGATCGAGGTTCGACCGGCCAGGTCGGTACGGACCCCACCGGAGGCGTAGTGCGCGGCCGGCGCGACCGGGATCAGATCGGTGGCCGGGTCGACCCCGATGGCCCGGCAGGAGGCGACGATCGTGGGGAACCGCTGGTCGAGGAACTCCCCGCCCAGGTGTCGGGCATCCAGATAGACGTGATCGACATTGTCGGCCAGCATCACCCGGTGGATGCCCTTCGCCACGATGTCCCGGGGAGCCAACTCGGCCAACTCGTGCTGGCCGACCATGAACCGCTTACCCTCCCCGTCGACCAGATGCGCGCCCTCACCCCGTAGTGCCTCCGACACCAGCGGCTGCTGAGCCGCCCCCGGCGCACCGGATGCACTGCTCGCGGTGGTCGGCCGGACCAGGGCCGTCGGGTGGAACTGGACGAACTCCACGTCGGTCACGGCGGCCCCGGCGCGCATCGCCAGCGCGACCCCGTCACCGGTGGAGACCGCCGGGTTGGTGGTCGCCGCGAAGACCTGCCCCATCCCGCCCGTGGCCAGTACGACCGCCCGGGCCAGAATCGCCCCCACCCCGTCCGCACTGCCCTCGCCGAGCACGTGCAGGGTGATGCCGCAGGCCCGACCAGGCTGCTCCGGACCGGCACCAGGGGCGCGCAGCAGGTCCAGGACGAGAGCGTGCTCGAACAGCCGGATCCAGGGATCCCGCCCGACCGCAGCATGCAGCGCACGTTGGACCTCGGCACCGGTCGCGTCGCCGCCGGCGTGCACGATCCGGTTGGCCCGGTGCCCGCCCTCCCGAGTCAACATCAGCGACCCGTCCGGGTTGCGGTCGAACTCCGCGCCGACCCGCATCAACTCGCGCAGTCTGGTGGGTCCTTCGGCCACCAGCACCTGTACCGCTGCCGGGTCGCAGAGCCCGACGCCAGCGATTTCCGTATCCAGGGCGTGCGCAGCCGGGGTGTCCAGTGGATCCAGTACGGCCGCGATGCCACCCTGGGCCCAACGCGTCGAACCCTCGTCAATGTTGACCTTGGTCACGACCGTGACGTGCAGACCCGCCTCGCGCAGGTTCAGGGCGGCGGTGAGTCCGGCGATACCCGATCCGATCACGACCACGTCGGTGGTCTCCACCCACCCGGGTGCTGGTGCCGCCAGCAGGGTGGGCAACGCGGGTAGGTCGAGGGTCGGCAGGTGCATCCCCACAGTGAACCCCGCCCACCCGGTGCCCGGATGGGCGGGGGCGGAGAAAGTGGGCCAGCGCGCTACTTGATCGGCAGTGCGGAAGGGCCGGCGTCCTTGAGCGACTTGGTCAGCGTACGCTCGCTGAGCCACAGGAAGCAGCGCACGCCCCGGTTGCCCATCCGCCATCCCGCCGAGCCCCCGGCCAGCGCCACCACTCCGGTGCGGTACCGCAGGTTGTCGTCCGATGGCAGGTCGACGTACTCGGCCACCACCTTGCGGCACTCGTCGTAGAACCGGCTCCAGTCACTGTCCTTCGTCGGGTACGACATCTCCGGGGCCTGCCAGGCCCCGACGTACTCGGTGTTGTGGGCCTGGGTGCACTCGGTCGGGGTCATCGTATCGATGCGTCCGGAGACGGTCTTGCTCTGATAGCAGCCAAGGTTGAGCGGGGACGGGCTGGCCAGGGCCCCCTTCAGGCTGCCGGTCCGACTCTCCGGATCCTTGTCACCGTCGACCTCGGCCACCTCGATCAGGTCGCACCGGAACCAGCGGGCCCCGCCGGACCACGCCTGGCTCGTCGGCTTGGCCACCGTGAGCCAGAGCCGGCCGTCCCGCCACTGGGCCCCGACGTACTCGGTCGCCTTGGCATCGCACTCGGCGTAGGCGGCCTGGAACTCGGCCGAGTCATCCTCGGGCGAAGAACTGGAGTCACCGGTGAACTTGCCGACGTAGATGGTCTCCTGGCGATGCTTGCCGGAGCAGTCGACCGGGGCGAAGTCGGCGGCGCTCGGTGTGTCGTCGAAGCTGCTGTCGTCGTGGCAGACCTCGGCCGGCGGGGTGAAGGAGGTCAGCTCGGGCAGCGCGGCCCAGTCGTCGACCAGGTCACCGTCTGCCCCGCCAGGGGCCCCACAGGCCGTCAACAGCAGACCGGCCGTACCGACCAGAGCCACAGTGGTCAACCAGCGACGCATGGTGTTCCTCCCCCAAGGGCACGGTCCAAACCACTTGCAGCCTACGACAGCCACGCGAGGCTCGGCCGGTACGCCTTGAGAGGTTAGGAAGGGCCCCTTCCTATACAGAAAACGATAGGAAGGGGCCCTTCCTAACCTCAATTCGGGAGGGCGAGGTTGCTACGTACCGGGTCACCGGTCATACCGGGAACCGCCTCGGACGGATCGGCACCCAGCTCGATGATTCGGTTGTCGGCGTCGACATGCACGATCCTCGGCTGGTACGACCGCGCGGTCGCGTCGTCCATCTGCCCGTAGGAGATCAGGATGACCAGGTCACCGGGGTGCACCAGGTGGGCGGCGGCACCGTTGATACCGATCACCCCGCTACCCCGCTCGCCCGGAATGACGTACGTCTCCAGCCGGGCACCGTTGGTGATGTCCACGATGGCCACCTGCTCGCCCGGAATCAGGTCGGCGGCGTCGAGTAGATCCGCGTCCACCGTGACCGAGCCGACGTAGTGCAGATCCGCCTGGGTCACCGTGGCCCGGTGGATCTTCGACTTCAACATCGTGCGGAACATCAGCATTCCTTCTCGTCGATCAGGCATTCAGCGAGGACAATGAGGTCGGATCAAGTTGCACGGCGAGGTTGTCGATCAAACGGGTGTGCCCCACCCAGGCCGCCACCAGTAACCGCGCTGGCCCCTTCTCAGGCCCTGGCTCCAGATCTGGGTTGGTCAAGGCCAGATAGTCCAGCCGGACGTCGGCCGGGGCGTCGGCGAAGATCCGGTGCCCGGCGGCGAGAACGCCTTCGCCGTCCGCGCCGGCCTCGGCCGCCGCCACACCAGCCTGCAACGCCGCAGAGAGCAGCAACGCCCCCTGCCGCTGCTCGGACGAGAGGTAACGGTTGCGACTGGAGAGCGCCAGCCCGTCCGACTCCCGGACCGTGGGCACCCCGACGACCTCCACCGGCACATCCAGGTCCCGGACCATGCGGCGGATCAGTGTCAACTGCTGGTAGTCCTTCTCACCGAAGAACGCCAGATCCGGCCGCACCAGATGGAACAGCTTCAGCACCACGGTCAGGACGCCCTCGAAGAAGCCGGGCCGGCTACCCCCCTCCAGGTCGCCGCCGGGTACGCCCGGATCGACCCGGACGGTCGGTTCGCCGTACGGGTACATCTCGTTCCGCGTCGGCGCGAAGACCAGGTCGACCCCGGCCCGGCGACAGACCTCCAGGTCGGCGTCGAGGGTACGGGGATACCGGTCGAAGTCCTCGTTCGGCCCGAACTGGAGTGGGTTGACGAAGATCGTCGCCAGCACATGGTCGGCGCGTTCCCGGGCCGCCCGCAGCAACGACTCGTGGCCGGTGTGCAGGGCCCCCATGGTCATCACCACCGCGACCGTGCCCGTCAGCTCGGCCCGCCGGCCGACCAGTTCGGCCCGGGTCCGTACAACCTCGGTCATGCCGCCTCCGGTCCGCTCGTCGTCGCGTACCTCACGTCGTCCACCGCGGTCCCCGTTCAGGTCGCTCATGGCACCGCTTCTCGGTGCCGGTTGGCCAGTACTTCCAGCAGCGACTCGGCGTCGGCCGGCCGCAGTCGCCCGGCGGCGATCGCCCGGTCGGCGGTGCGCTGGGCCAGCGCCAGGTAGCCGGGCACCGACTCCGGCGCGGTGCTGGCCAGCCGGTCCAAATGGCGCGCCACCGTGCCGGCGTCGCCCCGGGAGACCGGCCCGGTCAGCGCCGCGTCACCGAGCCGCAACGCGTTCTCCAGGGCGGCGCGCAGCAGCGGGCCGAGCACCTTCGCCGGATCCGCCACGCCCGCGTCGCGCAGCCGGTCCGCCGCCTCGTTGACCAGGGTGACCAGGTGGTTCGCGCCGTGGGCCAGCGCTGCGTGGTAGAGCGCCCGGTCCCGTTCCGCCACCCATTCGGGTACGCCGCCCAGGTCGGCGACCAGGCGCGCGGCGAGCGGACGCAGCTCGGCGGGGGCGGTCACGCCGTACGAGATGCCGGGCAGCCGGTCCAGGTCGTCGGCGGTGCCGGTGAAGGTCATCGCCGGGTGTACGGCCAGCGGCCGGGCCCCGGCCAGCGCCGCCGGTTCCAGCACGGTCAGCCCGTGGGCACCGGAGGTGTGCAGGACGACCTGCCCCGGGCGCAGCGCCCCCACCTCGACCAGTCCGGTCACCACCGGGGCGAGTGAATCGTCCGGTACCGCGATCACCAGCAGGTCGGTCGCGGCGTGGGCCACCTCGTCGACGGGCAGGTTGGCGGTCCCGGGTAGTAGTTGGGCGATCCGGGCCCGGGCAGCGGTGGAGAGTCCCGATGCGGCGACGATCGGATGGCCGGTACGGCCCAGCGCGGCGGCGAGCACCGCTCCCACCCGACCGGCACCGATCACTCCGGTGGTGAGATAGCGGCCGGGGCGGTCCGGGACGGCCAAGGGTGCACCGGCCGATGCGGCGGCCCCGCTGGGGCCAGCCGAAAGCGGACGCAGCGGTGCGTTCATGACGATGATCCAGTCCTCGGGAGTGGGTACCGGTCGATCGCAAGTATGCGCCGCGCGCGCGGAGGCCAGACAAGGATGTGTGAAAACCTTCACCACCGGTACGGGTCCGCCGCCGGCCTGGAGGCCGCCCGGCGTCGACGGACAACCCGTAGCCTCTGGTGATGCCCCTCACCTGGCGGAATGCGATGGCCGCCGCACTGTACGGACCGGATGGCTTCTTCGTTACCGGTGCCGGACCGGCGGCACACTTCCGGACCAGTGTGCACGCCTCCCCCGCCTTCGCGATGGCGGTTATCCGGCTGCTCGACCAGCTGGACGAGACGCTTGGTCGGCCCGACCGGCTGGATGTGGTCGACGTCGGCGCGGGTCGGGGTGAGCTGCTCACCGCTCTGGCTGGTTACGCCCCGCCCGGGCTGCGCCGCCGGCTCCGGCTGACCGCCGTGGAACTCGCCCCCAGACCGGGGACGCTGCCGGCGGAGATCGAGTGGTGCGATGTCCCGCCCGACGGGGTGACCGGTCTGTTGCTCGCCACCGAGTGGCTGGACAACGTGCCCCTTGACGTGGTCGAACCCGTACCGCCGGAGTCGAACCCGGCCGCGCCGACCGGCCCGGTAGCAGGCAATACCGGCCCGGCGGTGAGCAAGACCGGCCCGGTAGCAGGCGGGACCGGGACCGCCGGCTGGCAACGGATCATGGTCGATCCGATGACCGGTACCGAGTCGCCGGGGCCGGCTATCGATCATCCGGCCGAGGCCGAGTGGCTGGCCACCTGGTGGCCGGAGGCGCCGGGCGGGCGAGCCGAGCTGGGCCTGTCCCGGGACATCGCCTGGGCCGGGGCGGTGGCCCGGATCGACCGGGGGCTGGCGCTCTGCGTCGACTACGGCCACCTGGCCAGGAATCGGCCGACGGCCGGGAGTCTCACCGGGTTCCTCGCCGGCCGTCAGGTGCCGCCGATCCCGGACGGGTCCCGGGACATCACCGCACACGTCGCCATCGACTCGGTGGCGGCGGCCGGCTCGGTGCCGGCTGGGCTGCCGTACACGCTGCTCACCCAGGGGGAGGCGCTGCGGGCGCTCGGGGCGGACGGCGGACGCCCCCCGCTGGCGCTGGCCAGCACCGACCCGGTCGGGTACGTCCGGGCGCTGGCCGCCGCCTCGGCGGTGGCCGAACTGACCGACCCGACCGGCCTCGGCGGCCACTGGTGGCTGCTCCAGCCGGTCGGTGTGGACCCGGTGGCGCTCATGGCACGATGGCGGGCATGACCACCGAGACCGGAGCGCTGCGCGAGTTGACCGTCGGCACCGGAGCGGGCCTGGTCGCCGGTATCTCCGACGACCGGCAGCAGCTCGGCACCGACATGGTGCTCAACATCGGGCCGCAGCACCCGTCCACGCACGGGGTACTCCGACTCAAGCTGGTGCTGGACGGCGAACGGGTGGTCTCCTGCGAGCCCATCGTCGGCTACATGCACCGGGGCGCGGAGAAACTCTTCGAGGTACGCGACTACCGGCAGATCATCGTGCTGGCCAACCGGCACGACTGGCTCTCCGCCTTCTCCAACGAGCTGGGCGTGGTGCTCGCCGTCGAGCGGCTGATGGGCATCGAGGTGCCGGAGCGGGCGATCTGGCTACGTACCGCGCTGGCCGAACTCAACCGGGTGCTCAACCACCTGATGTTCCTCGGCTCCTACCCCATGGAGATCGGCGCGATCACGCCGATGTTCTACGCGTTCCGCGAGCGCGAAACGCTCCAGGCGGTGATGGAGGAGGCCAGCGGGGGCCGAATCCACTACATGTTCAACCGGATCGGTGGGCTCAAGGAGGAGGTCCCGGCCGGGTGGACCCGCCGGGCCCGGGAGGCGATCGGCGAGGTCCGTCGGCGGATGCCGGACCTGGACAATGTGATCCGGCGTAACGAGATCTTCCTGGCCCGTACCGTCGGGGTGGGGGTGCTCACCGCCGAGCAGGCCGCCGCGTTCGGAGCCTCCGGCCCGGTCGGTCGCGCCTCCGGTCTCGACCTCGACCTGCGCCGGGACGACCCCTATCTGGCGTACGGGTCGCTCGACGTGCCGCTGGTGACCCGGACGACCGGCGACTGCCACGCCCGGTTCGAGGTGCTGCTCGACCAGGTGTACGTCTCGCTCGACCTGGCCGAACAGTGCCTCGATCAGGTGGACCAGCTGACCGGCCCGGTGAACGTCCGCCTGCCGAAGGTGGTGAAGGCCCCGGAGGGGCACACCTACGCGTGGACCGAGAATCCACTCGGCATCAACGGCTACTACCTGGTCTCCCGGGGGGAGAAGACCCCGTGGCGGCTGAAGCTGCGCACCGCGTCGTACGCCAATGTGCAGGCGCTCGCCACGCTGCTGCCGGGCTGCCTGGTGCCGGATCTGATCGCCATCCTCGGTTCGATGTTCTTCGTCGTCGGCGACATCGACAAGTAGGCGGCATCGACAGGTAGCCGCCCGGGCTGACCGGCGCAGCAAACCGCGCCGGTCAGCGCCAACGGGGGTCGTCCGGAGAGCCCTGGCTCCGATCGGCGACGGGTCCGCCCTCAGCCCGGCGGGCACCACCGGCCCGAGGTACGTCGTCCAGCGGCGGATAGCCGTACGCTTCGTCGCCGCCGGCATGGCGGGAACGGAGCGGATCCCGATCCGGCCCGTCCCAGGTCGGTGGCCGTGGCCCGGCCGGCCCACTCGGCTCGGCCGCTGCCCGGTGGCCACCTGTCCGGTGCCCGTCGGAGCGCAGGCTGGACCAGTAGCCGTCCTCGTCGGCAGAGCCCTCGTCGGCTCCGTACCGGCCCGGTCCGGTAGCGCCCTGCCGATCCTCGGCGCGCTGGTCGGTCCAGGAACTCTCGTCGGGACCGGCGGGGCGCCGGCCTCGGGACGGCGATTCGGACCAGTCCTCGTCGGCGCCATGACGCTGCCCCCGGCCGCCATAGACGTTGCTGCCGTAAACATTGCCGGTGTCGGGTTCGGGCGGCCCGGCAGCGGTCTGCCGAGCGGCGGCCGGGGCGCTTCCGGCGGGTCGGACCGCCGCAGCGGGCACCTGCTGCCTCGGCACCGGGTCTGGAGCAGCGGCCCGCCGGCCGGTCCGGGACGGTCCGGTGACCGCACCGGTCGCCGGCTCCACTCGACCGAGTCGGGCCGGGTCGGGTGCCCCCCGTCCCGCTTCGACGCTCTGGTAGAGGACCTGTAGCTTCTCGCCGAACGCCTTGTGCGTCGCACGGGCTGCGGTCTCGATGTCCTTACGGAGACCTTCCCGCAGTTCGTCGATCTCGTCGAAGACCAGTTCCTCAAGTTCGTCACGCAACGCATCTGTTGACGGTCGCAACGCAATCGACAGACCGATCAGTACGACAGTGAGGATGGCCAGCACGGCGGCGATCCGCAACACCGCATTGCCATCCCCCACCAGCAGCAACAACGCCGCAATCGGGGCTAGCCCGACACCGGCCCAGAAGAGCATGGTGAGCAGTGGTTTCCGACGCGGCTTCTTGATGGCTTCCGGGGAAGGCATGGCAGTGAAGCCTACCCACAGTTCCTAAAAGACGCGAAACGCGGCCGGCACCATGTCGTGGTGCCGGCCGCGTGTGGGTCGCGTTCGTTGGGCCGACCACCAGCGGCCGACCCGACGAATCCTCAGCTCGTGGCGAGGGTGCCGTCCGTGGAGAAGACCAGGCCAACACTGGCCTTGCCCGTCTTCAGGGCCGACTGGGTCTGCGGGCCGCCCGCATCGAGGGAGCTGAACTCACCGGCCTTGAAGTTGTAGACCTGGACCAACCCGGCCTGGCACTTGGGTCGCTGCGGGCATTCCGGCGGGCCAGCGAGAACCGTGGCCTTGCCCGAGCACTTCTCAGCCAGTTCCGAGAGCGTCCGTACGCCGTACTTGTCGGCGAACTCCCGGGTCACCGCGAAGGCGTTCTGGGTCTGTGCTGCGGACGGGGCACCGAAGACGAGGCCGCTCTTCTCACCCAAAGTCCGGAGGCCGGTCACGGTCTTGTCCACGTCCGGGTCGGAGACCGCCGGTGCGTTGGCCCCGTTGAGCTTGCCGTTGAGGAAGTCCGCCATCGTGGCGGCGTACTCCGGCACCACCTGGACCTCGCCCTTCTCCAGCGCCTGGGCGTACAGCTCGCGGTTGCCGATCTGCTGGACCTCGACCTGGTAGCCAGCGGCGGTGAGCACGATCCGATACAGGTCGCCGAGGATCTGGCTCTCCTTGAAGTTGGCCGCCCCGACGACGATCGACCCACCCGGCCCCTTGGCGAGGCCGGCGGTCAGGTTGTTGGCGGCGGCGAACTCCTCGGCGGCGACCTTGGGGGTCTTACGGTCAAGGTCGACCGCCTTGTTGAGCTTGATCATTTTCTCGGTGTCGAGCGCGGCGGAGACCTTGTCGAGTGCCGCGATCAGTGCCGGGGTGGCGGCCTTGGCATTGATCGCCGGGATGATGTTGTCGGCGTTCTGGAGCTTCTTGTCGTCGGCGAGGACGACGAGCTGGCTGCCGGCCACCGGAGCACAGCCGGCACCGGCCGCCTCGGTGTCCGGAGCCTGAGTGCCCGAAGAACCGGCGTCCCCACAGCCGGTAAGGAATCCTGCGGCAGCGAGGGCACCCACCGCACCTATCACCAAACGTGTTCTCGCGCGCATGATCGCCCGCCTCCCGTGTCCCGGCGCGACCCACTCTGGGCCGGCCGCGTGTCCGACGGGCGCCGTAACGCGAGAAACGCCCGCGACTTCCACGAAACATCCTCACGGGCGAGGCCGCCACCGTAGCGCCAGGTTGTCACCAGATCGTCACTAAAATCGGCCGTACCGACCCGATCGGGGGAAACCAGGCTCAGTGGCTGGATCAGCCAGTTCGAGTAGTTAGCCCAGCCGCCGCTGGCCCGGTTACCGACCAGGTGGGGTTGGCCCGGTTACCGGCCGGTCACCGCGTCTGCCGCCCGCTGGTCGGCGCGGGCGGTGGTCCGGGTACGCCGCAACGGGCGCGGAGTGATCACTCGCTCGACGAACGCCAGAAGCAGCTCGACCAGGAGCGCTAGCAGGGCAACCAGCACCCCGCCGGCCAGGATCTGACCACCACCTACCGAGATGCCCAGCCCGAACCCGGCGCTGATGATCTGTCCCAGGCCACCGCCGTTGACGAAGGAGGCCAGTGCCGCGGTCGCCACCACCTGCACCGCGGCGGTACGGAACCCGGCGGCAAGGTAGGGCACCGCCAACGGCAGCTCCACCCGGCGCAGCAACTGCCCACCGGAGAGGCCCATCCCTCGGGCCGCGTCCCGGGTCTCCGGATCGACCTGACGCACCCCGGTGTACGCGTTCGCCAGTAACGGGGGCACCGCGAACACCGCCAGCGCGATGATCACCGGTGGCTGACCGAACCCGAGGAAGGTCAACGGCAGGATGGTCAGCAGCGCGATGGTGGGGATGGCCAGGGTCAAATTGGAGATCAACACGACCAGGCCACCGCCCCGGCCAATGTGCCCCAACCACAGACCGATCGGCCAGGCCACCAGGCAGCCGAGCGCCACCGCCGCCGCCGAGATGACCAGGTGCTCGCCGAGCCGGTCGAGAATCCCGCCCGGGTTGGTCCAGTTCAACGGGTCGTTGAACCACACCAGCGCCTGCTCGATCGGATTCATCGCTGCTCGCTCCTCGGGCTTACGGCCGCTTCGGCGATGGCGGTCATCGGACGGCCCACACAAACATCCGTGGTCATCGGACGGCCCGGCGGGAGAGCCATGGGGTCAACAGCCGCCCCACCCCGGCCAGCACGAGGTCGAGCACCAGGGCCAGCCCCACGGAGAGGATCGTGCCGGTGACGATCTCCGCCTTGTAGAAGTTGTTCCGGAAGCCGGTCAGGATCAGGTCGCCGAGGCCGCCGTACCCGATAAGCGCACCGACCGTGACCAGGGCCACGGTGGAGACGGTGGCGAGTCGGATACCGGTGATGATGCCGGGCAGGGCCAGCGGCAGGTCGATCCGGAGCAGCTGGCCGAACCTGCCGTACCCCATTCCCTGCGCCGCGTCCCGGGCCTCCGCCGGCACCTGATTCAGCCCGGCCAGGGTGTTACGGATCACCAGTAGCAACGCGTAGAGCACCAACGCGATCAGCACCGATGCGGGATTGGTGGTGCCCACGTACGGGGCGACGAAGGCGAGCAGGGCCAGCGACGGGATCGTGTAGAGCACCCCGGATAGTGCGAGAATCGGACCGGTGAGCGGCCGGAACCAGTACGCCAGCACGGCCAGCGGGATCGCCACCACCGCGGCGATCGCCACCGCCTGTCCGGTGAGCAGGATGTGCTCCTGCAACGCGTCGATGATGGTCTCCGAGTTGTCCCGCAGGTATTGCCAGGAGAACCACGGGTTTCCCGGGTCTTCCCGGTAGACCAGGCGGAAGGACATACGTGGACGTTACCCGTAGCAACGACACCTCCGCCGTACCCGGCGGGCTGCCGACCAGTGCCGCGGCGATCAGCCTGGCCGGGGTACGCAAGGAGTATCCCGACGGGACGGTGGCAGTCGACGAGCTGAGCCTGGACATCTCCGCTGGTGAACTGGCGGTGCTCATCGGCCCCTCCGGCTGCGGCAAGTCCACCGTGCTCCGAATGGTCAACCGGCTCATCGAGCCAACCGCCGGCCGGATCCTGCTGGACGGCGAGGACGTCACCCGGGTCGATCCGGTCCAGCTACGCCGACGCATCGGCTACGTGATCCAGAACGTGGGACTCTTCCCACATCAGACGATCAGCGCGAACGTCGGCACCGTACCTCGCCTGCTCGGCTGGTCCCGGACCCGGATCAAGAGCCGCTCCGACGAACTGCTCGACCTGGTGGGTCTGGACCCCAGCCGGTACGGCGGACGCTATCCGCACGAGCTCTCCGGCGGCCAGCGGCAGCGGGTCGGCGTGGCCCGGGCACTGGCGGCCGATCCGGTCGTACTGCTGATGGACGAGCCGTTCTCGGCGGTGGACCCGATCGCCCGTACCCGGCTCCAGGAGGAGTTCCTCCGCTTGCAGGCAGAGGTACGCAAGACCATCGTGCTGGTCACCCACGACCTGGACGAGGCGGTACGCCTCGGTGACCGGATCGCGGTGCTCTCCCAGGGCGGCCGGTTGGAGCAGTACGCGGCACCATCCACCCTGCTCGGCGAACCTGCGACGCCGTTCGTACGGGAATTCGTCGGAGCCGACCGGGGCATCCGACGACTCGCCGTCACTCCGGTCACCACGGAGCTGTTGGATCCGCTCCCGGCAACCGATGGCGATGCGCAACTACCCACCGTGGCCCTGGGCAGCTCGCTCTACGACGCGCTCGCCCGGTTGCTCGTCACCAACGCCGACCAGGCCCGGGTCGTCGAGGGTGACCGGCCGGTGGGACTGCTGACCAGGCACCGCATCCTCACCATCGACTACCCCGCCGACCAGAACGGCTGACCGACGGTCCCGCGAACGCCACCCGGCTGACCGCTACTGCGCCAACGGGTGGCATCAAGGATCCGACTGTCGGCGACGCGACCTGCTTGGGCGCGGACGCCAACGCGCGGCCGGACCCGGGGAGGACAGATCCGGCCGCGCGTGGCGGGGGAGGAAGGTCTAGTGGGTTCCCCGTCGGCCGCCCAACGTGGCGATGCCGACGATCCAGCCGACGAACAAGCCGTACCCGGCACCGTCGCCAGCGGCCTGGAACGCGCCCAGCAGCGACGGGTCGGTCTGGATCAGGGTGGTGAGTAGCGCCGCGAAGGCACCGGCGAAGACGTACGCGGCCCAGCCGGCGAAGAGCTGGCTGAGTGTGCCCCTCGCTCGGGCCAGTTGCGAGCCGGGAAGCAGGGTGAGGAAGAGGGCGGTCAGTACGACGACCAGAATGGCCTTCAGGTCGGTGGCCAGTACGTTCTGGACCGAGTCGTCGGAGTCGAACCGCCAGGCGGGCCAGGCCAGCAGCCGCAGGAACCAGCCACCAGCCGTGCCGGCGTCAGCGTTGCGCTGCGCCCAGTCGTTGTACCAGGGACTACCGAAGATCAGCACTAGGAGGAGGGCGGCCAAGGTGCCCGCACCCGTTGCTGTTCGATAGCGGTTGGTGAGAGCCATGCCTGAGCTATTGCCCGGCCGACTCCGCTCAGTAAACCTGTTCGATCGACACGCGGGCATATGCCCGATTCGCCCCGCCGCACCGGCACCGACACCGGGGCGATCGGATCCATCGACGGGTCCGTCGAGAGAGTCGCGGAGCGACTCGTCAGTGCTTCATCAGATAGTCGATGAAGGCGGCGCGCAGCAGGGGCTCGTTCTCCTCGTACCCGTGGCCGGTGAGTTCGCGCCAGAGCGCCACGGCCTCGTCGATGGTCGGCCCGACCGAATTGGGCGCACCGTCCAACGCCTCGGCCTCGTCCGCGTTGGGCAGATGCTGGAGCAGCTCCCAGAAGAAGCCCACATCACGACGCTCCCGGGCCAACTCGAAGGCCCGCTCCCGAAGCTCCTCAGTGGGCAGCGCGTCCAGCTCGGCAAAACTGGTACCGGCCGGACGATCGGCTGACGATTCGGTCATGATGCTGAGCCTAGGGCATGCTCGTGGGATCCGCTGGCGGCCGCGACGGTACGCACGGGCCGACGGCGTACCCGGGCCGACGATCGCGCACGCAGACCGACGGCGTGGGTGCCCGAGTGGCGGTGACCGGGACGATCGGTCACCGGTCCGTCGTGTCCCATCGGTCGGTACGCCACGACTCGTCCCGGCTCCCGACCGGTTGCGCGGGTAACACGGCGGACCAGGAATCCGGTCGTTCCGTGGGATAGGTCCCCCACCCTCGGTCGTCCCGGTCGTCAGCTCCGACCACCGGTGGGGCGGACACGACGACAGCCGACCGAGGGCGGCCGTAGGACTCCACCAGCCGGGTCACCACGAGACCGGCAGCCAACGCGCCCCCCGCTACCGCGTAGGGCGAGACGTCCCACCCCTGCCCATCGGCATAAGCGCCGAGCAGGGTGACCAGCACGACCCCGAGAATCGTGCCGAGGACGCCACCTCGGCGGCCGAAGGCGCTGGTACCGCCGAACAGGGCGATACCCAGGGCCAGACCGGTCCACTCGATTCCCGGCGTCGGAGCCACCGAACCGTCCCCGCCGGTGCCGAGCAGGGCACCGGCGGTCATCGCGAAGAGCATCGACACGACGATCGCCGTCCCCGTGAACAACGCAGCAAGCCCACCCGCACGCTGAGCCGGGTCGCCGACCGGCCGAAATCGGCCAACCACGCGGCGGACCGCCCCGATACTGCCGAAGACACCCCCCAGCACCGCCAGGGCCACAAAACCACCGAACAGATAGATGGAAGCCTGGGTCGGATCGAAGTCGCCCTGCACGTCCACCGGGCCGGAACGCTGCTGGATGAAGACGATGGCCCCCATCCCGGCGGCGAGACTGGCCGCCCAGCCCGGCACATGCAGACCCACCACCAGGATCGCCACCACCAGGCCGGTCGCCACCACCGCAACCACGGCCGGCAGCATCGCCGGCAGCACACCCCGGTCGCCGTTCTCGGCCAGGTGCAGCGCCGACGCGATCGCCACCGGACCTACCGCGAGGTTGGGGGCGCTGGCCCGCAAACTCAGGCCGGCACCGAGAACGAGCAGGCCGAGGGCCGCCCCGAAGACCAACAGGGAGTCCAACTCGGCACCGCGTACCGCCGCCGGATGGTCGCGGTAGAGCAGATAGGCCACCACCGCCACCGCGACGAGCAACACCGTCTCCCAGGCCACGTGGACGGCGATCCGGTCCCGGCCCGATGCGGCCGACGCCGGCTCGCAGGTGTCCGCCGCAGGCCCGCTCGCTTCGGGTACGGCGTCCGGGGCCGATGCCCGGTGCCGAGCCGCCGCGCCGAACCGTTCCGCGTGGTCGGGGTCCTGCGGCCGGTAGATCGGATCGTCGTATGCCATCCCGCACGCCTCCCTGGTCGGTCGGCCGACAAACGAGGTCTCGCGGCGTGGTGCGGGACCCGACCCGGCCGAACTCGCCCGGCGCCCAATCCGGAAGTGATTCGGATTGACCCGGTCGCAGGCACGGTACTCGCGTCTATGTCTGCGCGTAACCCCTTGTGCCGGGGAAGCTTCCCGTCCGCGCTATGCGCGCCGGTCCTCCGGCTTCTTCTCCTCGTCCGGCGGCTCGGGCACCCGGCAGGACCGTTCCAGCCAGAGCGCCGCCGCAACCAGGGCCAGGGACGCGATCAGACCCGCGCTGGCCGCCGGTACGTCGTTCGCGGCCGCCCGGGTCGGCTCGACGACCAACCAACCGGTGAAACCGGCGTAGAAGCCGGCGAAGATGGCGCCGGCCAGGGAGGACGCCTTGGCCAGCACCACGAACCGGGCCACGGCGAGCGGGTCGACCGGGTCTCGACCGGGCCGGCGGTGGATCCGGGCGCGGGTGTTCGCCGCGACGTACGCCTCCAGGGCGGCGAGCCCGGCGATCGTCGCCGCCGGCAGCCACGGCAGTCCGGGGATGTACCGGTAGAAGGCGCTGATCAGTAACCAGGCCAGGGCGGCCGCGCCCAGCCCGAACACCACCAGGGTGGCCGGACGGGTAGGTCCCATCCGGGGACGCTCCGGTGCCGGGCCACGTGGTGGGGTCGGTCGCTCGCTCATCCAGTCGACTCTAACCGCAGATCCGTCCGGGGGCGCAGGTCCAGCGCGTCCGCCGCCAACGGCTCGGTGTTCAGCAGATCGGTCAGCCAGCCGTGACCGGGCAGTTCCCCGTACGGCTGAATGTCGATCCACGGGCGCAGCACGAACGCCCGCAGGTGGGCCCGGGGGTGCGGCAGGGTCAGTTCCGGGTCGTCACTGAACACCGGCTCGCCAGCGGCGTCCCAGACCGCGATCACGTCGACGTCCAGGCTGCGCGGCCCGAACCGACGGTCCGGGTCACGGACCCGCCCGGCCGTCCCCTCGATCGCCCGGGCCCGGTCCAGCCAGTCCCGAGCGGTGGCGGCCGGATCGTCCACCAACAACACCGCGTTCAGGTACGCCGGCTGGTCCGCATCCCCCCACGGCGGCGTCTCATAGACCCCGGAGGAGACCAGAAGTACGTCCTGCAGCGCGGTAACGGCCTCGCGTAGGTGGGCGATCCGATCGCCAAGATTGCTGCCGAGCGAGAGCACGGCCCGAGTCATCGGTTCACCTCCGCCTGGTCATGGTCACTGCCACGTCGGCGAAGTCGTGCGGAATCGGCGCCTGTGGTTTGTGCACGGTCACCGTCGCCGCAGCCACCCGCTGGTCGGCCAGGCAGGCGGCGGCGAGCCGGTCGGCCAGGGTCTCGATGAGGTTCACCGGCTCCCCGGTCACGATGGCGACCAGCTCCTCGGCGAGTTCGCCGTAGTGGACCGTGTCGGCCACGTCGTCCGAGCGGGCCGCTGGGCCGAGGTCCAGTTCGAGCGTCACGTCGACGATGAAGTCCTGCCCCTCGACGCGTTCGAAGTCGTAGACCCCGTGCCGACCCCGTGCCCGCAGGCCGGTGAGCACGATCCGGTCGGTCATCGAGCCACCTCCTCGGCCACAATCGTCTCCGCTGCCTCGTTGCCGACCATCTCGTTGCCGACCGTCCCTTTCTCGACCGTCTCCTTCTCGGCCCCCACCAGCCGGGGCCGCCCGCTGGCCTGCCAGACCGCGAGCGCGTCCCGGGTGGCGCGTACGTCGTGCACGCGTACTCCCCAGGCCCCGGCAGCCACCGCGAGCACGCTGGTGGCGATGGTCGCCGCCTCCCGCTCGTCGGTCGGCCGGGCGGCACCGTCCGGCCCGGCGAGGAGCGCCCCCAGATAGGACTTGCGACTGGCCGCGAA
Source organism: Micromonospora sp. NPDC003197 (assembly GCF_053590565.1). NCBI lineage: Bacteria > Bacillati > Actinomycetota > Actinomycetes > Micromonosporales > Micromonosporaceae > Micromonospora > Micromonospora sp. NPDC003197. The sequence goes on along the minus strand of NZ_JBSFTE010000003.1, from coordinate 231,170 downwards.
GAGCAGTGGGTATCCGAGCGTCAGTAGCTCCGGCAGCCGGGCGGTGAGCTGCCAGTTGTCGGCCGGACGTTTGGCGAAGCCGAGTCCAGGGTCGATGACGATCCGATCGGCGGCGACCCCGGCGGTGAGCGCCTCCTCGATCCGCTGGGCCAGTTCGACGCGTACGTCCGCGACCACGTCCGAGTAGTTGGCCAGGCTCCGCATCTGTTTGGCATGCCCGCGCCAGTGCATAAGCACCCACGGGCAGCCCGCATCCGCCACCACTCGGGCCATTTCCGGATCGGCCAGTCCGCCGGAGACGTCGTTGACGACGGTCGCCCCGGCGGCCAGCGCCGCCGCCGCCACCCTGGCTCGGGTGGTGTCGATGCTCATCGGCACCCCCGCCGCCGCCAACTCCCGGATCACCGGCAGCACCCGGGCACACTCGGTCTCCGAATCCACCCGACCCGCCCCGGGTCGGGTGGATTCGCCGCCCACATCGACCAGGTCGGCACCGTCCTGGCGCAGGTGTACGCCGTGCCGTACGGCCGAGTCGAGGTCGGCCCACCGCCCGCCGTCGGAGAACGAGTCGGGGGTGACGTTGAGAACGCCCATCACGACCGGAGAGTCCGATCGCAGCACATCAGTCACGGCTAGACGTTACCTACCGGCGTTAAGCCGCACGCCAGCCGTATCGACTAGAACAGGTGTACTATTGCCAACCCGAAAGGCCCCACCGAGTGACGCTCTTCGTAGCTTGTTCGATCCAAGGGCGCGCCGTACGCTTTGCACTTGCATGACATCCAGTTGGCGAAGCTTGAGGAGATGGGCCGAAGCGGGAGAAAACGCCCAGAAAGCGTCACCTTTCGTGACGGACGGGAAACGCAGGGTCAAATGACACTGCTTCCGACCCAGTGTTTCCGTCAGGGGCCAGACAACTGCAGTGCCGCGGCCACGCCAGCCGCGCCTTGGGGAGGTTGCAATGATCGCCATGGAGTTCGTGGACACGGCATGGACGACTGCCACACACGCCCTCCAAACGCTCGCGCTCGTACCCATAGCGGAGCCAGCCCCCAAGGGCATCGCCACCGAGAACATCGTCGGCTTCTTCGCCAGCAAGGTCGCACCGATCCTGCTCGCCGTCCTCGGCGTCATCTTCATCGGCCGGGCCAGCCGCGGTGAGATCTCCAAGGTGCTGACCAGCTCAGCGATCGCGATCGTCGGTCTCGCATTCATCGCCGGCGCCGCCACGCTGTTCTTCGTCGGCGACTACCTCATCAACCTGATCTTCGAATAGGTGCGGGGCACGAGATGCGGCTGCGCACCGACGACGACATCTATCGGGCCCGTCTGGTCTACCTCGGCCCGCCCGGATACACGCTGCCAGTCCACCTGCCCTACGCGCAGTACGGGCTGTTCATCGTGTTGGTACCGCTCTACATGTTCATCCACTGGCTGTTCACGCTCAACGTCGAGCTGTTCCCGGCCTGGGAGATCGCGCTGGCGATCGTCACGACATCCTTCATCTTCCGCCACGTCGACCCCGACCGGCCGGCCCGCGTGGTCATCCGTACCGCACTGACCGACTGGCGACGCAACCGCGAGCCGGCCACGGAGCAACGCGACCCTCGACTGGTCGCGACCGGAATCCGGATCCGGGAGGAGCTGCTGGCATGAGGCAACCCGGTGGGCGAGTCGTCAGGCTCGGCGTGGCGCGGTCCATATGGCCGCACGGAGCGAAGCGAGGCGGGCAAATGGCCATGTTGTCCCAGGGCGCAGAGCGGATCACCCTGCTAAGCGAGGCGATGGCATGACCCGCCCCACTCCGCCGGGCCCAGCAAGCCCGGCCAGCAGACCGGCCGACCGCAATGGTTACGGTGTGCGACCGCTCAACTACCCCGCCGCAGATCCTGATGAGGAAACCGCCCTGGTCACCAGCCCTGGCCATGGCGGGGTCGCGGTGTTCCAGGCGCCCCAACCGCCGTCCCGATCTCGCTCCGTGTCACCGGCCGGCACCGATGCCCGGATACCGGCACCTGCCGTCACCGAAGCTCGAATGCCCTCACCGGCCGAGCATCCCGACATCGACTCGCCCTTCCTCGATCTCTTCGCCGGGCAGCATCCCCGCCAATCCCCGCGTGCGGTAACCCAGCAGCCGGCCGCCAGCCCGCCGGCCCCCCGCCGGGCGGGTTGGGGCGAAAACCCGGCCGAACCGACCAGCGGCCTGGCCACGACACCGGTACGGTCGACGCCCCCGGCCGAACCGAGCGCCCGCCCCGCCCAACCGAGCCCGGCAGCGGCGCGACCGAAGTCCGCCGGACCGGTGCCCCCTGTGGCCGCGACCGCACCGGCGCAACCCACCCGCGACCGGTGGATCGAACCCAGCGCACCCGAGCCGCAGCCGCAGTGGACCGGGTCCCCCTCCAGCACCGACCCGCGCTGGGCGGAGCCAGCAGCTGGTGTCCCGCTCTCCCCGGCGGGTGGACCGGCCCCGGGGCAGACAGCCGTCATGCCGACCACCGCTGAGCCGCTGCCGGCACCACCCACCGAATGGCTGACCGGCCGAACCGAGCAGCCGGCCGCACCAGCCCAGGCACCCGAACCAGCGCGCACGAACGAGCCGGCGGGTAAGAAGGCAAAGAAGCCCACGGTGGTTAAGCCGGTCAAAATCCGGCCGCCCAAGGTGAAGTTCCGCGATCGTGATCCCGCAGTCGAGCTGGCCATCACCGAGATCGCCGGACACCTCACCTTCACCCCGAACACCGTCACCGCCTGGTACTGGCTGCCGGAGGTGCGCTGGGCGTTCCGTCCCGACGCCGAACGCGAGGCACTCCTCTCGGCAATCTCCGAGCAGTACGCCGGTCTGGCCGGATTCCGCCTACACCTACGCCGGACCACCCGGCCGTTCCCGGCCGACGAATGGGCCCGGACCGTCGATGCGCACACCCCGCACCCGCTGGCCACCGTGCCCGGTGCGACCAGTTGGTCCGATCACCTGGTGGCCGCACAACGGCACCTGCTCTCGGTCAACCACGCCGAGGGACAGACCTACCTGGGCGTCACCTTCGCCCGCCGATCGCTGGGCAACTCGTTCAGTGAGCGGCTACTGCGTACCTTCGGCCGCGGAGTGGCCGAAGGCGAGCGGCGCAAGCTGGGTCGCACCGTCGAACAGTTCGACGAGGTGCTCGGCGCGTTCGGCATGCGTGGCCGACGGGTCACCACACAGGAGATGGAGTGGCTGCTCTACCGCTCCGTGGCGCTGTGCATGGCCCCACCCACCACCCTCTCCCCGATCACCGGCGGCAAGTGGGAACGGGGTGATCTGCTCGCCCTGACCGAACAGATCGAGCGATACCGCACCCCGTACGGGTCGACGCTCAAGTTCGTCAACCGGATGAGCGGCGAGGAACGGCATGTCGCCGTACTCGCGGTCGGCCGGATGGAACCGTTGGAGATCCCGGAACGGCACGAACCGTGGATGCACTTCCACGAACGTCTGCCCTGGCCGATGGAGCTCTCCACCAGGGTGGACATCCTGGGCTCCGCCGACTCGTTCCGCAACCTGGAGCACCGGCTGCGGATGATCCGCTCCCAACAGCTCGACTACGCCGAGCACGGCATCGACGCGCCACCCGAACTGGAACGGCTGGCCAAGCGGGCGCTGGTGATCGGCGATGAGATGACCACCGGCCTGCCCGTGGACTCCGCCCGGGCCCACGGCTGGCACCGGATCGCGGTCGGCGGCCGTACCCGGGAGGAATGCCTGGAGCGGGCCCGGCGGCTCATCCAGCTCTACTCCCGCGAGCTGCGCATCTCGCTGCAACACCCGAAGAACCAGGACTGGCTCGCCCGGGAGTTCATCCCTGGCGAACCGATCGCCAACACCGGATACATCCGGCGGATGCCGGTCAACCTACTCGCCGCCGCCCTGCCCCAGGCCGCCTCCACCGTCGGCGACCGGCGCGGCGACCTGATCGGCCGAACCGCCGGCACCTGCCGTCGGCCGGTCTTCCTGGACCTGCACTTCCCGATGGAGGTACGCGAACGCTCCGGCCTCGCCGTCTTCGTCGCCGAGCCGGGCGGTGGCAAGTCGACCCTGCTCGGTGCGCTGGGCTACCTGGCCGCTCGCCGGGGAGTGCAGGTGACCCTGCTCGACCCGTCCGGCCCGCTGGCCCGGCTCTGCGCAATGCCCGAGCTGCGGCCGTACTCCCGGGTGCTCAACCTGACCGGCTCGGAACAGGGCACCCTGGCGCCCTACTCGCTGATCCCGACGCCGCTGCGCACCGAATTCCCACCCGGACCCGCTGGCGACCGCGAGTTCCAGATCGCGGTCTCCAATGCCCGCGCCGAGCGGCGGATGTTGGTGCAGGACATCTGCATGATGCTGGTGCCGCCGCAGGTCGCCCGCGAGGCATCCACGGCCACCCTGTTCCGGCACGCCGTACGTCAGGTGCCCGCCGAGGAGACGTCCACCCTGGATGATGTGGTGGCCTGCCTCAGCGAACTGGACGATGACGCCGGGCGGGAACTGGCCAACCTGCTGTTGGACACCGCCGAGATGCCGCTGGCCCTGCTCTTCTTCGGCCGACCCCCGGAAGGGCTGCTCGGCGCTGACGCCGCGCTCACCGTGATCACCATGGCCGGCCTCCGCCTACCCGACCTGAAGATCGAACGGGAGTACTGGTCGGCGGAGGAGGCACTGGCGCTGCCCATGCTGCACACGGCGCACCGGCTCGCCGTACGTCGGTGTTATGGCGGGTCGATGAGCTCGCGCAAGATGGTCGGCCTCGACGAGGCCCACTTCATGGAGGGCTGGCGCTCCGGCCGATCCTTCCTGGTCCGGCTGGCCCGTGACTCCCGGAAGTGGAACCTCGCCGCCCTGGTCGCCTCGCAGAACCCGCGCGACATCCTCGGACTGGACGTGCAGAACCTGGTCTCCACCGTGTTCGTCGGCCGGATCGCCGAGGACAGCGAGATCGCCTCTGAGGCGCTCCGGCTGCTCCGGGTGCCCGTCGACGACGGGTACGAGGCAACACTCGCCTCGCTTTCCAATGTGGATTCGTCGTCGGCTTCGAGGCTCGGCTTCCGGGAGTTCGTGATGCGTGACGTGGACGGGCGGGTGCAAAAGGTACGGGTGGACGTGTCGTACGTCGAGGGCCTCCTCGACCATCTCGACACCACACCGAACACCGCGCCAGCCAACCAGCCCACCCTGCCGACCAGCATCGCGGACCTGGAGGCGTGAGATGGCCAGAGCCGGGGGTCGGTTCACTGCTCTGATCCTCGCCATCGGCCTGCTCGCGGCGGCGACGGTGGCCTGGCCGATGTTCGGCACGGCACCCGCGTCCGCCGCCCCGCTACCGACCCGCGAGCGGGCTGACCTGTGCACCACCGCCGAGTGGCAGGCCGACTTCCGATCCTGCGTCGACCGTCTCCAGACGGTCAGCGAAGACACCGTCACCTGTCGGAAGTCGCCGACCCCGAGCACCCCGGACTCCGGGCTCGCCGGCTGGTTCGCCTCCCGCCCCGAGTCGTCGAAGGAGCCCGGCCCGAAGGGGTTGTACAGCGAGTACGGCTATGCGGGATACAGCTACACGACGTATGCCATTGACGCGGGCTGCGCCACTGCCGTCGTCCACCCGGACTACAAGGTCACCCACATGGTGGCCAACGGCGAATTCATGTTCGCCACGGCAATCATCGGTGCCTCGAACGCGCTGCGTGAGCGGGCCTGGGACGCCCGCAGCATGTGGGGCTGGGCGGACCCGCTCGTTGAGCAGGCCACCAAGGCAATCTACGAAAAGGTGTTCAGCGTCTTCGGCATCGTCACGCTCTGCGTGGTCGGCCTCTATCTGCTCTGGCGGTCCCGTCAGTCCGACATGAGCAACGCGATGACCACCGCTGGTTGGGCCGTCTTCGTCATGGTCGCGGTCACCGCGTTGGCCGCCTGGCCGGTGAAGTCGGCCAACATCGCGGACAGTGCCCTGATCTCCACCCTCGGCGTGGTCCACGACGCCGTCGGGCCAGGTGCCCGGGACGTGCCGCCCGAGGCCTGCGCGCTGCCCAGCCCAGAGGCGTGCAAGGACAAGCGCCCCCCAGCAGTGCGGGCGAGCGACACCTCGGCCGAGGGCATGCTCTACCGCAACTGGTTGCGCGGGGCGCTCGGCTCGGCCGACACCGAGACCGCCAAGAAGTACGGTCGGGCCCTCTACGATGCCAAGTCCCTCTCCTGGGAGGAGGCCCAGAAGCTCCGCGACAACCCGGCTACCAGGGACGCCACGATCAAGGCCAAGCAAGTGCAGTGGGCGAAGGTCGCCCAGCAGATCCAGACCGAGGACCCGGAGGCCTACGAATACCTCCAGGGCACCCGGGACATGGACCGGGTGGGTGCCGGCTTCATCGCCGTACTCGCCGCCATCCTCTTCGCCATGTTCGACCTGACCGCCTCGCTGCTAATCCTGCTCGGTTTCCTGATCTTCCGGTGGGCGGTTGTCGCCGCCCCGATCCTCGGCACCGTCGGGCTGCTCCGTCCGGCCAGCACCGGTCTGCGGCGGCTGGCCAATGCAGTCATCGCCGCCGTCTTCAACATCGCCATCTTCGGCACCGGAGCCGCCGTCTACCTGCTCGCCGTGGATCTGGTGATGAGCACACCGACCCTGCCCGGCTGGTTGCAGGTGGTACTCGTCTGGCTCTCCGGGGTCGTGGGTTGGTTGCTCCTGCGCCCCTACCGACGAATCACCCAGCTCGGCGGTAAGGACAGCAGCGAGGCGGTCAGCTCCGCCGGATCCTGGCACCGCAGGTTCTTCCGGGACATGCGGGAGGCGGCCAAGCTCAACGTCGCCGAGCCGGGCGGCACCGCCGAGCCTCGGGGCGGCAAGCGCCGGGCCGTGGCGGTCGAGCAGACCACTCTGCGGCCAGAGGCCCGGCTGGAGGATCCGATCCACGCCGCAGAGTCCCGCCCGGATGGCCGAAAGCCAAAACGGGAAGAGTCCCGGCCCGACGAGCCAAGGCCGACTCGGTCTCCCGCCTCGACTCCGGCCGGGCAATCACGACGGCGGCGGCCGGCCGAGTGGACCGAACCGGACGTACCGGCGGAGACTCCTTCCTTCGTCATCTACCGGCCCGACTCAGTCGGCAAGTCGGAAGTGAAGTCGCCACCCCGGGTACGCAGCGAGGCGAGGTAAGGCATGAAACGCGCAATCGCCTTCCTCACCACCCGAATCCTGCGTTCGCGCCTCGGCATTGCTCTGGTGATCGTCGTGGTGGTGCTCGGCATCATCGGGGCCGCTCGCCTGGCCGCCGGTCCGATCGGCTTCGGCTCGGACCTGACCGGCCACCCGACTCGGCCGATCACCACGGTGGACCCGACGGAAGGTGACGACGGTGCCAATGCCACGGTCCCGCCCGCACCGGTGACCAGCCCTGGTGCCGCCACTCCTGACGTCGTGGCCCGTCGGTTCGCCACCGCCTGGCTGACCCGCGAGGGGGTTTCGGCCGAGCAGTGGCATGCCGCGCTTCGGCCACTCTCGACCAGCACCCTGACCGAAAAGTTGACTGGCGTTGACCCGGTCACGGTGCCGGCTCAGCGGCTCACTGGCGAGCCGGTCGTCATCCCGCAGACCGAGAGGTTCGTCGAGGTGACGATGACCGTGGATACTGGCCAACTCCGACTGGAGTTGGTGCACCAGGATGGACAGTGGCTGGTCGATGCCGTGGACTGGGAGCGCTCATGACTGGTCTGCCCGGGGCTGAACCCCGTACCCGCCGAGTGAAGCGCCCGGCGGTCCTCGCGGTCGCGCTGACCGCCGCACTGGCGCTGCTCTGTTGTACAGGCGGCACCGGCGCCCTCCTGCTGACCGAGTTGGGCGGCGAAACCGACAGCCCGGTGACAAACAACAGCCTCGGCTGCGGCGAGGGCAACATCGTCAATGTCAACGGCAAGCTTCCCCGAATCGGCGTCTACGGCCCAGAGAAGATCCGCAATGCAGCGATCATCATCAAGGTCGGCAAGGATATGTCCATCCCGCCCCGTGGCTGGGTGATCGCCGTAGCCACCGCCATCCAGGAATCGTCACTATCCAACCTGCCCCACCTCGGCAGCCGTAACGACCACGATTCGGTGGGTCTGTTCCAACAACGTCCGAGCCAGGGCTGGGGCACCCCGGCCCAGTTGCAGGACCCGACCTATTCGTCACGGAAGTTCTACGAGAAGCTGAAGAAGGTCGACGGCTGGGAGCGGCGTTCGTTGACCGACGCCGCCCAGCGGGTGCAGGTCAGCGCTTTCCCGGACGCCTACGCCAAGCACGAGCCGATCGCCACCCAGATCGTCAACGCCCTGGCCAACGGGGCGGCGCGGGTGACAGTCGACCGCAACGACGGTGCCTGCGCCGCTGACAACGGAAAGATCGCATCCTCGGGGTGGACGGCTCCGATCCCGGGAGGAGTCGGCTCTGGCTTCCGTACCGCGAGCCGGCCGTCGCACCAGGGTGTCGACATCGCCGCCCCCAAGGGCACTCTGATTCGCGCCGCCGCCAGCGGCCGCGTGATCGTCTCTCGGTGTGACCCGGACCAGTACGGACGGGAGACCTGCAACGTCGATGGCCATCCCGGCAAGGGCGGCTGTGGCTGGTTCGTCGACATCCTGCACGCCAACAACATCATCACGCGGTACTGCCACATGGTCCGGAAGCCGAGGGTCGACAAGAACGACATGGTGCAGGCGGGACAGGTGATCGGCGAGGTTGGATCGAGTGGTAACTCCTCCGGCCCGCACCTGCACTTCGAGGTGCACATGCGGGGGGACCGGAGCAAGCATGGTGCCACCAACCCGGCACCATTCATGCAGGAACGAGGCGCGCCGCTCATCAGAAACGGTGGGGCACGACGGAACGCAGGGCGATGAACTTCGAACAGATCCCGGATCCGTTCGCCGACCAACCCGACTGGGCACCCCGACCACCGCGTCCGATCGTCCCGAGCCCGGCAAGCGGACGGGTGGAGCTGCGGGGACAGCGGGTCCTCGTCGGGCTGCCCGGACTGGGCTGGCGGGCTGACCTACGCGCCGACGAAAAGGTCGTACAGGGCAGCCGGACTTACGTGCCGGTCATCGCCGAGCACGAGTGGTACCGCGCCGAAGCCGAGCAGGTCGAGGTCTTCGCACCGCTGGTACCCGCCGAGCGCGTATGGGTGGAGACCCTCGGCCGGGACAATGACGTGGCTGCCGCTGCGGCTCCCCGTTCGGACCTGTTGTCCCGGCTCGTGTCGCTCGACGCGCCGACGTATCGGCCACCGCTACCGGTAATGGAGGCGGACTCGGTTTCCGGCCGTCGGGTGGTGCAGGTCGTCGAGGCCACTGAACGCCGGGACCTGCGTGCGGTGACCGAGGTCTACACCGGTGCGGAGGGGGACATCTGCGTACGCGTCACCGGGGAAATGGAGTGGTACCGCTGGGCATGGAGTGGCCAGCCACCCACCACTCTGGAAGTACCCGTGCACCTGCTCTGGCTGGAGTAGCACGGAATCGCTTGTCGTCAGGCCGCCCGCCCCGCCTCGCACACTCGCCAGTCGTCTTCAAGACGAGTCACGAAGCGCCAGGCTTGACGGTCGCTCTGCGAAATCTCGTTAACCACGGTCGAGATGGTCAAGTCCACCCGCACCTCGGCCGAGTTGCCATCTCTTCTGACATCCAGGCTTCCCCAAGACACTCTGAAGGTCGTCTGGAATCGTTGCTCACGCTCCTGTAAATCGGTTCGCAGATTCCGCAGCTCGGTCAGGGCCGAGGTGTCTGGGCAGGCGTACTGCCCGGCCTGTACGTCGTTCCGGTCGACGAGGAAGGCGCGCAGGTAGTTGTCCACCACGACGTCGGGGGCGCTACGGTCGGGGGCGGTAGCGTTGTCGTAAAGGACGTACCCGACCGCGATTCCGCTCAGGCAGAGCAGGGCCGCTACCCCACTGACTACTGCCAGGATCAGCCGCAGCCGACTCTTACGTGGGGCGGGCGGCGGGGCGAGCGGGGGAGGCACGACCTGGCCTGGCGGTGTCCGCTGGGCGGGTACGCGAGACACCTGGGAACCGGCGGGAGGGTGCACTGATTCCACTCCCTGAGGCTATCCGTTGGCGCTCCCGTACCCAATGCCTCGGGAAGGTCGGAAAGTAGCCTGAAATCCGGCAAGTCATATGATTTACGGTTGAACCAACAGGGCCGATTTTCAGCCGGTGTCGGACGTCCGCGAAGATGCGTTCCCGCTGGGTTACCGTCACAGTCTCAGCAGCGTCTGGTTAAGCCAGAGTATGCCGGCTGACCTGCGGTGGAAGCGACCAGGCCGAGGCGAGGTGGAGGGTGCGATGGCCGGCTTGAGGGCACGGATGAGTCACGCCGCCACCCTGCACCGACAGGCGGCGGCCGCCGCCACCGCGGCGGCCAGCGCACTCGACGCCACCCGACCGGCCCCCGCCGACCAGCGGGAGCAGCACGATCTCGCCGAACAGCTGCGAGCCGCTGCCGCCGTACTGGTGCCGGGGTGGTTGGGTGCTCCACTGGACGCGCAGTCGGAAGACACTCCGCTGGGCGGGCCAGGCCTGCCGGCGTTCGTCCGGATCGGCACCGCCCAACCCCTCGACGATGCCCGGTTCCCCGCGGTGGTGCCGCTGCTCGGCACCGGTCACCTCACCATCGACGCCGACACCCGGGATCCTCGCGTGGCCGGGCTCGTCCGCTCGATGCTGCTCCGGCTACTCGCCGCCACACCCGCCGGCTCGTTACTGGTACGGGGAGTGGACGCCGCCACCTCAGGACTGCTCTTCGCTCCGTTCACGCCGCTGACCGCCGCCGGCCTGATGCCACCTCCGGCAGTCGACCGAACCGGCCTGCGGGCCGTCCTGGCCGAGGCGGAAGGGTGGATCCGCCCAGCCCGTCCCAACACCACCCGGCACCACCGGCGGGACCACACCCTACTTTTGGTGATCGCCTCACTACCTGAGCTGACCGAAGGGTCCGACCTGGACCGGATCGCCGCACTGGCGCAGGACGGTCCAGCTGCCGGCCTGCACCTGATCGTCGCGGGTTGGCCACCTCCACCGCTGACCAAGGAGACCACTCAGCCGCCGCTGCCACACGCCACGATGGTGGCGCTACGCAACCCGTACGCCCTGGTGGGCAACCCACCCGGGGCCTCGTTCGGTGGAGCTACCCCGCAGCCGACGGCCACTGGACTCAACTCTCCGGTCTTTTTGGACGAGGATCCACCGGCGCACCTGTTCGACCGGGTCTGCCGGGAGCTGGCCGTACGCCTCGATGCCGGCTCGCACCTCCGGCTGGCCGATCTACTACCTGAGGAAGACGACACCATCTGGACCGGTGACCCGAACGATGGTCTGGTCACCACGGTCGGGTTGGCCGGCGATCGGGCGGTGACGCTGCGCTTCAACGAGCTGACCCCGCACTGGTTGGTCGGTGGCCGCCCCGGCTCGGGTATGACCGCCTTCCTCGTCAATGTGCTCTACGGGCTCTGCACCCGGTACCCGCCCGAGGCACTGGCCATCTACCTGGTCGACTTCGCCGAGGGCACGTCCTTCACCGAATTCCTGCCGGACGAGCGGGACCACTCGTGGCTGCCGCACGTACGGGCCGCTGGAGTGGAGGCCGACCCGGCGTACGGCCTCGCCGTGCTCCGGGAACTCGACGCCGAACTGACCCGCCGGTCGGCGACGCCGGCACACCTCACCACCGGTCCAGCGCCACACCACACCACCGGTCTACCGCACGAGACCGCCGAGCCAGCTTCCCGGATCCTCTGCGTGCTCGCCGGGTTCCCGATCCTGACCAGCGTCGACGACCAGCTCACCAGCGAGGCGAACGACCTGTTGGAGCGGCTGGCCCGCACCGGCCGCGCGTACGGCATCCATTTGATCCTGGCCGGGCGGACACCGCTCAACGGACCGACGTCGTACTCCCCTCGGGACGGCCTCTTCGGCCAGTTCCCGGTCCGGATCGCCCTTCCCGGTGGTGGTGAGGTGCTCGAACCCGCCAACGACGCGGCGGTGGGCCTGCCACTGGGTGCTGCGGTGGTGAACACGGCCGGCGGCCTGGGTGGGCCACGCGGCGCCACCCGGGGGCACGAACGGGTGGTCCGCTTCCCCGATCCGCACGCCGCCCCGGATGCGCTCGCTGAACTTCGCCACCGGTTGTGGGCAGCCCGCCCGGCCGACAGTCCGGCACCGACACCGACACCGACACCGACACCGACACCGACACCGACGATCTTCGCTGGGTACGCACACCAGCGCCTCGCCGACGATCCGACGTACCGGGCGCTGCTGGCCGAAGTGGATGAAACACTGGACACCTCGTCGGGGCAGTCAGCCTTCGCTAGCCGGCCGACCGAGCCGGCCGCCCTGCTGGGCCGTACGGTCGACCTGTCGGTCACCACCGCCACCGTCCCACTCGGACCGGTGGCCGGACGGCACCTGGCCATCTTCGGACCGAATCTCAGTGCAGCGGCGACCCTCGGCGCGGCTGCCCGCAGCGTCGCCGCCCACCATCCGGCAGGCAGCACCCGGTTCGTCGTCATGTCACCAACACCGGAGGCAGCGGAGGCGGCCAGCATTCTCGTCGCCGACCTGCGTCAGCGTCAGGAAGCCACGATGGTGGACGCTTCCGGGCTGGCCGAGGCGCTCACCGTCTACCAGCCCGGCTATCTGGTCGTTTTCGGCATGGACGGGCTCTCTCCAAATGCCCTGCCGGCCGGGCTGCTGTCCACCCTGTTGCGCGACGGCCCGGCTCGGGGCGTACACCTGCTCTCCTGGTGGCGACAACCGCAGCGGCTCAGCGACGAACTCGACGGCCGAGCCCGGGAGGAGATCGCCGGAATGCTCTTTCTCGACGTACCGGGATCGGAGGTGGAGCTGTTGCTGGGCCGCCCGGTCGACTGGCGCCCGCGTCCCGACCGGGCACTGCTGTGGGACGGCCAGACCGACCAGACGATGGTGATCGTCCCGTTCAGCGATCCCGCCGACGATCGGACCCCGGCCGGCCTGCTCTCTCCCGGTCACGTGGCAACCGGAGCCCGGTCGTGACCGGGCGCTCCCCCGGGTCTGACGATGTGGCTCGGGATCGAGTTGGCGCTCCGAACCCGGCCGGACCAGTCGGCCCTGAGCAGGATTCGACCGCTGCGGCCTGGGCGGACTACCTGGCCGCGGCTCAACGGTTGGACGCGGTCCGGCAGGCGGCGGCCACCGCAGCGGGCGAGCAGGCCCGGTCGGTACAGGCTGCCCGCGAGGAGCTGACCCAGGTACGGGCGCGGCTGGTGCCGCAACAGTCCCGGCTGCGCAGTCTGGGCGTACCCGAGGTGGAGTTGCAGCCGACGGGGCCGGAGTTGGCCGCGACCACCCAGGAGGTGTCGGCCGGCCCGACGGCGGTGCTGGCGGCGCTGCGTCGGGCCCGGGCCGCCGCCGGGGCGGCGGAGGTACGGATCACCGGGGCGGGCGGACTGGGCTTCCTCGGCCAGATCGCCGCCCACTGGCCGGCGTGGGCCCGCAATCTCGCCGGATACGCCCCATTCGCCATGCTGGCCCTCGTGGGGCAGGTAACGCTGTTCGTGCTGGCCGGCGGCGGTTGGTTGCTGATCGTCGCCGGCCTGGCTGGGCTACTCCTGCCGATCGCCGCGTTCGGGGCGGGCTGGGTCGCGGTCGGGGTGCTCTTCCAGTCCAGTGGCAGCGCCTCGCGGGTGGACCGTACGCCGCTGGCCGGTGCCCTGGTGTGCCTGGCACCGGCCCTGCTCGTCTGCCTGGGTGCCGGGGTACTGAGCCTGCTGCTGTGAAGATCCACGGCTAGCGGCAGACGGTTACCGCTCCGCGGCTAGGAGTGGATGATCAGCGACATGGCTTCGGCCCGCGACTTCGCGTCCCGTTGCAGCAGGCCTCGAACCGCCGAGGTGATGGTCTTCGCTCCGGTCTTCTGGATGCCCCGCATGGCCATGCACATGTGCTCGCATTCCAGCACCACGATCACGCCGCGCGGGTCGAGCTGAGTCATCAGCAGGTCGGCGATCTGCGAAGTCAGCCGTTCCTGCACCTGGGGGCGGCGGGCGTAGACCTCGACCAGCCGGGCCAGTTTCGAAAGGCCGGTGATCCGGCCGTTCGGGCCGGGAATGTAACCGATGTGCGCGACGCCCCGGAACGGCAGCAGATGATGCTCGCAGAGGCTCATCACATCGATGTCCCGGACGACCACCAGTTCCTCGTGGTTGGCCTCGAAGGTGGTGGTGAGGACCTGGGTCGGATCGACGCGCAGGCCGGCGAAGAGTTCGGCGTACGCACGGGCCACCCGGGCCGGGGTCTGGACGAGCCCGTCGCGGTCCGGGTCCTCGCCGACCGCGATCAGGATCTCCCGTACCGCCCTCGCGATCCGGTCAAGGTCCACGGACTGTTCGACCGGCCCGCCGCTGAGCTTCCCGTTCACCAACCGGGCGGCGAGGTAGTCCAGGACATCATCGCCGTCCGGCTCCGTGGACGAGGCGGCCAGGGGTGCCGTTTCCGGACCCCCGGCCGCCTGGTCGCCGGTCAGTGCGTACCGTCCGAGTTGCTGTTCGGGCCACCGATGATCGCCTGCGCGCCATCCGCCGCGGCCTGCGCCTTCAGCGCCTCCTTCTCGGCCGGCGTCAGCACGGGCGGCTCGGTGGAAGGCTGCCGCTTGCCGAAGCCGTTGTACGGGGCCATCGGCGGGCGCTTGACCACCCGGGCGCAGATGCGGGCCATGTCGGACTGGGAGATGGTTTCCTTTTCCATCAGCTCCAGCACGATGTTGTCCAGGACATCCCGGTATTCGACCAGGATCTCCCAGGCCTCGTCGTGCGCCAGCTCGATCAGCGCACGCACCTCGCCGTCGATCTCGGCGGCCACCACATCGGAGTAGTCCCGCTCGTGCCCCATGCTGCGGCCCAGGAACGGCTCGTCGCCGCTGGTGCCGTACTTGATGGCACCGAGCTTGGAGCTCATGCCGTACTGGGTGATCATCGCCCGGGCCAGCGCGGTGGCCTTCTCGATGTCGTTGCCGGCACCGGTGGTGGGCTCGTGGAAGATCAGCTCCTCCGCCGCCCGGCCACCGAGCGCGTAGGCCAGAGTGTCGACCATCTCGGCCCGGGTCTGGGTGTACTTGTCCTCGGTGGGCAGCACCAGCGTGTGTCCGAGCGAACGGCTACGGGACAGAATGGTCACCTTGTGCACCGGCGCCGAGTGCGGCAACGCCCAGGCGACCAGCGCGTGGCCACCCTCGTGGTACGCGGTGATCTTCTTTTCGCGGTCGCTCAGCACGCGGGTACGACGCTGCGGGCCGGCGACGACCCGGTCGATCGACTCTTCGAGCGAGTCGTTGGAGATCGCCCGCTTGTCGGAGCGAGCGGTCAGCAGCGCGGCCTCGTTGATCACGTTGGCCAGGTCGGCACCGGTGAAACCGGGGGTACGCCGAGCCACCGCGTCCAGGTCGACGTCGGGCGCGAACGGCTTGCCCTTGGCGTGCACCCGCAGGATGGCCTTACGGCCCTCCATGTCCGGGGTGTCCACCGCGATCTGCCGGTCGAACCGGCCCGGACGCAGCAGCGCCGGGTCGAGGATGTCCGGCCGGTTGGTCGCGGCGATCAGGATGACACCGCCCTTGGTGTCGAAGCCGTCCATCTCGACGAGGAGCTGGTTGAGGGTCTGCTCGCGCTCGTCGTGGCCACCGCCCATACCCGCACCACGGTGCCGGCCGACCGCGTCGATCTCGTCGACGAAGACGATGGCGGGGGCGTTCGCCTTGGCCTGCTCGAACAGGTCCCGGACCCGGCTCGCACCGACACCGACGAACATCTCGACGAAGTCGGAGCCGGAGATGGAGTAGAACGGCACGCCCGCCTCACCGGCGACCGCGCGGGCCAGCAGGGTCTTACCGGTACCGGGAGGGCCGAAGAGCAGCACGCCCTTGGGAATCTTGGCGCCGAGAGCCTGGTACTTCGCCGGGTTCTGCAGGAAGTCCTTGATCTCGTGCAGTTCCTCGACGGCCTCCTCCGAGCCGGCCACGTCGGCGAAGGTGGTCTTCGGGGTGTCCTTGGTGATCACCTTCGCCTTGGACTTGCCGAAGTTGAGCACCCGGGACCCGCCGCCCTGCATCTGCGACATGAACAGCAGCAGCAGGATCACCAGCACGGCGATCGGGAGCAGGTTGACCAGCAGGGTCAGGAAGACGCTGTCGCCGGAGACCTCGGTGTCGGCCGGGCCGGTGATCCGGTTGGCCGCCTTGGCAGCCAGCACCTGGTTCCAGACCTCGTCGCCCACCTCGTAGGGGAACTGCGCCTGGATTCGGTCGGTCTCGGTGTCACCGAACTTGGCCTTCTCGGCCAGGTCCAGCTGGAGCGTCTGCTCCTTGTCCTGGAAGATCGCCTTCTTGATGCCGCCCTTGTTGAGCTGGTCGAGGGCGACAGAGGTGTCGACCTTGTGGTAGCTCGGGCCGCCGGTGAAGAACGAGCTGAGCGCTATCGCACCGATGATCACCAGGATGATCCAGACCACCGGGCGGCGGAAGAAACGCGTACGTTCCATACTGTTGTCGAGCGCCTCAGCGCCCGGACCCTCCTGATCGACGTCCTGACCGTCTGGCAGATTCGCCGCGTAGCGGCGGTCGTGGCCGCCCTGTCAGCCGGCCGCAACCCCGGACGCTCACACACCGCGCCACGGTCATTCGACGGTACACCGTGAATGCGAGGAGCGAGCGCTCCGGGGCGACTAGCCTGGACCGCCACCGCCACGGAACGTGAGCAAGACCGTTGAGCCACGCAGTTCGTACCGGCCCACGACCCCATACGGTCAGACGGGGCGGAAGATCCGGCACCGAGGGCGGCACCCTCGCCACCCACACACACGTTAGCCGGCCTTCCTGAAAGCGCGCTGTACGTCTGCTCCACATTTCCGGAGAGTGCACCGCTGGGAAGATCAGCCGCCGCGCCCCGGAGCGATCTGCGTAGGGCCGGACGCGCTCAGGAGCGACCGGGCTCAGGGCCGGACCACCCACTCAGGGCCGGGCGTAGACCTCGGGCTTGAGGACGCCGACGAAGGGCAGCTCCCGGTAGCGCTCGCCGAAGTCCAGGCCGTAGCCGACGACGAACTCGGTCGGGATGTCGAAGCCGACGTACTTGACTGGCACTGGAACCTTGACCGCGTCCGGCTTACGGAACAGTGCCACCACCTCGACGCTGGCCGCCGACCGGGACTTCAGGTAGCGCAGCAGCCAGGACAGGGTCAGCCCGGAGTCGACGATGTCCTCGACCACCACGACGTGCCGACCGGCGATGTCCCGATCGAGGTCCTTGAGGATTCGCACCACTCCGGAGGAGGTGGTGCCCTGGCCGTACGAGGAGATGGCCATGAACTCCAACTCGGCCGGGGGACCATGCCGGCCCAGGGCCCGGGCGAAGTCGGCCATGAACATGACCGCACCCTTGAGCACGCACACCAGCAGCAGTCCGTCTTCAACCGATGCGTAGTCGGCCGACACCTGCTTAGCGAGTTCCGCGGTCTTCTCGCGGATCTGCTCCTCAGAAATGATCACGTGATCGATGTCGGC
Organism: Micromonospora sp. NPDC003197; assembly: GCF_053590565.1. Classification (NCBI taxonomy): domain Bacteria; kingdom Bacillati; phylum Actinomycetota; class Actinomycetes; order Micromonosporales; family Micromonosporaceae; genus Micromonospora; species Micromonospora sp. NPDC003197. The sequence continues at coordinate 213,598 of NZ_JBSFTE010000003.1, read as the reverse complement.
GTCGTACCAGGAGCCGTCAGCCATGACGCCTAGCCTGCCGTATGCCGGTAGCGGGTTGTCGGCGGGGCGGCATGTTGTCGCCAGTCGTAACCTCGCGTGCCCGGTTCCTCGACCGGACGAGGCCAGAACGGCGGTCCAAGATTCCGAACTACGGGCGAATTCGCCATGAAATTAGGCTATCCGCGACAACCGTGAGCTAACCAACAATCAGCCCAATGCACTCGGATCGGGCTCGGCCCCTGTGACGAGGACCCCGCCCTGCCGGGCAACGCGACCGCCGCCTGGCAGGGCAACCGGACCCTGGCCGTGCCAGGCGGTCACCAGGGCATCGAGCGCCGCGATGTGGCGAGACGACAGCGCGGCCGGGGACGCCCCCAGCTCCCGACACCAGGCGTGCAGGACCCGAGTACGGATCGCCGGCAGCAACCCCACCAGCCCCGGCACGGACAGCCCGCCCTCGCTACGGACGGTGTCGAACGCGGCGGCGGCAATCGAGTCGAGGGTGGCGTTGTCCTCGGCGACGAGCCGGGCGGTACGGGCCAGATTGTCCACCGCCCCGGCCCCCAGAACCTGGGTCAACACCGGCATCAGGTCGCCGCGTACCCGGGCCCGGGTGTAGGCCGGATCGCTGTTGTGCGGGTCATCCCAGGCAGTGAGGCCAAGGACCGTGCAGGCCGCACGGGTCTGCTCCCGACCGACCCCCAGCAGCGGGCGAAGCAGGATCGTGCCGTCCAGTTCCCGCTGGACCGGCATGCCGGCCAGCCCTCGGGGACCGGCACCCCGGGCCAGCGCGAGCAGCACCGTCTCCGCCTGGTCGTCCCGGGTGTGCCCGAGCAGTACGGCGGTTGCCCCGTGCCGTCGGGCAGCCTCGGTCAGGGCCTGGTAGCGAGCCTCGCGGGCGGCCGCCTCCGGTCCCCCGGGCCGACCGTCGACCGTCACGGTGGCGACCTCGACCGGGGCGAAGCCCGCCTCCGTGGCCCACTTCGCCACGGTGGCGGCGCGCTGCGCCGAGCCGGCCTGCAAACCGTGGTCCACGGTCACCAGCCCCACGGACAGTCCCAGCCGGGGGGCCACGAACACCGTGGCCGCGGCCAGGGCGAGCGAGTCGGCGCCGCCGGAACAGGCGACCAGCACCGGCCCGTCGGGGCGTACCCGGGTCAGTGTTCGACGGACCGCGACGCGGATGGCGGCGACGGATGCCGCGAGCCTGGCCACGCTGTCCGGCTCAGCCGGCGTCCGGCTTCGGGGTGACCGGGCCGTGCACCCGGGTCACCCAGGCGTCCGGGTCGGCCAGCTCGGACAGCCGGGGCAGGGTCAGCGGCGAGCTGAAGATCTTGTTGAACCCGGCCATGCCCACCCGGTCCACGACCCCGTGGACGAACTTTCGACCTTCGGCGTACTGGCGCATCTTGACATCCATACCGAGCAGCTTGCGGATCGCCTTCTCCAGCGGGTTGCCCGCCTCCCGGCGATGGTTGAACTTGGCCCGGATCTCCTCGACGCTGGGCACCACCTCCGGGCCCACGCCATCCATGACGAACTCCGCGTGCCCCTCCAGCAGCGTCATCAGCGCGGTGAGCCGATCGAGGACGGCTCGCTGGCCCGGGGTCTGCACAATGTCCAGGACACTGGTCCGGCTCTCCGGGTCGCGGATCGCCTCGGCCAGGGTGCCTACTCCCCGACGCAGTCGGTGCAGAAAGTTCTCCCCGCCGGCCTGTGACGCGTCGACAAACGCCTGCACCTCACCGAGGAAGTGGCCGCGCAGCCAGGGTACGGCGGTGAACTGGGTGCGGTGGGTGACCTCGTGCAGGCAGACCCAGAGCCGGAAATCGTGCGGATCGGCACCCAGCTTCCGCTCTATTTCGACAATGTTCGGCGCCACCAGCAGCAGTTGGCCGGGATCGGCAGAGAAGACCTCGTACTGACCGAGCACCCGGCCGGAGAGATAGGCCAGCACGGTGCCGGCCTGCACCCCGGTCAGTCGGGAACCGATCGCGTCGGTGAGCGCGCCTGGCTGCTTGTCGCCGGTGAGCTGGCCGACCAACGGCGTGATCACCTGCCGGAGGCCGTCGACGTTGGTGGCCGCCCAGTCCCGTCGATCGACCACCCGCACCGGCGGGTGCTCGACCTGGGACCGTAGGCCGGTGTACGCCACCACGTGCTCGGCCGCCTCGTCGGTCAGTCGACGCAGCTCGGCCACGACGTCGGTCGCTTCGTCATAGGAGACCCGAGGGCCCGACTTAGCCAGTGCCCCGGCGGTGGCGGAGGCCAGATCCCAATCAACGAACTGCGCCATGGACCAACCGTACCCGCGCCCGCACAACCCCACCCGGGCTCGCTGTCGCCCGCGCCGGTCAGCGGCAGCCGCAGGCGGCTAGCGTCGCGGCCAACCGGTCCAGAATCGCCTGGGCCTGATCGTTGTCGACCGGCACCTTGTTGGCCAGCACGGTGAACGCGAGCAACCGACCGTCGGCCGTGGTCAGCAGTCCGGAGAAGGCATGTACCCCGGAGAGGGTCCCGGTCTTGGCCCGGACCACCCCGGCTCCCGTCCGGCTGGCCGCGACACCGAACCGGTCATCGAGCGTGCCGGACCAGCCGCCAACGGGTAGGCCGTTGACCAGGCCGGTCAGTTCGGGATGCTGCCCGTTGGCGACCATGACCAGCAGCCGGGACAGCAGTTCCGGGGTCACCCGGTTACTGCGGGACAGGCCACTACCGTCGGCCAGGTCGCTCTGGTCGGCCGGCAATCCCAACTCGGCGAGTACGGCGTCCATCGCCGCTGCCCCGCCCGCGAAGGAGGCGGGTTGTCCCCGGCTGAGCGCCACCTGCCGGGCCAACGCCTCGGCGACCACGTTGTCGCTGTCGGTGAGCATGAAGTCGACCATCCGGATGATCGGTGGCGACTGCACCCGCCCCAGCTCCGTACCGGGCTCGATCGGGCCACTCCCGGCGGTCGGCGCGGCGGTCGAGCCGTTCGACTCCGGCGCGGCTCCCCGGCTCACCGTCTTGACCTGGTCAGCCGGAAGACCGAGCAGCTTGGCGAAGGACTTTCCGGCTGCCAAATCTGGGACCGGGGTACGCGCGGCCCCCTTGGTCGATTTCTTGGGGTCGAGTCGGGCACCATCGGTCATCAGGGCGGTGATCGCCGCACCGTAGCCGCCGGTCGGGATGTCGGAATCCCACCCGGGTTCGTAGGTCGGCCCGGAATACAGCGAGGAATCGACCGTGACCTTGGTCGGCACGATCCCGCCCAGCGCCTGTTTCACCTGCTCTGCCAGTTGGTCGAGTCGACCAGCACCGGGGTAGCTACCGGTGCCGTTGACCGCCAGGGTGGGGTCCCCGGCCCCGATGATCACGACTTCCCCCGGCTCCGCTCCGGCCACCACGCGAGTCGTGATCCGGTACGCCGGCCCCCGGGTGGCGAGCACCGTAACGGCGGTGGCCAGCTTCGTCGTGGAGGCGGGTACGGTCGGCACGTCAGCGCCCCGGGCGTAGAGCGACTCCCCGGTGAGCGCATCGAACACCGAGACGTTCACCTCACTGCCGAGTTCGGAGCCGGTGACCAGAGCATCGATCGCAGCGTGAATCCCGGCTGAGGTCGGCATCGGCGCGTTGTCCGCAACGCTTGCCAGCACCGGCGGCGGGACGGGCTCCCCCAGTTCGATGGTGGCTGGGGAACGGTCGTCGGACCCCAGCCAGCCCGCGATCGGGCCAGGTCGGACGACCACCAGGCTGACCACTGCCAGGACCAGAACGAGCACCGGAACGAGTACGGCGACAAGCCGGGTCCGGTTACGTTGAGGCGGCGGCAGCGGGGGTCCGCCCGACGGAACCGGTGGCCAGGCCGGCGGCGAAGGCGGGGGTGGGGGTGGGGGTGGTGCTACCGGCGGGGTTGGCCCGGCGACCGGCTCGGTTGGCGATGGCGGCTCAACCCGGGCAATGGGCCGGGTGGCCTCATCATCACCCGCAGCCCCCGACGCCCCGAGCGGCATCGGAGACCCGACCAGCGGCACTGGCTGAGTGGCCTCGTCGTCCGCATCCGCCGACGGCCGGAACAGCAGCACCGGCCGAGTCGCCTCATCGTCCGCATCGGCCCCGGCCTGGCTGGCGGTCGGAGTCGGCGACTCCGCCGGCGACGGAGACTCGACCGGTGGCACCGCCTGGGTGGCCTCATCTCCCGCATCTGACGACGGCGGCCCGACGGGCGGTACCGCCTGCGTAGCGTCACCGTCCGCATCCGCCGGCGGCGGCTGGACCAATGAAATGGGCCGAGTTACGTCACCGTCCGCCTCAACCTGGCTGGCAGCCGGACTCGGCTCGTCCGCATCCGCCAACGACGGCCCGACAGGCGGTACCGCCGGGGCGGCGTCACCGTCCGCAGCCCCCGACGGCGGCTCGACCGGCGGCGACGACTCAACCAGTGAAATGGGCCGAGTGGCCTCATCCTCCGCATCGGCCCCGACCTGATCAACAGCCGGACTCGGCGCTTCCGCGGCTGGATCCGAGGCCGGATCCGCAGCCGGATCCGGGTCGTCCGGGGCTGGGCCAGCGCTGGGATCGCTGGACTTACCGTTCACCGATAGGTCCGCCGATGCTGGCGGCTCCGGCTGGTCATCCCCCTCCTGGGGCGATTTGGGAGCCGGCGGCCGAGGTTCGTCCTCCGGGCCAGAGTGTGAATCTTCCCTCGCCACTACACCCTCCCCCGCGCGCAAGAATCGGCTTAGGCGACACTACTTTGGTCCGAACACTATGTGGCGACCGGTTCAAACGAGTGGATCAACACTTGTCCGGTTGGTGATAGTTGATTCCGTTAGCCAGCGTGGGCAAACGAGGGAGCGTGAAGATGGATTTCGACGTTACGGTTGAGATCCCTAAGGGTCACCGCAACAAGTACGAGGTGGACCACGAGACCGGCCGAATCCGGCTGGACCGCACACTCTTCACTTCTACCCAGTACCCGGCGGACTACGGCTTCATCGAAGGCACCCTGGGCGAGGACGGCGACCCGCTGGACGCCCTGGTGCTGGTGCCCGAACCCACCTTCCCAGGTTGCCTCATCCGGTGCCGCACCATCGGAATGTTCCGGATGACCGACGAGAAGGGCGGCGACGACAAGGTCCTGTGCGTCCCGTTCGAAGATCCTCGGCAGGAGCACCTGCGGGACATCCACCACCTTGGCGAGTTCGACCGGCTGGAGATCCAGCACTTCTTCGAGGTGTACAAGGACCTCGAACCCGGCAAGTCGGTCGAAGGTGCTACTTGGGTGGGTCGTACCGAGGCTGAGGCGGAGATCCGGGCGTCGATCCGCCGCCAGCAGGAGGCTGTCGAGCAGGGCAACGGCGGACACTGAACTGATCTACCCGATCCGGTCGTCGGCAGGGCCATCCAGCCGACGACCGGTTGGCGTATCTCGACCCGCCCGGGGTGTCGCTCAGCCGAGCAGACCCCGGGCGCGTGCGTAGAGGCCGAGCACCGCGCAGGCCACCGGTACCACCGAGACCACCATCAGGGTGTCGATGATGTCGGCGGCCCGGCCCAGGTACGGCGTCGGCGGCCGACGCGAATACGTCGCCGCGGTCACCACCGTCACCAGGGCCACCACCAGCCCGCCCACCGCCAACAGCAACAGGCCGGTCGCTTCGACCTTGGCGGCCAGGACCACGCCGAGTACGGCGAGGCTGGCCAGTCCGGCGGCCACCAGCGGCACCCGCTGACGTACCGTGACGAAGAGGCGGGACCGGAGCAGTAGCGCGGCGGCGGAGACCGCCACGAGGAGCCGGCCGGAGAAGCCACCCACGGTGGCGAGTACGGCCGCTGCCGCGATCGCGAGCACGGCGTGCCCGATCAACATCCCGGTCAGCAACTCCTCGGTACGGGCCACCGCAGCGAACACCCGTTGCCGCTCCGGGCGCTCCCGGGCGGCGGCCAACGGGTCGGCCGTACCGCCGTCGGCAGCCTCTGCCAACTGGCTGCCGGTCGGCAGGGTGATCGGTGGCATCGGCAGTTTGCCGAACCGGATCGCCAGCAGCGGCAGCGTCCCGATGGCGCACACCAGCACGGAGATCAGGATCGCCGCTGCGCCGGCCGCCGACAGGAAGAGTCCGGCCAGCGCGGTTGCCGCGCCGAGCAGGCCGACCGCCACGCCAGCCGCGTACACCCGCAGTCCGGCGGCCACCCCGATCAGCCCGAGCACCGCCACCAGCAGGAGCGCCACCGAGCCGGCCAGCAGCTCGGGTGCACCGAGCCAGCGGATCAGCCCGAACACCCCGACCGGATCACCGGAGGCCACCAGCAGCGCGCCACCGGCGAAGGCGTACGGCATCGCGTAGCCGCCGAGGGCGGTGCCGGCTGGAGCGTCCCCGTACGCCCGGGAGGCCACCACCCCGGCGAGCGTAAGCAGTACGGCGATGCCGAGCGCGGCGTACGCTCCTGCCGGCCAGTCCGCCCCGCCGGCCAGTACGGCGAAGAGCCCGGCGGCGAGCGCCACACCGGCACCGACCAGGGCGGCGTAGCGGGTCGCCGAGCCGGACCAGGCGCTGCCCCGCCGTCGGGCCCCGTCGGCGATCGCTTCCACCACGTCGTCGTATTCGAGTTCGGGCCACTGTGCTCGAGCGGGTACGAGGTGCAGCACATCGCCGTCGCGTACGCCCTGGGGTAGTAGTGCCTGACCGGTCGACAGCACCGCACCGTCTGCCCGGCGCAGCAGCCAGCCGCCGTGCCGTTCGCCCTCGTCGGCCAGTCCTTCGCCGGCGTGTCGGAGCACCTCGGGCAGCAATTCGGCGAGGGATACCTGTTCCGGAAGGGCAACGTCCAACCGCCGCTCCGGGGCACTGATCGTGACACGGGCAAGCCCGGTACTCATTGACGATCCTCCATTACGTCGGCAACCGAGGCTGCGCGGACGACCGAACTCTACCTACCATGGGCCGGGCCCGTTCACCGGAGCGTGAGGGTACGGCGACGCGAGCCGCCGGACGGGCCAGAGCCGGCCGGTGGATGATTTCCTCGGTACGGCCACAGGGAAGGACACAATGGACACGATCAGGAGCGGTCTGGCGTGAGCAGTGTTGTCATCAAGCGGCCACCACGCCGACCGGCACCGGATATCCCGACTGGGGAGCTTGCCGTCGAGGCACCGCCGGAGATTCCCGCCACCACGGGCGGCCGCTGGCAGCAGGCGTTGATGGTCCTGCCGATGTTGGGCGGCACCGTCGCGATGGCGATGATGTTCGGCCGGGGTGGTGGCACCTACTCCTATGTGGTGGGTGCGATGTTCGGCATCTCCTCCCTCGCCATGCTGGCCACCTCGTGGGGCAGTGCCGCGGGAACGCCGAAGAAGTCGGAGATGATGGCGGCCCGGCGTGAATACCTGCGCCATCTGGCCACGCTGCGCCGTCGGGTCCGGGATACGGCAGCCAAGCAGAAGGCTGGTCTCTTCTACCGGCACCCCGAGCCAGCTCAACTGTGGTCCACTGTGTCCAGTCATCGGGTCTGGGAACGTCGTCCCGGAGACCCGGACTTCGGCGTGGTCCGGATCGGGGTCGGACCACAGACCCTCGCCACCCCTCTGGTGCCACCGGTCACCCGGCCGTTGGAGGAGCTCGAACCGATGACGGCCGGGGCGCTACGCCGGTTCCTCGACGCGTACTCGGTGGTGCCCGCGCTGCCGGTGGCGCTCTCCCTTCGGGGTTTCGCCCGGGTCTTCGTCACCGGTTCGGCAACGCGCAACCCGGCATCGGGCGCGCTGATCGGTGCCATCGGCGTGGCGCAGGGGACCGACGGCACCGGCGGACACACCGGCTCCGCCGACGCACAGGCACTGGCCCGAGCGATGTTGGCCCAACTCGCCGTCTTCCACGCTCCGGACGAGTTGCTGATCGCGGTCTGCACCGGTCCCGAGCGCCGGGACCGGTGGGAGTGGCTCAAGTGGCTACCGCACGCCCAGCACCCGACGCTTACCGACGCGCTCGGTCCGGTACGCCTGGTCACCAGCGCGGCGGCCGAACTGGAGAAGCTGCTCGACGACGTACTGGGGAGCCGGTCCCGGTTCAGCCCGGCCGGGCCGGCGACCGACGGCCCGCACGTCGTGTTCGTCCTTGACGGTGGGGACCTGACCGGCGCCTCCCACCTGGTCAGCGACGGCGGCATCGACGCGGTCACCATCATCGATCTGGACAATCCGCCGCCGCGCCTGCTGGACCGGTCGACGCTGGTGTTGGACGTACGGGGCGGCCGGCTCGGCACCCTCTCGATGGATGGTCCGGTGGAGGTCGGCAGCCCGGACCAGTTGGGCGTCGCCGAGGCCGAGGCGGTGGCACGTCGGCTCGCCCCGCTACGGTTGGCCGCCGCCTCGAAGTCCTCCGACGCGCCACTGGCCACCGAGATGGGGCTGGCCGAACTGCTCGGCGTCGGTGACCCGGAAAGCTTCAGCCCGGCACAGGGCTGGGCACCCCGGGCCAACCGGGACCGGCTGCGGGTGCCGATCGGGGTCGGCTCGGACGGCGGGGCGATCGAACTCGACCTCAAGGAATCCGCCCAGGACGGTATGGGGCCGCACGGGCTGCTCATCGGGGCCACCGGCTCCGGCAAGTCCGAGTTGCTTCGTACCCTGGTGCTCGCCCTGGCGGCGACGCACTCCTCCGAGACGCTCAACTTCGTACTCATCGACTTCAAGGGCGGCGCGACGTTCGCCTCGCTGGACCGGCTACCGCACACCGCAGCGGTGATCACCAACCTCGCCGACGAGTTGCCGCTGGTGGACCGGATGGTCGACGCGATCAACGGCGAGCTGATCCGTCGACAGGAACTGCTGCGCCGGGCCGGCAACTTCGCCAGCCTCCGGGACTACGAGAAGGCACGCGCCAGCGGGGGGACCCTCGCCCCGCTACCGTCCCTGCTGATCATCTGCGACGAGTTCTCCGAACTGCTCACCGCAAAACCCGACTTCATCGACCTCTTCGTCCAGATCGGCCGGCTGGGTCGGTCGCTCGGCGTACATCTGCTGCTCGCCTCGCAGCGCCTGGAGGAGGGGCGGCTGCGCGGGCTGGACACCCATCTGTCGTACCGGATCGGTCTGCGGACCTTCTCGTCGCTGGAGTCCCGGACGGTGCTCGGCGTGCCCGACGCCTACGAACTGCCCCGCTCTCCCGGCCACGGCTACCTGAAGTTCGGCACCGAGCCGCTGGTCCGGTTCAAGGCCGCGTACGTCTCCGGCGTATTCCAGCGCACCGGCGCGGGCGCGTCCGGCGGTCCCGGACAACCGGGCACCCCTCGACTGCTCTCCTATTCGACCCACTTCGTACCAATCCCCGAACCGGTGGCAGCACCGGTCAACCCGGACGACGACGCGACGGAGTCGGCAACCGGCGAAAGCCTGCTCGACGTACTGGTCGCCCGGCTGGTCGGGCAGGGGCCACCGGCCCACCAGGTCTGGCTGCCCCCGCTGGGCCAGTCGGCGACGCTCGATGAGCTACTCGGCCCGGTCGCCCTCGACCCGGCACGCGGGCTGACCTTCGGCAACCCGGAACTGCACGGTGCCCTCCAGGTGCCGGTCGCCCTGGTCGACAAGCCGTTCGAGCAGCGCCGCGACCTGTTGTGGCTGCAACTTGAGGGGGCCGCCGGACACGTCGCCGTGGTCGGCGCACCGCTCAGCGGCAAGTCCACGCTGCTCCGTACGCTGATCTGCGGTCTCGCCCTCACCCACACCCCGGCCGAGGTGCAGGTCTACTGCCTGGACTTCGGCGGCGGGTCGCTGACCGGACTCCGCGACCTGCCGCACGTCGGTGGGGTGGCCGGCCGACTGGACAGCACGGTGGTCCGGCGTACGGTCGGCGAAATCAGCACCCTGCTCGCCGACCGGGAACGACGCTTCGCCGAGTCGGGCGTGGAGTCGATCTCGGCGTACCGGAAGCGGCGAGCGACGGGTAACCCGACGGGTACGGCCGACCCGTTCGGCGACGTGTTCCTGATCATCGACGGCTGGTCGACCATGCGAGGCGAGTACGACGACCTGGAGCCCCTGGTCACCGACATCGCCACCCGGGGCCTGTCGTACGGGGTGCACGTGGTCGCCACCGCCGCCCGGTGGATGGACTTCCGCCCGGCGATCCGCGACCTGTTCGGCTCCCGACTGGAGCTACGCCTGGGTGACCCGACGGATTCGGTCGTGTCCCGCCGGGCGGCGGCGAACGTGCCGGAGAAGACGCCCGGTCGGGGCATCACCGCCGAGAGTCTGCACTTCCTGACCGCCCTGCCCGAGTTGGCCGCACTCGGCGGCGAAACGTCGGCAGTGATCAAGGCGGTCGCGGACGGCTGGACCGGGACACCCGCCCCCCGGGTACGACTACTGCCGCCGGTGCTGCCGTACACCGGGTTGGAGCTGACCGAGACCGACGGGCTACGCATCCCCATCGGCATCGCCGAGGCCGACCTGCGGCAGGTGGCGATCGACTTTGCCTCCGAACCACACTTCGTCCTCTTCGGCGACGCGGAGTGCGGCAAGTCGTCGTTCCTGCGGGCCCTGGCCACGTCGATCACGAACCGGTTCACGCCGGAGCAGGCCCGGGTGATCGTGGTCGACTACCGGCGCAGCCTGCTCGGCGCGATCCAGAGCGAGCACCTGATCGGCTACGGTACGGCGGCCGCCGGAACCACCGACCTCATCGAGTCGGCTGCCGGCTACATGCAGCGCCGGCTGCCCGGTCCGGATGTCACGCCAGCACAGTTGAAGGACCGGTCGTGGTGGACCGGTCCGGAACTGTTCGTGCTGGTCGACGACTACGACCTGGTCGCCACGGGGCCAGCCAACCCACTCCAGGCACTTCAGGAGTTCCTGCCCCAGGCCCGCGACATCGGCCTGCACCTGGTGCTGACCCGGCGTGCCGGTGGCGCGGCCCGATCCATCTACGAGCCGATCATCCAGGGGTTGCGTGAACTGTCCTCCCCCGGCCTGGTGATGTCCGGTAGCGCCGACGAGGGCGCACTGGTCGGCAACGTACGCCCGGCTCCGCTGCCGCCGGGTCGTGGGCGGCTGGTGACCCGCAAGGAAGGAGTACGACTGATTCAGCTGGCGCATCTGCCGGCATCCTGATTCAGTCATCCCCAATCGCTCCGTCCGGCACAGGTGGACGCGGTAATCTCCGTGCATCACGTGTCTACCGGGGTGAATGGCCGAACTGTGACAGGGCTGTCGTACCAGGGGCGGAGTGTCGTCGGACGGATTGCCGGGGCGACGCTGGCCGCCGTCGTCGGTGTCTCCACCGCCCTCGCCGGGCCGGCTCCAGGCCACGCCTCGGCTATCGCATTCGGGCCAGCGCACACCTCGGCCCTCGGGCTCGCACCGACACAGGTCTCGGCCCTCGGGCTCACGCCAGCTGAGCCGGTGGGCCTGCCGGTGCGCACCGAGTCGGTCCGCGAACAGCAGTGGCAGCTGGACAAACTGGATGCCAAGGCCGCGTGGCGGATGTCGACCGGTCAGGGTGTCACCGTCGCCGTGATCGACTCCGGTGTGGACGCCTCGCATCCTGATCTGGAAGGCCAGGTGCTGCCCGGCATCGACCTGGTGGATCCGGCCGGTGGTGACGGCCGGTCCGACCCGGTGGGGCACGGTACGACCGTGGCCGCTCTCATCGCCGGGCGCGACAACGACAAGCGCGGAGTCGTCGGGCTGGCACCAAAGGCCAAGATCCTTCCAGTACGGGTGTTGAACGAGAAGAACCGTTACGACGATGCGCTGATCGTCGCCAAGGGGGTGCTCTGGGCGGTCAACCACGGCGCCCAGGTGATCAACCTGTCGTTGGGCGGCTCCGGGGACAGCGCGGCGCTGGCTGCCGCCCTCGACTATGCGTTCGCTCGGAACGTGGTCGTCGTCGCCTGCACCGGAAATTTGACGACATCCTCGGCCAGCACCGTGTGGTATCCGGCCCGCGAGCCAGGAGTGATCGCGGTCGCCGGGCTGGAGAGCGACACCGACCGGCTCTGGTCCGGCTCGATCACCGGCTCCGAGACCGTACTGACCGCACCGGCGACCGGACTGACCGGTGCCCGACCCGGCGGCTACTGGCGGGTCCAGGGCACCAGCTTCGCTGCCCCTCTGGTGGCCGCGTCGGCGGCGCTGTTGCGGGCCAAGTGGCCCGACATGTCGGCGGGCAGTGTGGTGAGCCGGCTTGTCGAGACCGCCCGCGACCTGGGGCCCGCCGGCCGCGACGACCGCTTCGGCTTCGGTCTGGTCGACCCGGTCGCCGCGCTGAACGGCGAGGTTGCCAAGCAGACTCGCAACCCGCTCGACAACAATCTGTCCCCCGGTGTCTCGGGCTTCGGTCGAGCCCCACACGTGGAGACGTCACTCAAGCCCACCCAGCGTCAGTCGGACCAACTCGGCATGCCGGGGCCGGCTGACCATCGCAGTTGGGCGGCTCGACCGGCAGGTTCCCCGGCCGGGCAGACCCCGGAACGGTTCTGGGGCGGCGGCGCGCTCTTCGTCGCCCTGCTCGTCGGCAGCGTCCTGCTACTCCGCCGGTCCCGACGCTCGACAAACCGCGACAATCCGGCGAGACGCTGACCCCAGGTCAGGTGCAGTTGCCGGTCCCCGTACCGGCGGTGCGTTCGGTGCCCACCTCGGCGACGGACCTCGCCTCGGCCGCCGTCACCGCGAAGCCGGTGTTCGGGTCGTCCGCTGCCGCCGCGAAGATCACGCCGAGCACCTCGCCGTTGGGTGCGACCAGCGGACCACCCGAGTTGCCACTCCGGACCAAGGCGCGAATCGTGTAGATCTCCCGGGTCACGTTGCCGGACTCGTAGATGTCCGGCCCGGTGATCTCGTCTACGTCCCGAACCCGCGCGGACTGTGCGTTGTAGGGACCGTCGAGCGGGAAGCCGAGCACGATGGCATCTGCCTCGATCGCTGCTGGGCGGGACGCGAACCGCATCACCGGTGCCGACAGACCCGGGACGTAGATCACGGCCAGATCGCGGTTCGGGTCGTAGACGACCACCCGGCCGCTGTGCCGCTGGCCGTCCAGTTCGACGGAGACGGTCCGGGTACCGGCGACCACGTGCGCGTTGGTCATGACCCGGTCCTGCGAGTAGACGAAGCCCGAACCCTCGATCCGACGCGAACAGCTCGGCGCGGTGCCGAGCACCTTGACCACCGACCGTCGCCCGTTGGCCACCACCTGCGAACCCGCCAGCGCCGGATCGGGCGGGGCGACCTCCCGGGCCCGGGTCGGTGTCAGCCCCTCGAAGACGTTCGGGAAGCCATTGGTGTCGACGGTGTCCCGCAGCGCATCGGACAGCGCCTGCGCCTGGTCGGGTAGTACCCGGTCTACCGTGGTGAGCAGGGCACTGTTGCGTACCGAACTGGCCAACCAGGGCAGAGACGAGGAGCCCAGTGGGACAGCCACCAGCCAGCCGACAAGTAGCACCGCGACCAGTGACACGAACGCGCCACCGACGTCGTCGATCTTACGACCGGTACGGCTGGTGATCGCGTGCCGCAGATGCGAGCCGATCCAGCCGGCCAACGCCTGACCGAGTACTGCCAAGCCGAAGATCGTAATGAGCGCCACGACCACCCGGGCAGAAGGACCGGTGAACTGTTGGGCGATCAGCGGGCCGAGTTGCAGACCAATCAGCGCACCAAGGAAGAACCCGCTGAAAGACAGCACGCCGATGACAAAACCCTGGCGATAGCCGCTGATCGCGAACAGCAACATGAGCAGGAGCAGGACGACATCCACCGCTGACACGGGTCCAGGGTACGGGGGAACCATCGGCGGGGCTCGGCTCGTACCGAACCAACCCGCTCATGTCCACCGGAAGCAGTCGATCCGAGGGGCTGCCGAGCGGAAGAATCCCTCCGACGGTGCTGCGCTCCCCCGGCTTCCCGATCAGGGCAGCGGACCAGCCACCTGGTCGATTCCGCCGACCGTGCCCTCCGTGCCGCTGGCCGTACCGTTCGCGTCGCGAACTGCACCCGTCACGTCGCTGACCGTACCGTTCGCGCCAGTGAGCGGAGCGGTCGGCGCTGGTGGCAGTTCGACCACCCGGTCCCGGGGCCATGGTCGGGCCCAGCCGCCCATGTCGAGCAGCGCCGTGAGTACGCCGGCGGTGAACCCCCAGACCAGCATGCCGCGCACCTGGAAGGCCGGGCCGATCCAGCCGCTGGGGTGCCGTACCCGGACCCGGTTGGCGGGGTCCACCAGTTCGGCGATGGAGAGCCGGGCGACGTGGGCGACCTCGGCCAGTTCGTGCGGATGGACCGGATGCGGATCGTGCCACCAGCCGAGGACCGGGGTGACGACGAAGTCGCTGACCGGTATCCAGAGCTGGGGCAGTTCGGCGAGCACGGTGACGCTCTCCGGGTCGAGCCCGACCTCCTCCTGGGCTTCCCGTAGGGCGGTGTCGACCGGGCCGGCATCCTCCGGGTCGGTGGCACCGCCGGGAAAGGCCGGCTCACCGGCATGCTTACGCAGGGTCGCCGCACGTTGTAGGAGCAGTACGTCCGGCCCGTGTTCCGGCTGCTCCCCGAGGAGCACCAGTACGGCGCTGGGTCGGCCACCGGTGCGGGGCGTACGCAGCCGGGTGAAGTGCTCGGTACGCGCCGACCTCACCTGGGTCAGCAGCGGCTCGCACCAGGCCGGCAGTTCCTGGCTCACAGTGGCACCGCCACGGCAAGGTGCCGCTCGACCAGCTCTGCCAGCGACGCGTCGTCCAGGGCACCGGAGGTGTCCACGTGCCGTACCTGTCCCTGCCCGTCCACGAAGACGGTGATCGGCAGCACGGCCCGCGCCAGTTTCAGCCGTACCTTTCCCTCCTCGTCGAAGATGTTGGGGAAGGTCAGCTTCAGCTCCTTGCCGAGCGAGGCTGCCGTGCCGCGGTCGTCCGTGGTGTTCACACCGATCACGTGTACCCGGCCGTCGGCCCGGTCGGCGAGTCGCTGGAAGGCCGGCAGTTCCTTGCGGCACGGCGGGCACCAGGACGCCCAGAAGTTGAGCACGGCCGGTCCACGGATCGCGGCCACCGGAACCTCTGCCCCACCGGTGAAGCAGGGCAGTCGTACGTCCGGTAGCGCCGTCGCCGACGCCGCAGCCGGCGCGCTGGACCCGGCCGCCGCCGGCGTGCTTGCGCGAACGGGCGAAGTGGTCAGCGTGGAGCAGTCGGCGAACGGGGCAGCCGCGACGGTCGGTTCGGGTGTTCCCTGGTCGGCGGCGTTGGTGCACGCGGCAACGAGTAGTAGCGCCGGCAGCAAGAGCAGCCCGCTGAGGCGACGGTTCACCGCACCTCCACGTCGCCGACGGGTATGGGAAGCACGGCGGTCTCGGCCGGCTCCGGCACCACCAGTGTCGGATCGGGGGTCGACGCTGCTGTCGGATCGAGAGTCGGCGCTGCGGGATCGGGAGCCGACGCTGCGGGATCGGGAGCCGACGCTGCGGGATCGGGAGCCGACGCTGCGGGATCGGGAGCCGACGCTGCGGGATCGGGAGTCGACGCTGCGGGATCGGGAGTCGGCGCTGCGGGATCGGGAGTCGGCGCTGCCGGGGCTGGTACCAGGTCGGGGTCGATTCCGGCCTGTACCGCCAGGTCCCGGGCCCGGGGCCCCTTCAGCAGTCGGGCAGCGGCCGGTGCCGTCGTGGGGCCGAGTCCGTAGGAGGGGCAGAGTCGGGCCAGTGTGCACGCCCCACAGGCCGGTGTACGGGCGTGACACACCCGCCGGCCGTGGAAGATCACTCGATGGGAGAGCATGGTCCAGTCCCGCCGCTCGAACATCGCCCCGATGGCGTGCTCGATCTTGACCGGATCGGTCTCCGCAGTCCAGCCCCACCGCTGCACCAGCCGCTGGAAGTGGGTGTCGACGGTGATGCCGGGAACGCCGAACGCGTTACCGAGGATGACGTTGGCCGTCTTGCGCCCGATGCCGGGCAGGGTCACCAGGTCGGCCAGCCGCCCCGGCACCTGTCCGTCGTACCGCTCGACGAGCTGCCGGCCAAGATTGATCAGCGAGGTGGCCTTGTTCCGGTAGAAACCGGTCGGGTGGATCAGGTCCTCCAGCTCGGCCCGGTCGGCGGCGGCGTAATCGGCGGCAGTGGGATAACGCGCGAAGAGCTTGGGCGTGACCTCGTTGACCTTCTTGTCGGTGCACTGCGCGGAGAGGATCGTGGCCACCGCGAGCTGCAACGGCCCGTCGTGGTCGAGTTCGCAGTGCGCGTCCGGGTGCGTCTCCGCAAGTGTCCGACCCATCCGGCGGGCTCGACGCGTACGGCCCAGCTCGGTCTCCCCGTCGCCGGGCTTCTTCCTCGCACTCACGCCGGCCAGCCTACGTCGGCCCGGCGTCGAACAGCCCGGCCGTCAGCTCTGTCGTCGGCCGCCGGGTCAGCCTGGCCGCCAGATCAGTTCGCCACTGGTGGTGTGATCTTGCCGGCGGTGTCGAATTCTGCGCCGGTGGTCGGAAAGTCCGACTTGGTCAGGCCCTGGACCAGTTCCAAGCCACGGTGGTCGTCATCCATGGTCGGCTTACCGGTGCCGTTCATGTACGTCGAGATGAACTCGCCGCCAGCCCAGCTGCCGTCCGCAGCCAACTGGACCTTCAGGATCGCCCCGAGGCCGAGCCGACCTCTGTTGCTGAGCGAGCCGCCGCCGCCCGCGAAGTTGCCGAGGCTGTAGGCGATGAGCCGCCCCTTGTAGAACTCCATCCCGCGCATCACGTGCGGTCCATGCCCAATGATCAAATCCGCCCCGGCGTCGATCATGGCTCGGGAGAACTTGACCGGATCGCCCCGGTTTTCGCCGAGGAACAGCTCCGTACCCGGCTTGACCTGGGTCATCGCAGATCCCTCGGCGCCCATGTGCGCCTGAACGACGACCAGGTCCGCCATGGTCGCCGCCTTCTCGACCACCTTCTTCGCACTGGCGATGTCGATCAGGCTGTTGGACCAGGCGTACGGAGAGAAGCCGGCGATCGCGACCTTGACCCCTTGGACCTCCACGACGGTGATCTGGTCGGGCGCACCGGTGGACTTGAGGCCGTGCTCCTCCAGCGCCTGCCGGGTGTTGCGGTAGCCCGCCGCCCCGAAGTCGTGCCCGTGGTTGTTGGCCTGGTTGAGCACCTGGAAGCCGGCGTCCCGCAGGTGCGCCGCGTACGACGGCGGGGCCCGGAACTGATAGCACTGCGTGGAGTTCGGGCCGCACTTGCCAGCCCCGGTGTCCTCGGTCAACGGCTCTTCCAGGTTGCCCATCACCAGGTCGGCGGCGAGCGCGGCCTTGACCGAGTCGAAGAAGCCCTTGCCGCCGTTGGCGGGCAGCCGGTCCGGCGCGTTGCCCATGATGATGTCGCCGGTCGCCGACAGGGAAATGACCTTCGACGTCGGCCCCGCGCTGGGCGTAGCCGACCCCGTGGTGCCAGCGGATCCGCCGCTGTGCCATTGCGGGCGGGCCTCGTCGTCGCCGACGTACCGGACTACCGCGACGCCGCCCAGCCCAACCCCGAGTAGCACGACGAGCACTGCGAAGGCGGCCAGCCAGCCCCGTCGGGCAGGGCGGCGCGGACGCTCGTCAACGTGAGGGGGATTCTGGTCGCGCATCGCCGCGAACCCTACCCGGCTTTACCCGTGGGTAGCGCCCGCCGTTCGGCCGATACCTCGGCCTGATCACGGCGGTCCTGCCGTACCGACCAGGGGACGACGGGCTCCGCGCCACCGGCGCGTACTGCCGCGTGGCTGGCGCGAGCCAGCGGTGCGCCCCAGCGGGAGCGGGGACCACCATATTGCGCAGCCGGACCGTCGACCGGGCAGAGGACGGTGACCGCGTCGGTAGCCGTACCGGTGGCGGCCAGGCCCAGTTCCCAGATGGCCTGTGTCTTGGCTTCGGTAATCGTGGCGACCGCGTTGACCAGGGCGGCGTCGCTTAGACGCGCTGGGACAAAGGCCACGATATTCACCGTACCCACTCGTTCTACTGCGGGTTCGGACGTCGGTGACGCAGCCGCCCAGAGCGGGGCGCCCAAGCCGACGGTGGCCCAAACTTGGACGCCGTCGTCCGTCCGGGCCACCACCTCGGCCACATCCACACCGGTAAGCAGCCCGATGCCAGGTCCGCGCAGGTCGAGCTGGTCGGCCAGCTCCGCCAAGTGGTTCTCCGGATCATCCCGCCAGTACGACATCGGCACGGTCGCGTTGACCACCCAGTTGCGTACGCCCGTACCGCCACCCAACGGGGCGGAACTGACCCCGTACAGCGACTGGTCGGCACGCCACACGAGCAGCGGGGTGTCCCGCCCGTCCTCGTGGCGGAAGGTCAATGTGGGGTCGGACAGCACCCAGCGAGCGTACGGTTGAGACGGAAACGTCGACCATCAAGGCCAGCCGGGGCGGAAACGGGGGGATGTTAAACGCCTCCGAGGTCGCTCGGGTTACGTTGTCGAACCAAGATTCCAGGGGTGGGCCTCCGATTCTGGCTGACCTGGGCCTAGACTTGTCGGCGCGCGACGGATCACCGGCTGGCGGACCCGGCCGACAGGCGGCACGCGTAGGTCGGAGGTGCGCAATGGACGAGGTACTGGCTCGCAGCGGAATCTTCCAGGGCGTGGACCCGGAAGCAGCCGAGGCGCTCGCCAAGGAGATGGAGACGCTCGAAGTCCGCAAGGGCGAGATCGTCTTCAACGAGGGCGAGCCTGGCGACAGTCTCTACATCCTGCTCAGCGGCAAGATCAAGGTGGGCCGACGCGCCGCCGACGGCCGCCAGAACCTGATCGCCGTCATGGGCCCTTCTGACATGGTCGGCGAACTCTCGCTCTTCGACCCCGGACCGCGTACGGCGACCGCGACCGCGGTGACCGACACCCGGCTCGTCCGACTCCGCAAGCAGGCGCTGCGGCCATGGCTCAACAACCGGCCGGAGATCGCCGAGCAACTGCTGCGGGTGCTCGCCCGCAGGCTGCGCCGGACCAACGACTCCCTGGCCGACCTGATCTTCACCGACGTCCCCGGTCGAGTGGCGAAGAACCTGCTCCAGATGGCTGGCCGGTTCGGCACCCGGGACGGTGGCGTGCTGCGGGTGACCCACGACCTCACCCAGGAAGAGATCGCCCAGCTCGTCGGCGCCTCCCGGGAGACGGTCAACAAGGCGCTGGCCGACTTCGCCTCCCGGGGCTGGCTGCGGCTGGACGGCAAGAGCATCATCATTCTCGACCCGGAGCGCCTGGCCCGCCGCGCTCGCGTTTGATCACGACGTCACGGGCGTGCCGGTCCAGGCGAGTTCTCGCCAATCGGACCGGCACACCCGTATTCGTCAGGAAATGATGAACTGCATGTTGGGCTGCTTCTTGTAGCGGCAGTCGTACAGCGCCACCGTCACGCCCTGCTTTCGGCTCGCTCCCGGAATGTTCAGGCACATGCCATTGAGGGCGGACCGGGTCATCATGTAGCACCGCCCCGCCGGGGCGGCGCATAGAATGACGAACATCTGGCGATAGCCGTAGTCGCAACGTCGCTGGACGATGGTGACGCCACTCTTCTCGCCACCGTTGGTCGCCCAACACCAACCGGCCGCCCACTTGGGCCGGATCTCGTAGGTGAACGGGTGTCCCTCGTCCTGGATCGGCACGATCTCGAAGCGCTGGGTCTTCTTTTTCGGGTCGCAGGCCCGCTGCTGAATCTTGGCACCGTTGGCCTTTTTCTTGCTGGTGCTCGCCACCGTCAGACACAGACCGCTGTTACCGGCCCGGATCTGACGGGTGCCGGTCACCGGCCCGGCAGCGGCGGCCGAATTCGGCGCCGCCGCCGCCACCTTGGCCTTGACTGCTGCCCGCGCCAGGGGCTCCGGTACCAGGTTGGCGGCGAGCACATAACCGAGCACGACGAGCGCCACCAGGCCCAGCGCCTGGATCGACCTGGGTACGCGCCAAGAAAACGCTCGGGACATGCGATGATGGCGGATCATATTGCACCCTTCGTGTTGCAGTATCGATGAATGTCAGTTCCCTGATAGAGACAGAGCAGCACGCGGGCGTCTCGCGCATTGTTCAGGAATACGGTCACCGCGGCATGCCGACTTTTCGAGGTCGTCTTTATCCGGGTCGTCTTGACCTTTTTTGTCTTGCAGTCGACATAGGTGAACGTAGCGATGGCACCATGCTTGTCACTGTCGTTCATGTCCGAGACGAACGCGTCTATCTTGCCCTTGTAGCAGCGTCCACTCTTCTTCCAGGTGATACTTCCGGCGGCCCGACCGCCCTGCGCGGAATCGGTGGTTCGCAGATCGAACTTCCATACGCCTTTCTTGGCGGGAGCGGCAGCATTCGCCACGACCGCGCTACTCAGCAGACCCGCGATAATCAGCATTACCGCACCCATGAGTGCCAGGAGACCTCTGGATCTGGGAGAGATCTGTTTCATCGCTTCTCCTATCCCCCATTCGACGAATGATCGCTGTGACCGCTGCTGCGGCCAGGGCGTAAGGAAGCCAAGCAGCATTGCTTTCGCGATATCAAGCAAATCCACTGTCCAGGACGGAACGAGACTGTCCGAACAGGGGCGAAAGTGCGTCGCGGCAAACAGATAAGCCGTTCGAGACACCGCCCCACCCAGACCGCTCCTGGTGCGACTAATGCCGCCCGCTTGGTGAATTGCAGACCATCCCCGCAGGCAAGTCAGAGGGGCCGGACAACAAGGTCGACAGCCGTACCGACCAACCATGGACAAACCTTCTGACCAGCCAGTTCCGGTTCCCGGACTGTCCCGTACGCCTGGGACCGTTGCTCCCCACAGATGATCCAGGCTTTGCTGATTCCACTAGCCCACCGAGATCGGCCAGGCACTGCGGTGCCAACCGGTAACCGCCCGGAATCACACTTCAGGGAGTCAACTGATGCTGTTCAAGCACAAGGCGTCCACCGAATCTGGCGCCAAGAAGCCACGTCGCACCCAGGCCAAACTGATCGCCGTCGCAGCTGCCGTCCTCGGCCTTTCCGTCGCCACCGCAGGCGGTATTGCCCACGCCGCCACGTCCAAGGCGAAGGGTTGCAAGGACCTCGTTCTGGTGGCCTACATCGAAAGCCAAGGTGACCGCTTGGCTTCGATCCCCTTCAAGGTCCGGCCGTGCGGCAATGCCAGCCCCAAGTCGTGGACCGAAAGCGTCGGCGGCGCATCGACAACCGCGACCGGTGACAACATCGGTTGGGTGTTGCAAGGTCTCGACATCCGACTCGAAGGGCTCGGAGCAAACAGCAAGACCGCCGCTTCGGCGCACTACAAGGGTGTGGCGAAGTTGACGCAGAAGACGCCCAACATGCCCCTTGTCCCTGTCGCACCTATCTCGATCCGCTCCATGAGCGTTGCCATCAAGTTCACCGTCTTCCACCAGAAGAACAAGTCTGGCAAGAGCACGAACGTCAAACTCAAGGACTTCATCCGGGTGGACGGCACCTGGAGCAGCCACCCCGAGTGGGTCAATTTCAAGTACAAGAAGACCGGGATTGTCAACGGGAAGTAAAGCATCCCCGGCCGGTAGGCCACTGCAAGATGGACAGCGCCGGCAGAATCTCACTGCCGGCGCTGTCCATCAGAACCACGAACCGTTCCACCTGCTTGATCAATTGATGCTGAACGGGCTTTCGTAATCCCCACTTGAGGAAGGCTGGAAAATCAGATGGGTCGCCCACGGAAGGTCTTGCCCCTGTTGTTCGCGTCACTGCTGATTACCGGCGCTGTCGCCATCGCCAGCGGGATGGCGAGTGCGTCGTCACAAGCCGTACCTCCGCCGAAAAAAGAGGCGGGAATCTCGATCGCCTATCCGTTGAGCACTTCAGACGAGAAGGGTGAGGATCAGACCACCACGGACAACTGCTCGGACGACGACGCGGAAGAGAACGATGCGAAGGAGGACGACGCGACAGACACCGACAGCGACACCGACACCGACACCGACACCGACACCGACACCGACGAGTCTGAAGCTGAGGAAGAATCTGAAGGCGAGGAAGAATCTGAGGGCGACGACGAAAAGTCCACCGAATCGGAATCCGACGAGACGGAAGAGACAGGCTCGGACAAAACACAGACCGACGAGAACACCGATGACTCGAACACCAACGACTCGGACAACACCGAGACCGACGAGTCAGAGACAAATGACGACGAGTCAGAGACGAACGATGACGAGTCGAACGATGACGGCACGAACGATGACTGCACCAGTGACGAGACCGATACCACCGACGACGCGGACGACTGCGTCGACACGGACAGCGTTCCCCGGATCGTCACCGTCGACCCGAAGGGGATCTCCACCAAGCCGGGTCTCATCGAGCCGTCCGGTCCGAACCCCGGTGCCGCCGACGACAAGGCCTGCGACCGGCCGTGAAATCCCCGCTCTGACGGCGTGATCAGCGGCTCAGCGTTGGGCCGGTGAGCTGGTTCAGTCCCTTGCCCGCAAGGCAACGGAAGGTCCGCTCGCCGGCCCGCAGCGACTCCTCCGCCGGGGGTAGCACCTCGAAGTTCCACCCGTCGGCGGTCATCCGCAACGTGGTCGACTGGAAGGTGCTGACCGTGCACACCTGGCGTACCGTCGGATCGGCCTTGACGGCCTTGTGGTCCGTCACGGTGACCTCGGCGGGCAGATCGCCCTCGGCATAGCTCTCCCAGGTGTGCCGGCCGGAACAGGGCACCCGCTCGGCGCGCGCGCCCGTTCCGCGTACCCCGACCGGGCCGAAACACTCCAGTTCGTCGGAGCAACGACTACCGCTCGGCAGGGGCACCAGACAGCCAGGCAGTGCCCCACCGGCCAGGTGGGACATGACCGGAGTCGGCGTCAGCGGGCTCTCCACCGCCTGCGTGGGTGACGGGTCGGGACGGGTCCGGGCACCGACGACCCAGACCCCAGCGCCGACGGCGCTGGCCAGGGCGACCATTCCGACCCCGCCGAGGAACCAGCGCAGGGTACGGCTACGCGAGGGCGGTGTACCGGTTCCGGCGGCCGGAACGGGCCCGCTCGTACCGGCCGACGCCGGGCCAGTCGGCGTCGCGCCGGCGTACCCGGTCGGCGGGTAAGCATCGGAGAGGGCAACACCACCGCCCGGCCCGACCCCCGGCGCACCGGTGCCGGGCCAACCCGCAACCGATCCCGACGAAGACCACCCGTAGTACGGCGGCACCGCCCCGCCGGCAGACGGCCCGAGCGGTACTGCGGCCAGCAGGTCTCGGAGGTGCTCGGCGGTGGGCCGGGCACCCGGGTCGTTGGCCATCCCGGCCCGCAGCACCCTGGTCAACGCCGACGGAACGTCCGACAGTTCGGGAATGGGTTGGTTGAACAGCTCCAGCAGCATCAACAGGCTGGGATCGCGGTCGTTCTGCCACCGTGGCGGCTTGCCCTGCATCAGCGCGTAGAGGGTGGCGCAGAGCGCGTACACGTCGACAGCGGGCGATGGCGGGCTGTGCCGGAATGCCTCCGGTGCGGCGTACGCCGGGGTGAGCACCTCCAGGCTGACCGATGAGTCCCGCACCTCGCCCAGTACGGCCAGCCCGAAGTCGGCCAACACCGCGGGGTTGAAGTTGGAGTGCAGGATGTTGGCCGGCTTAACGTCGCGGTGCAGTACGCCGGCAGCGTGCGAGTGGGCCAACGCATCTGCGATCTTGACACCGAGGTCGCGAGTCTCGACCGCGTCCAACGGCGAGGTCCGCATCCGTTCCGCGTACGACCCGTCGCACAACTCCATGATCAGGTAGGGGTGCTGGTCGACGGTGACACCGACGTCGAAGAGGTCCACGACGTGCGGGTGCGAGGACATCCGCCCGGCGGCCCGCGCCTCCCGCAGGAACCGTTCCTGGTCGCGTTCGCTGTCCAGTGTCCGGTTCTCCACCTTGACCGCGACCTCGCGGCCGACGGATTTCTGCACAGCACTGAAGACGGTGGCGTAGCCGCCCCGGGCAAAGACCTTCAAGTCCGTCAGACCGGGCACTTCTGGCAGCGGCAACGCGCCTGGCGGGGTGTCGGTCACAGGTACGAAAATACCGAAGCGCTCTGACGCATCACTGTCCCGCATCGGCCACCATCCGCCGACGGTGCTCGAACCAGAGCGCCGCGCCCGTGGCGACCGCCCCCAGGCCCTCCCACAACGCGACACCGACGAACCCACCGGGTGCGGTCTCCATCAGCACGAGCAGCGTGAAGACGACACAGGTGAGCAGCCGGAACGCCACGGTGAACCGGAAGAACGGTCGCCACTCGGTGGCGGCGGCGACCAGGTAGTAGACGCCCATGTTGACCGCGGCCATTGACGATGCGGCCATGAAGGTACGGGTGTGGTCGCCGGCCGCCCGGGCGCTGGGCTCGACCGCTTCGAAGCCGAGCAGGGCGAGCAGTGTCTCCGGCCAGACCAGCCCGACGACACCGAGGAGGAGAGCCAGTCCGCCGAAGACCGCGATCGTCCACCCTGGGACGGAGCGTGGCCACTTCATCTGTCTCCTCCGGAACGCTGATTCGGCACTCTCCGGTCAGTCCGCCGACAACGTCCATGAGGGACGGCAAAGCGATCTCCCGGTCGGACCTACGCTAGTGGCCGAAACGGCAGTGCCACATCCTCAGAACCGGTAGCGCTGGCACCAGAACCGGCAACGCTGGCGGCAGAATCGGCAGTGCCAGAACCGGCAGCGCCGGCGGCAGGATCGGTGTCGCCGGCCGAAGCCGCCAGATTCCCGGTCAGCCGGGCCAGCAAGGCATCCGCAGCGGCCCGCTCACTGGCCTGCTCGGTCGAGTACGCCAGTCGTACCGCCTCCTCGGCGGCAGCACACGCCTCCTCGGGCTGTCCCACCGCAGCCAACGCCTCGGCGAGCACCTCAGCGGCGATCACCTGGCTCCGGACGTCCTCGGTGGGCACGTCGACCGCCCGCCGCGCCCAGTCCAGTGCCTGGACGTGCCGCCCGTCGGCGAGCAGCGCCGAGGCGTAGCGGGCCAGCGCCTGCCGGCGGGAAAAGAGCAACGACGGGGTCGCCCGGGCGGTGGCCACCGGGGCGAGCAGCCCCACGGCGGTGCCGGCGTCACCGGCCTGAAGCCGGGCGGTGGCGAGCAGAACCCGAGGCCCCACCTGCACCGGAGCCAACGCGTTGTGCGGCTCGACTGCGGCGAGCACCGCACGGGCGTCCCGTTCGGCCTCGGCCACATCACCCTGGTCCAGCGCCACAAACCCGCGCATGGTGCCAGCGATTCCGATCAGTAGCGGGTGCGCGGTGCGTTCGCCGTACGTCAACGCGTCGGTGAGCAGGTCAGCGGCGTGCTCCGGTTCGCCCAGCCCACGGGCGATCACCCCCCGTACGACCAGCGCGAAGCCCTGCCCCCAGTCGTCGGGTGCGGCAGCGAACTCCCGGTAGGCCCGACGCGCCTCCCGATCCGCCTCGGCCAGGTCGCCGAGTTCGGCGGCGGCGAACGCCTCGACGGCTCGTAGCGTGCCCACTGCCCAGGCCTCGCCGACCTTCTCGCCGAATGGGAGGAAGATCCCGGCCAGCCGGCGGGCCTCCCGGAGTCGGCCGGCCAACAGCCGGGCGAAGGCGCTGGTGCCACGTAGCCAGGCCCGGCCGATCGGATCGCCGAGTTCGGCGAAGAGCCGGGCCGCCCGGCCGAGCACCGCATCCGTACCAGCGAAGTCGCCCCGGGTGGTGGTCACCCAGGCGAGGTTCTGCAACGACCAGGCCTGACCGCGCTGGTCCCCGGCCATCAGGCTGACCTGGTAGGCGGCGGCGAGCCGGCTGCTCGCCTGGGCCAGCCGGCCGCCGACGAAGTCGGCCATGCCGAGTCGGCGCATCGCCGAGGCCCGCAACTGGGGCAGACCTGCTTCGGTGGCGACCTGCAGCGCCTCCTGCCAACTGCTTTCCGAGCGCTGCCGGTCACCCAGCGTCTGGTGCGCCTGCCCGACCACCAGCAGCGCGGCGGCCCGGGTGCCCGTGTCGTCCCCGGCGTTGGCACCGATCTTCTCGGCATAGTCCAGTGCCTCGGCGGCCCGACCGACCTGAAGCAGGGCCCGGGCGTGCACCAGCCGGTCGGTGGCGGGCACGTTCTCCCCGCCCAGCGCGGCGGCCCGCTCGGCGTACTCGACTGCTGCCGCCGGCTCACCGTCAGCAATGGCACGTTGGGCGGACCGGCCCAGTGCGGCGACGCCCAGCGGGGCGACCGTACGCGCCATCGTGTCGGGGCGCAGTCCGACCGCGTCGGCAAGCGCGGTGGCCCTCTCGACGTGCTCGGCGACGAAGGCATCCCGGTCCGCGTCGGACATGCCGAGCACGGGTGACACCCCACCGGTGAGCAGCACCGTGGCCCCTTCGGCGGGCGGTGCCGCCCACCGGGCCAGTGCCGCGTGCCGCTCGGCGAGATCGGCCTTGCCGACTCCGGCGTACGCGGCTTCGCGCATCAGTGGCGTGGCGAAGACGTACCCGGTCCGGTTGCGGTGCAGCATGCGCCGCTGCATCAGTTCTTCGACGGCGCGTTCCAGCTCGACGGTGACCACGGCCGCCGGGCGGCCGTCCCGCCCGGCCCGGCGCTCCCGCAGCGCGGCGAGCGTCCCGGCGGGGATCGTGTCTCCGACGACGGCGGCGTCCCGCAGCACCGATCGTGCTTCGGAGGGCAGCGCGTCGATTCGGGCGGCGAGCACCGCGGCGAGGTCCCGGGAGAGCAGTCGGCTACCCAGCGAGCCGGGCACCAGCCGCCAGCAGCACTTCGCCGCCGCCTGGTCCGGGCCACCGCCGGCCGCGCCGCGTTCGCTCACCGTGGTCAGGGCTCCGCGCTCCATCAGCAGCGTGACGAGTTCGGCGAGGTAGAACGGGTTGCCCTGGGCGGTGACGAGCAGCCGGTCGGTGTCGGCCTGGGGCAGTTTCCCCCCGCTCAGATAGGTGGTCAGCAACCGGGCCACGTCCGCGCCCCGCAGTGGCGGCAGGGCGTGCACCTCGGCGTCGGAGACCCGGGTCAGGGCCCCGGCTGTACGGACCAGTTCCGGACGGCCCAGCAGCAGCACTAGGACCGGCCCGACCAGCCGGGACAGCATCACGCCCAGGGCGTCGACGGTCTCCGGGGTGGCATCGTGCAGATCGTCGACGATGACCATCAGCGGCGACTCGGCGGCGAGCCCGCTGAGCAGTTCGGCGACCGCGGTGGGCAGCGCGTCGGCGGCGGGGGCCGGGTTGTTCGCCGTCCACTCCGTGCTGTCGGCCGGGGCGCCGTGGGCCGACGGCAGGTCTCCGTAGCCGAGCAGGGCCAGGAGCAGGTCGGTGGCGATGGGTGGCGTGTCGGGGTGGGACCGGGCCAGCCGCTGGCCGAGGCGGCGTAGCCGTTCCTCGACGACCAGTCGGGTGACGGCGGTGGCCGAGTCGTTGGGCAGCCCCACCGCCGCCCGGACCAGGTCGGCCAGGGGTGCCAGCCGGCGGCGCTCACCGAAGGCGGCACATCGTGCGGAGAGCACCCGGGCGCCGGTGTGCGTCGCGTACCGGCCGACCCCCACCTCGTAGCCGGCGGCCAGCCGTTCGACCTCGGCGGCGAACCGGGACTTGCCGATACCGGCCTCAGCGGTCATCAGGACCACCCGTGGCTCGGAGCGGTCGATGACCTCGGCGAGCCGTCCGGCGATCCGCCCGATCTCGGCCTCCCGGCCGACGAAGGGGGCTTCGTCGCCCAGTCCGGAGCGGGTGCCTGGCGCGTCGAGCAGACCCAGCAGTTCGTACGCCTCGACCGGCTCGCGCTTGCCCTTGAGCCGCAACGGCCGCAGTTGTCGCCACGACGCCACCCGACGGGTCGCGGCGGCGGTGGTGGCCCCGGCGTAGACGGCCCCGATCGCGGCGGCGTCGGCGAGCCGGGCGGCGGTGTTGACCGTGTCGCCGATGACGGTGTATTCGATCGCGGCCTGGATCCCGGCAACCACGTCACCGGTGTTCAGGCCGACCCGCAGCCCGAGTGGCGCGCCTCCGCCACGCTCGTCGTCGAGGACCCGCCGTACGGCGCGTTGCATGGAGAGTGCGGCCCGGACCGCCCGCTCGGCGTCGTCCTCGTGGGCGACCGGGGCCCCGAAGACCGCCATGATTCCGTCGCCGGTGAGCTTGTCGACATGCCCGCCGAAGGTCTTCACCGCACCAGCGAGGGCGGCGAGCACCCGGTCGGTGACCGCACCGACACGTTCCGGGTCCAGGTCCTCCGACCAGGAGGTGAAGTCGGACAGATCGCCGAAGAGCACCGTTACCACCCGGCGTTCGGCCTTCGGCAGGGTCGCTGCGGCGGGCAGCGCGGCACCACAGTTGTGGCAGAAGCGCGCGCCCGGGACGGCGACGGTTCCACACACCGGACAGGTCACGGTGCTTCCAACCCACCGGGCCCTGGATCCGATTCCCGGCCCGCCCACTCGCTCTCCCGGTTGCCCCGTTCGCTCTCCCGTTCGAGATGGGCCAACTGGGCCTGGACCGACCATTCGGCCGCCGGCCAGAGCGAGCGGTCGACCTCGGCGTAGACCAGCGCCACCACCTCGGCCGGGCTGGTCGCCCCCTGGGCCACCGCCTGCCGTACCTGGTCGAGGCGGGCCTGCCGGTGGGCCAGGTAGTAGCGCGCCGCCGCCGCACAGTCGGCCAGTGCCGGCCCGTGCCCCGGCAGCGCCGGAATCCCCTCGTACGCGGTGAGCGCACCCAGGCTGGTCAGGTAGTCGCCCAGGTTGCCGTCGGGCCAGGCGACCACGGTCGTGCCCCGCCCGAGGATGGTGTCGCCGGTGAGGACCGCCTGGTCGCCGTCCCCGCCGACAAGCAGGCAGACCGAGTCGGCGGTGTGGCCGGGCGTGGACAACAGTTCGATGTCGAGGCCGAATCCGCTCAGGTCCGCGTCGGGGTGCAGTGGCTCCCCGCCGACGCAGAGCGCCGGGTCGGCGGCGCGTACCGGGACGCCACCGAGCAGTTCGGCGCAGCGGTGGACCCCCTCGACGTGGTCGGGGTGCCCATGGGTGATCAGGATCAGTCCGACCGGCCCGTACGCCGCGATCTCGGCCAGGTGCCGTTCGTCGTCCGGCCCGGGGTCGACGACGACCGCGGGGTGCCCGGCTGCGGCCCGCAGCAGCCAGGTGTTGGTGCCGTCCAGGGTCATCGGCCCTGGGTTGGGGGCCCGGAGCAGGGTCGCCCAACCCGGTAGCTGGTCGGCCAGCGCTGCGGCCGGCGTGGTCAGGTGCCCCGTCATGGCTGCTGCCCCGTCATGGCTGCGATGGTACGACCAGTACGGCGGCTTCGGCCGGCCACCGCTGTCCGGAGTGACGCCTCCCGGCCCAAAGTAGTGCAGGGGTGACGCCACCCCGGATGGATGTCGGGGTGGTACGGGTCAGCTGACCTCGACGATGATCTCGACCTCGACCGGTGCGTCCAGGGGCAGCTCGGCCACCCCGACGGCGCTGCGTGCGTGCCGGCCGGCCTCGCCGAAGACCGCGCCGAGCAGATCGGACGCACCGTTGATCACGCCGGGCTGGCCGGTGAATCCCTCGGCCGAGGCGACGAATCCGGTCACCTTCACGATCTTGACGACGTTTTCCAGTCCCACCAGTGAGTCGACGGCGGCCAGCGCGTTGAGCGCGCACCGTGCGGCCAGGTCCTTCGCCTGCTCGGCGGAGACCCCCGCGCCCACCTTGCCGGTGGCCAGCAGCTTGCCGTCGGCGATGGGTAGTTGGCCGGAGACGTAGACGTGCTTGGCGGACTGCACGGCCGGCACGTAGCTGGCTACCGGCGGCACCACCTCTGGCAGGCTCAGCCCCAGCTCGGCGAGTTTGGCGTGCGGGTTGTTGGTCATGACTTCGGTCGCTTGAAGTACGCGACCAACTGGTCCGGGTTGGGGCCCGGCACCACGGCCACCAACTCCCAGCCGTCCTCACCCCAGTTGTCGAGAATCTGCTTGGTCGCGTGCACCAGCAAGGGCACGGTCGCGTACTCCCACTTCGTCATGTCGCTCAGCCTAACGATCGCTCCGGCGGGTTCGAGTTACCGGCCGTCCCACTGTCTGGGGACCGAGCCGCTGTCCGGGACCGAGCCGCTGTCCGGCCCGGAGTCCGTCAGTTCGCACCGCCCACTGTGTGCGAACCGCCTCGGGCAGCGGGACCGGTCGGGCAGAAGACGATCACAGAAGACCCGGTGCCGGTTGTTCTGGTCGTCGGCGATGGAGACCGTGGTCTCGCCCGAGTCGAGTTCCGGTAGGAAGGCCAGCGAGCCGGCCACGGTATAGGCCAGTCGGGCGGCCGTCTCCAGGTCATTGACGTGTATCGGCAGGTGGATCACGAAGCCGGACTCGTCCTCCTGCTGATCACAGCTGATCTGGGCAGCCGGTCGTACCGGCGCCTCGGTGGCCACGGTTGCCGGCGCCTCGGTGACCGCAGGCCCTGGTGTCCCGGCGGCCGCAGGCCCTGGTGTCCCGGCGGCCACCGGCCCCGATGTCCCCGGCTCCGGTGGCCGACGGTAGGGGCGCTCGTTGATCGGTCCGACACCGCTGTTCGGCTCGGCGGCGGCCTCCGTACGCCCTCGACGGAGCGAACCACCATCGAATGCCACACCCGGTACCCGCAGCGAGTGCCATCGCTCTCTCGTTTCGAGATGTGTGCGCGCGTAGTTGTCCGCGTGGTCACGCATGCGTGCCTCCGGCGTCGTAGCGGGCTGAGGTGCTGGCACCGACCGTGGTACCGGCCACCAGGGCCGGGTTCCGGCTCGGCGGCGAGGCAGCGACGGGGCCTGACCGGCCGGTTCCCGTTGACGATGACAGTAAGCACATGCTCCTAGGATCACAACATGACGCGCTGCTGTGGTGACATACTGTCACGATCATGATCGATCCACGGAGGGATCGGGCGCTCTACCGCCAACTCGCTGACCTTCTGCGCGAGCAGATCGACAGTGGCGAACTCACGCCCGGCTCGCCGCTGCCCTCCGAGACGACCCTCGCGCAGACCCACGGGCTGGCCCGGCCAGCGGTCCGGCAGGCAATCGCGCTGTTACGCGCCGAAGGGCTGGTGACGACCTCGCGCGGCTATGGGACCCGGGTACGCAAGCAGGTCGAACGGACACCGCTGGAGCTTCCCGCCGGGAGCTTCGCCATCGCCCGGATGCCGTCCGACGCCGAGCGCCTCGAATACGACCTGGATGACGGGGTGCCGGTGCTGGAGATCCAGCTGCAAAACGGCAGCACCAGTGTCCATCCCGGCGATCGGATACGCCTCGCGCGTCCCTAGCGCGTGGGAGCTACCCTCACCGTCGAGCGGGCACGTATGCTCTCTCGTCACGTCCAGACCAGAACCACCCTACGCACGGGCCACGCGACCGAGGTGAACGGGGGAGAACGATGACTCAGCCACCGAACGACGGTGTGGGCCAACCACCGGGTGGTCAGCCGTCGTACGAGGATCCGACCCGCCCCTCCGTACCGGCCAACCCGACCGAGCCCACCGCTGCGCTCCCGACCGCCCCGTTCGCGGCGCAGCCGGGGGGCGCCCCGGAGCCGCCTACGCAGCCGATCCCGGGTCAGCCAGTTCCCGGTCAGCCGTACCCGGCGCAGCCCGTCCCGGGCCAGCCGGTGTCGGGGCAACCCTTCCCGGGCCAGCCGTACCCGACACAGCCCTTCGCAGCCCAGCCGGTGTCCGGGCAACCCTTCCCACCCCAACCGGTGTCCGGTCAGCCAGTGTCCGGCCAACCGATTTCCGGTCAGCCGTATCCGGCGCAGCCCGCGCCGGGCCAGCCATATCCGCCTCAGCCATATCCGCCTCAGCCGTACCCGGCGCAGCCCGTCCCGGGCCAGCCGATGCCCGGCCAGCAGGCTTTCCCCGGCCAGCCGCAGTTCCCGGACCTGCCCCCCGGTCAGCCGGGGTACGGCCCACCGCCGGCACCGCCCAAGAAGCGTCGTGGGCTGCTGATCGTCTCGATCGTCCTGGCCGTGGTGTTGGTGCTCTGCGGTGGTGGCGGCGTCGCCGCGTTCCTGATTCTGCGTGACACGCAGACCGGCACCGGCGCGGAGGCACCCGAGGCTGCGGTCGAGAACTTCCTCGAAGCCGTGTACGTCGAACGCGACGCCAAGAAGGCGGCAGAGCTGGTCTGCTCGGAGGCCCGGGACGACGACGCGATCAAGAAGAAGGTCGACGGGATCAAGACGCAGATCGAGGCCACCAAGGACCCGAAGTTCCGGTGGACAGCGCTGAAGGTGGACGACAAGAACGAGGAACGGGCGATCGTCTCGACCAAGCTCACCCTGATCACCTCTGACGAGAAGATGACCGAACAGCAATTGAAGTTCACCGTGGTACAGAAGACCGGCTGGTGGGTGTGTGAGGTGGCCTGACCGCACCAGCGGCTAGGCTCGAAACGTGCGAGCAGGTGAGCAGCCGGCCAACCCGGCCCGAACGGCTTGGCCGGCCCGCCTGCATGTGGTGACCGGTAAGGGCGGGACCGGAAAGACCAGCGTGGCCGCCGCCTTGGCGCTCGCGCTGGCCGCCGACGGACGTCGGACCCTGCTGGTCGAGGTCGAGGGCCGGCAGGGCATCGCCCAGCTCTTCGGGACCGACCCCCTGCCGTACGAGGAACGCAAGATCGCCACCGCCACGCGCGGCGGCGAGGTCCGAGCGCTGGCGGTGGACCCCGAAGAGGCGCTCCTCGAATACCTGGACATGTTCTACAAGCTCGGTGCCGCCGGCCGGGCGCTGCGCAAGTTCGGGGCCATCGACTTCGCCACCACCATCGCCCCCGGGCTACGGGACATCCTGCTCACCGGCAAGGTGAAGGAGGCGACCAACCGTTCCGTGAACCAGCGCCGGGTGTACGACGCCGTCGTCCTCGACGCCCCACCAACCGGGCGGATCGGGCGTTTCCTCAATGTGACTGCGGAGGCCGCTCGGCTGGCCAAGGTGGGCCCGATCAAGACCCAGAGCGAGGGCGTGGCCAACCTGCTGCGCTCATCGATGACTGCCGTGCACATCGTCACCCTGCTCGAAGAGATGCCGGTGCAGGAGACGGTGGACGCGATGGCCGAGTTGGCCGCGCTGAAGATCCCGGTCGGGCGGATCATCGTCAATGGCACTCAACCCCCGCTGCTGGCCGCCAAGGTCACCCAGGCCGAGCTGCGCCGAGGGCTCGCTGCCGCCGGGCTGTCCGCTGACCGGGCCACCATCACCGGGCTGCACGCCGAGGTCAGGAATCACCTGACCCGCCGGGCCCTGGAAGATTCCCTCCGCGCCGACCTGGTCGAGCTGGGCCGGCCGCTGGTCGAACTGCCGCTACTGGCCGAAGGGGTCGACCGGGCTGGTCTGGACGTACTAGCCGAGCGACTGAATCAGGCCGACTGACTCACACCTGCCCGTTGCCCCGGGCGAACGACGTACCGATCCCGATACGCTCGTTTGGTGCCTTCCGATCACGCGGCGCCGCAACTGGACGTCGACCAGATCCTTGCCGACCCCGGCGTCCGGATCGTGGTCTGCTGTGGCGCGGGTGGCGTGGGCAAGACCACCACGGCAGCCGCGCTCGCGCTGCGCGCCGCCGAGCAACACGGCCGTCGTACGGTGGTGCTCACCATCGACCCGGCCCGACGCCTGGCCCAGTCACTCGGCCTGACCGAGCTGGACAACACCCCACGCCAGGTCAAAGGGCTCGAAGCCGAGGTAAGCGGCGGCGAACTGCACGCCATGATGCTGGACATGAAGCGGACCTTCGACGACGTGGTGCTCGCGCACACCGAGCCGGCGAAGGCGGCGGAGATCTTCGCCAACCCCTTCTACCAGGCAATGAGCTCGACCTTCGCCGGTACGCAGGAGTACATGGCGATGGAGAAGCTGGGGCAGCTGCACGCCCGGGGCGAGTGGGATCTGATCGTCGTCGACACGCCACCCTCCCGGTCAGCGCTGGATTTCCTCGACGCACCGGCCCGGCTGTCCCGGTTCCTCGACGGCCGGATGCTGCGGCTGCTGCTCGCCCCGGCCCGCAGCGGTGGGCGGAGCATGTTCAGCCTGGTCACCGCCTCGTTCGGGATGTTCTCCAAGGTCGTACAGAAGGTGCTCGGTGCCCAGTTGCTCACTGACCTGTCCGGGTTCGTGGCCGCGCTGGACTCGATGTTCGGCGGGTTCCGGCAGCGCGCCGAGCAGACGTACCGCATCCTTCAGGCCCGGGAGACGGCATTCCTGCTGGTCGCGGCACCGGAGCCGGACGCGGTCCGGGAGGCGGCGTACTTCGCCGGACGGCTCGGTGAGGAACAGATGCCACTGGCCGGCCTGGTGCTCAACCGCGTGCACCGTCCACTCGTTGCGGAGCCGGATGCCGAGCAGAGTCTGGCTGCCGCCGATCGGCTGGCGGCGGCCGGCGGGCACGAGGCGACCGTGGCGGCGTTGCGGGTACACGCGACGCTGGCCCGACAGGCGACGCGGGAGCAGCAGGTGGCCGCGCGATTCACCGAGGCCTTCCCCGACGTCCCTACGGTGGCGGTCACGGCGCAGCCCGCCGATGTGCACGACATCGACGGGCTGCGCACGATTGGCGCGGCGATCAGCCAGTCGTGACCAACGACTTGTTCTTGTCCCGCATCGCGGCCTCGAACATCTTCTTCCAGCTCGGCACCTGTGGGTGTCGGCGTAGCAACGCCCGGCGCTCGCGTTCGGTCATGCCACCCCACACACCGAACTCGATCCGGTTGTCGAGCGCGTCAGCCAGGCACTCGTAGCGCACCGGGCAGCTACGGCAGATCCTCTTCGCCACGTTCTGCTCCGCGCCTTGCACGAACAGCGCATCAGGATCACCGTTCTGACACGCTGCCAACGTGGGCCAGTCTGGAATCATGCCCATCTGATTACGTCCCCCCTTGCAGTCCCGCTACCGACCTCTGCCGGCCAGCCGGCGATAAACCCCCCGGCCGTCCACCGCGCCTTCCCCCAGGCGCGCCGGACGACATGCGATCCCCTCGCAGCACCATCATGCTCTGTAGTCATCCGATTACGCAACGTTGTCGGCCAAATCTAATATTCCGGACACTCCAGACTCATCGCCCGACAGCGCAGGCCTATCTACCCGACGACGATCTGCGAAAACGCCACCGAGGACCCGCGATATGGGGGACACTCGACAGCGGGGACACGCAACCGAACGTCAGTAGTCGTGCGTCTAGCACAACGAGGTCAACGCCCGCAGGAAATGGGGAAAGTACGCGGGAGGGACCCTCGTTGCCGATTGACGTACCCTGACGGAGTGACCTGGATGCGCAAACGTGACCACAATGTGCTTACAAACGCCGCATCGCTACTGATCTGCGGACTGCTGGCCGGTGTGGTGGTCGCCGCAGCCGCCTTCCCAGCAGTGGCGATGTCCGGTCTGGCAGCCAAGGCAGGTGCGGAAACCTTCGACAAGCTGCCCACCGAGTTGACCGTCAAACGGTCGCCGCAAGCCAGCTACCTCTACGCATCAGACGGTAAGACGCCGCTCGCCAGCATGTTCGACGAGAACCGGCGGGACGTCCCGATCAAGGACATCTCACCGAACATGCAGAAGGCGATCGTCGCGGCCGAGGACCACAACTTCTACAAGCACAATGGCGTCGACCTGAAGGGGGTGGGCCGCGCCTTCCTCTCCAACAACAGCGGCGGTGACACCCAGGGAGCGTCCACGCTCACCATGCAGTACGTCCGCCTCTCGGTCGCGTACTCGGCGACGCATCCGCAGGACGTGGTGGACGCGACCGAGGACACCGCCGCCCGCAAGGCGAAGGAGATGCGCTACGCGATCCAGATCAGCCAGGACATGACGAAGGAACAGATCCTGGAGGGTTACCTCAACCTCGCCGCCTTCGGCAACGGCGCGTACGGCATCTTCGCGGCCAGCCAGGTCTACTTCGGCAAGCATCCCCGCGATCTGACGATCGACGAGGCAGCCACGCTCGCCGGCCTGGTCAAGGCTCCCACCAAGTTCAACCCGGCCACCGAGTCCGGCTACCCCGACGCGGTAGGGCGCCGGGACTACGTGATCGACAACATGGTCAAGCTCGGCATGGTCACCCAGCAGGAGGGTGATGCCGCCAAGGCAGTCAAGCTCGTCGTCAAGGACAAGAAGATCCCGAACGGCTGCGTCGCGGCCAACAAGAACCACTGGGGCTTCTTCTGCGACTACTTCTACCGCTGGTGGCTGGACCAGGAGCCGTTCGGCGAGACCCGCTACGACCGGGAACGCCGACTCAAGAGTGGCGGCTACAGCATCGTCACCACCCTCGACGTGAAGACGCAGGATGCGGCGAAGAAGGCCGTCGAGAACAACCTGAAGACCGGCAACAAGAACGCGCTGATGGTCGCCGCAGTCGAACCGGGCACCGGTCGGGTACGCGCGCTGGCCACCAACCGTAACTACAAGCTGGACGACCCGAACAAGCCGCAGAACAAGATGTCCAGCAACCCGGCCAAGGCAAAGAAGAAGATCCGGGGCACCTACCCGAACACCACCAACCCGCTGATCACCGGGGGCGGCGACATCCACGGCTACCAGGCCGGTTCGACGTTCAAGATGTTCACGTTGGTGGCGGCACTGGAAAAGGGCTACCCGCTCGACTACTCGATCAATTCGCCGGTGCAGTTCAAGTCGAAGTACCCGGTCGAGTTCGGCAGCAAGGCGGCCTGCCCGGGCACCAGCTACTACTGCCCGAAGAACGCCAGCCCCAGCATGGCCGGCACCCACAACATGTGGAGCGCCATGGGCGCCTCGGTCAACACCTACTTCGTACCGCTGCAGCAGAAGGTCGGTGCGGCGAACGTGGTCGAGGCGGCAAAAAAGCTCGGCATCAAGTTCCTCTCCGCGGAGGACGCGAAGTTCGCCGACAACAAGGACAACGCTGACATGTGGGGCGCCTTCACCCTCGGCGTCTCGGCAGTCACCCCGCTCGACCTGGCCAACTCGTACGCCACCCTGGCCGCCGACGGCAAGCACTGCGAGCCGATCCCGGTGCAGGAGATCCGCGACCACGACGGCAAGAAACTCGACATCGCGAACCCCCGCTGCGACCAGGCAGTGAAGCCCGAGGTTGCTCGGGCCGCCATCGACGCAGCCCGCTGCCCGGTCGGTGACCGGTCGGCCATCTCGAGGTGCCGGGGTGCGACCGCTGGCGGCGTGCGCGGCGCCGTCGGCAAGCCGGTAGCCGGTAAGACCGGTACCACCGACGCGGAGAAGACCGCGTCGATGGTGGTCACCACCAAGCAGCTCTCGGTGGCCGGCATCCTCGCCGACCCGGACTGGGCGCAGACCACCGACACGATGTCGCACAACATCGTCAACCCGGCCGTCTACCAGACGCTGCGGGACGCGATGAAGGGCAAGCCCAGCATCGAGTTCACCCCGCCCGGCAGCAAGACCGCCAACGGCGATCAGGTGTCCATCCCGAACGTCAAGTGCCAGTCGGTGGACGCCGCGCGGGCCCGGATCAAGGACGCCGGATTCGACGTCGAGGTGGACACCCGGCAGGTCGATTCGAGTTGCCCGGCTGGCACCGTCGCCGGCACCAGCCCCGACGGTCGTACCGTCAAGAACGGCACCGTGACCATCGAGGTCAGCAACGGCAAGCAAAACGACAATGACGATGACAACAACAACGGCAACAACAACGGCGGCGGGGGTCGACCACGCCGATAACCGGATCAGCTGACCGAGCGGGGCAGACACCTGAAGAGGTGCCTGCCCCGCTCGCTTTTCGCCGATCCTGCGACTCCGGGCCGCCGGCCGTTGTTCGTACCGTCGACTGGGTCCGTACGCTCGGCCAGTCAGACGCCGAGCTGGCGACGTACCTCGGCCGCCACTCGGCCCCCCTCGGCCCGGCCGGACACCGCGGCCTGAGCCGCCTTCATGGCCGGACCCATCTGTCCCTTGCCGGTGAACCCGCCCTCGGCCAGCGCCCCCGCGACCAGCTCAACCAGTTCCGCGTCGTCGAGCTGCTTGGGCAGATAACGGTCGAGCACCTCACCCTCGGCGGTCTCCTTCGCCGCCTGCTCGGCCCGCCCGGCGTCGGCGAACGCGGTCGCCGCCTCGCGGCGCTTCTTCGCCTCCTTGGTCAGCACCGTCAGGACCTCGTCGTCGGAGAGTTCCCGCTTGACCTTGCCCGCGACCTCGGCATTACCGATGGCCGCCAGCGCCATTCGCAGGGTAGACGTGGTCAGTTCGTCGCGCGCCTTCAGCGCCGCGCGCATGTCCGTAGTCAGGAGGTCCTTCAGCGTGCCCATGGACGGTCAAACTACCCTGAGCGCCATGCGAAAGCGCACCGTATTACGACTGGCCGCCGGGACTGCCGCGATCGGGGGCGCCACCCTGGCGTACGCGTCGCTCGTCGAGCGAAACATGTTCACCCTGCGCCGGTACGACGTGCCGGTGTTGGCGGCCGACGCGGAGCCGCTGCGGGTTCTCCACCTCTCCGACCTGCACATGACCCCCGGCCAGCGACGCAAGCAGGAATGGGTGGCCTCACTGGCCGCCACCGACCCGGATCTGGTCGTGGTGACCGGGGACAACCTCGCCCACCCCGAGGCGGTCCCGGGCGTGCTCCGGGCGTTGCAACCGCTACTGGACTACCCCGGAGCCTTCGTCTTCGGCTCCAACGACTACCGGGGACCGGTCTGGAAGAACCCCTTCAGCTACTTCCTCCCGGACCGCGAATACGTCCAGGGGGTTGAACTGCCGACGGAGGATCTTCGCGAGGTGCTGGTCGGTACGGGCTGGGCCGACCTCAACAACGCCCGTACGTCGATCAAGGCCGGCGGGCGGACCGTGGAGTTGGTCGGGGTCGACGACCCGCACATCGGGCGGGACGACTACGCCTCGGTCACCGGACTGGTCTCCCCCGACGCGGACCTGTCGATCGCCCTCACCCACTCGCCCGACCCGCAACTGTTGGATGAGATGGCCGCTGACGGGTTCGACCTGCTGCTCGCCGGGCACACCCACGGCGGTCAGGTACGGGTGCCCTTCGTCGGTGCCCTGGTGACCAACTGTGAACTACCCCGATCGATGGCCCGGGGGCTGCACCGGTGGCCCGCCTCCGATGCCTGGCTGCATGTCTCCGCTGGTCTGGGCACCCACCCCACCGCGCCGGTCCGGTTCGCCTGTCCGCCCGAGGCGTCGCTGCTGACCCTGATCCCCCGCTGAGGTCGGGCGGCAGCCGGGGTACCGAGTTTGCCCCTCCGGAACGGTGGGCTAGTATTGCTCCGCACGCCTCGGGGTGTGGCGCAGCTTGGTAGCGCGCTTCGTTCGGGACGAAGAGGTCGTCGGTTCGAATCCGGCCACCCCGACCGAGATGGCAAGGCCAGGTGAGAGGCATCTCACCTGGCCTTTTGCCGTGCTCGACGTGATCTAGCTTATCGATCTACGCCACTGCCTACCCGCCGTCGTGGTCGTCGCTCTCGTCCAAAGTCAGCGGAAAGTCAGCAAACGACTCCCGCACCCGGTCCGCGCCAGCCTCGAACGCGTGCATGTACCGGTCGAGCGTGGTCGAGATCTGCTCGTGCCCCATCACGCGGGCAACGTCGTTGACCGGCACGCCGTCCGTGATGAGCCAGGTGGCGTACGAGTGCCGCAGGTCGTGAAAGCGCAGCCAGCAATATGACCTTCATCGACACCCTCGCACCCCTGCTCGCCCTGACACCAGTGCGCTGCGTGTGCGACGGTGGTTCATGCCGTTGAGCACGTATCACCTCAGAACTTCGATCGCCGTGTCCGACATACAACGGGCGGTCGCGTTCTACGAAGGCCAACTGGGCCTACAGGCGCTGCAGTCGGGCCCCAGCGCCAACATCGCCGATGGCAGCCGCGTCTATGGCTCTGGCGGCGTGGCGGCACTGAACGTGTACCAGTCGGTTACTGCTGGAAAGAGCCCGGCGACACTGGCGACCTGGTACGTCGACGACATCGACCAGGTCGTTGACGAGCTCGTCTCGTCCGGCGTCGAGTTCATCCGATACGACCAGTTCGAACATGACGCCAAGGGAATCACCGCTCGGGCCGGCGGTGGACGTATCGCGTGGTTCCAGGATCCGGACGGCAACACCTTCGCCCTCGAATCCGACGTCTGACGGCCGGGCGTCCACCCTCTCCTGACCGGCTGGGGCCCGACGCCGACCCCCACGACCCCCACGACCCCCACCAAGCCGGTACGGTGACCAGACCCTGCACTGCACAGGCAGGGGACGGCAATCCCGGCCACCTCGACCAAGCCTGGCCGGGCTGCGGTCGTAGCGCCAGTTAACAAGTAGCCGCGATCCGCGCGCACCCGTACAACATGTGGTGGCAGGACGCTGAGTGACACCGTCCGCTCAACATTCGTTCGGAGCAGGATTGGACATGGCTGGCCGTGTCCCGGACAGCCGCCCGTCGTGCATGGTCACCGCCCGATCGGTGAGGTGCAGGTGTTGCAGGTCGTGGGTGACCAGCACCGTCGCAATCCGGTTCTCGTGGGTGATGTCCCGCAGCAGCCGTACGACGGTCTCACCGCGTTCGTGGTCGAGCGCCGAGGTCGGCTCGTCGACCAGCAGCAGGCTGGGCTCCCCCATCAGGGCCCGGGCCACCCCGACCCGCTGCCGTTCGCCGCCGGAGAGTTGGTGCGGACGGCGCCCGGCCTTGGCCGCCAGACCAACCCGGTCCAGCAAGTGCCGGGCCCGGTCTCGGGCTGAGGTGTGGTCCCGGGCCGTGACGCGGTTCCGGGCTGAGATGCGGTTCCGGGCTGAGATGCGCGGTGTCCGGTTGATGTGGGCGACGAGCAGCAACTGATCCAACACGGTCAACGAACCCAGCAGGTTGGCCTGCTGGAACACGAAACCGATCTGCTCCCGGCGCAGCCGGTCCCGACCGGCCTGGTCGAGCGGGCCGACCGCCACCCCGGCGACGGTGACCGTGCCGGACTCGGCCGTGATCAGGGATCCGGCGACCGCCAGCAGGCTGGACTTGCCGGAGCCGGACGGGCCGGTGACGGCGACCAGTTCCCCAGCGGAAACGTGCAGGCTGACATCGTCCAGCGCCACCAACCGGCGATCACCATCCGGATACGTCAACCGGACATCGGTCAGGTCGAGGGTCATCGGGCTGCTCCCAGTGCGGTAAGAGGATCGACCTTGCTGACTCGGCGTACGGACACCGCCGCCCCCAGGACGCCGACGGCGACCATCGCCACCAGCGGAATCCCAACGGTGCCGACGTCCAGAACGAACGGCACCACCTGTCCCGCCAGCGCCCCGAGCGCGGCGGCCATCCCGGCACCGACCGAGGCACCGGCGAGCAGTACCACGGCGGCTTGGCCCAGGGCGTCCCGGAGCAGATAGCCCCGACTGCCGCCGATGGCCCGTACCACCGCCAGGTCACCGGCGCGCTGCATCGTCCAGACGGTGAAGAACGCCCCGACGACCAGCACGGACACGCCGAGCAGCAGCCCGCGCATGAGGTTCAGCGACCCCTGCTCGGACGAGTAGCCGCCGACCGCGTCGTACGCCTCTTCGCGGCTGACTGTGGCGGTGCCGGCGGCCCGGTCGATGGCGGCCCGGTCGATGGCGGCCGGGTCGCCGCCGGCCCGGGTGATCGCCACCGCGGTGATCGCCTCCGCGCGGGACAACTGCCGCCAGGTGTCGATCGGGGTGTAGGCGACCGGCAGGTGGTTGAAGGAGACGGTCGCCACGATCGCCGCGATCCGTACCTCCTGACCGCCGAGCTGGACCCGGTCGCCGACCCGCAGCGACTGCTCCTCGGCCAGGTCGGCGGTGATCGCCGCCTCGCCGGCGGCCGGGGCCGCCCCCTGCTGGCGGGTCGGATACAGGGCCGGGTCGGCCCCCAGCAGCGTCACCGCCGCCGAGCGCTCGCCGGCCTGCAACCGGGTGGTGGCGACCCCGAGCGGGTACGCCCCGGTCACGCCCGGCTGCCCGGCGATCGTGCCGACCGTCTCCGCCGGCAGGGCGCTGGTAGCGAAGGCGACCTGCTGCCCGGACGCCGGCTGCTGGAAGGCGATGTCGTCGACCGGCAGTCGCGCCACCGCCGAGATGCTGGCCGCACCGAGCCCAGCGGTCAGCCCGGTGAGCAGTACGACCATCAGCGTCATCAGGGCGATGACGCCGCCGAGGAGCGCGAACCGGCCCCGGGCGAACCGCAGGTCACGAAGTGCGATGAACATGTACCCAGCCTCGTCGCCCACGCCGCTGCCGCCATCGGACCGGGGACGGGCTGCTGGGCCGCGAAGGTGGCAGGCTGATCTCCAACCAAAGTTGGGGGTCGACCCGTCACCGGTACCACTACTGTCGGTAGCGTCATGGGTGACGTCGCACTCTCCGGTTCGGTCGCGCTGGTCCTGCTCCGCCGGGCCGAGCACGTCCTGTTCATCGGGTTGCTCGCGGTGGGGGCGGCGCGAGCCGTACTCGACGGCCGGCCGGCGGTGGTCGTGCTGACCGGCGCCCTGCTCCTCGGCGCGTGGTACACCGTGGGCGTCGTGGTGGCCCACCGTGGCTCGGGGCTGCTGACGGAGCGTACCCGCGCCGGCTGGCTCGGACTGGCCTGGCTGCTTGTGCTCACCGCCGGCTGGGCGGGGCTGGTGACCCTCTCGGTGGACTTCGTCTGGTTGGCCTTCGTCCTGTTCCTGCTCTACCCGCAGCTCCTGCCGCTGGCCGGCGCACTCCCGACCGTCGCCGTACTGACCGCCGGGGTGATCGCCGCGTTCGGCCTGCACCGGGGACGGCTCGACCCGGGAGCCGCACTCGGCCCGGTCATCGGGGCTGCGGTCGCAATCGTGATCACCCTGGTCTATCAGGGCCTACGCCGGGAGACGGACATCCGGGACCGGCTGCTGGCGGAACTGACCGCCGCCCAGGACCAGCTCGCCGCTACCGAGCGCCGGGCTGGCACCCTCGCCGAACGAGAACGGCTGGCCCGCGAGATCCACGACACCGTCGCCCAGAGCCTCTCCAGCATCATTCTGCTGCTGCGGGCGGCGCGGAACGCGTACCTCGACGCGCCCGCCGCCGCCCGACACCAGCTGGACACGGCCACCGCTGCGGCGCATTCCGCCCTGGACGACACGCGGCGCTTGGTCCGGGCCCTCGCCCCGGCGGAGCTGGTCGGCCGGTCCCTGCCCGAGGCCCTGCGCCGCTTGGTGGACGGCACCGGCGAGTTCGGCCTGGACGGCCGATTCACTGTGGAAGGCGAGCCCGCTCCGCTGCCCACCCGGATCGAGGTGAGCCTGCTGCGGGCGGCCCAGGAGGCACTCGGCAACGTCCGCTCGCACGCCGCCGCCCGACGGGTGGTGGTCACCCTCACCTATCTGCCGCACGCGGTCAGCCTCGACGTGGCCGACGACGGGCGCGGCTTCGATCCCCAACTTCCGGCGCTCTCCGGTCCGACCGCCGGCACTGGTCTCGGCCTGGCGGCCATGCGGGCCCGACTGGCCGAGGTCGGCGGATCCCTCGTCGTCGAATCCGCGCCTGGGCACGGCACCGTGCTCGGTGCCACCGTCCCGCTCACCGATGAGGTGCCATGACCAGCATCCGGGTTCTACTCGTCGACGACCATCCCATCGTCCGGGGTGGCTTGCGGGCGGCGCTCGACGCCGATCCCGGGATCACCATCGTCGGGGAGGCCGCCACCGGGGAGGCAGCCCTCGACCAGGTCACCGAGCTACGCCCCGATCTGGTGTTGATGGACCTGCAACTCGGTGCCGGCATCGACGGTGCCGAGGCCACCCGGCGCATCCGGACGATGTCCCAGCCACCCCGGGTGCTGATCCTGACCACGTACGACAGTGACGCCGACATCCTGCCCGCGATCGAGGCCGGGGCGACCGGCTACCTGCTCAAGGACGCCGACCCGACGGACCTGCTGGCCGCGATCCGTACCGCCGCCGCAGGTGAGACCGTGCTCGCCCCGTCGGTGGCCACTCGGCTGGTGTCCCGGGTCCGCTCCCCCGGCCGGTCCCTTACTCGCCGGGAGACCGAGATCCTGCAGATGGTCGCCGACGGCCTGGGCAACCAGGCCATCGGTCGACAGCTTTTCATCACCGAAGCGACGGTCAAGTCCCATCTGGTGCAGGTCTTCACCAAGCTCGGCGTCGACAACCGGACGGCGGCGGTAGCGGAGGCCCGCCGCCGGGGCGCCATCCGCTGACCGCCGCCAGTCACTGTCCGACCCGAGCCTGGCCGGCTCGAACGGGTCCGGCCCGAACCTGGGCGGCTGGGGCAGGGCTCAGCCGGCCTGCTTCTGCTGGCACGGTACGCAGAACC
Organism: Micromonospora sp. NPDC003197; assembly: GCF_053590565.1. Lineage (NCBI taxonomy): Bacteria > Bacillati > Actinomycetota > Actinomycetes > Micromonosporales > Micromonosporaceae > Micromonospora > Micromonospora sp. NPDC003197. The sequence goes on along the minus strand of NZ_JBSFTE010000003.1, from coordinate 169,383 downwards.
GGGCGTGCGGCAGGATCTCCAACCGTCCGGTCGGGATGCTCCCCTGGCAGCGCTCACAGATGCCGTACGTCCCTTCGGACATCCGGCGCAGCGCCTGCGCGGCGTCGGCCACGCCCTGCCGGGCGGAGGCGATCAACCCGTTGAGGGTGTCCCGGTCGTAACCACCGAGATCGGGCTGCCGGCTGAACACCGTCAGCTCGGTCAACTGGTCAGTGTGGGCCTTGAACTGCTCTTCCAGGGTGTCGCGGAACAGCTCGGCGGGGTTGTGCACGGTGCTGGTCACGTACCTGGTCCTTCCGACGTAGGGGAGGAGTCCACGTCCGCAACGACGTGACTCGGAGACGATGGGATTCCGGCTGGTCAGCCGAGAGCGGGGTGGCGGACCGCTGCCAGTGCGGCACGTCCGGCGCCGGTCACCGCCGAGCTGAGCGGCTCGGGTACCCGGCGTACGGGTACGTGCAGGTCGGCCGCCAGACGCCTGGTCAGCCTGGCGGTATTGGCACCGCCCCCCACCACCAGCACGGCGCTCGGTGGCGTCGTCGGTCGTCGGCCGCCAGGTTCCGGCTCCAACTGCGCGACCAGCCGGGTGACGATGTCGGCGAGCAGGTCGGCGCTGACCCCCAGGTCCAGGTCTCCGGTGCCCAGATCTACCCGACGTGCGGCAACCACCCGGTTGTTTGCGATCATCGCCACCTCGGTCAACTGCTCCCCGATGTCGACGACCAGCAGCACACCGCTCGCCGCGCCGGCCCCCATCGCCGCCGCCAGCACGGTGTCGAGCAGCAGGATCCGGGCCGGGGCGAACGCGGCGGTCAGCACCTGGCGGAGCCGGGCCTGATCGTCCGCAGTGGTCAGTACCGGCCGGCAGGCCACCACGACCGGGGGGCCTGCCGGCCGGTCGTGGTGTTCTTCGAGTAGTCGGGTGAGGAGGGCGACGCAGCCGGCATCGTCGACGATCCGGCCCCGACGCAACAGCGGCACGGTCCGTCCGAGGGCCGCGCTGGTGGCGCTGGCGGTGCGTTCACCGTTCTCGGCGGTCCAGACCCGAGCCTGACCACTGCCCAGGTCGACGGCGATCGCGGCCGGACCGGTGGCGGTGATCGCGGCCGGACGGGTGTCGGTGTCGGGTTCGGACAGCTGTGCTGCGACGGACGAGCGTCGGCGAACGGTCGAGCCGGCCCGCTCCGGGCTTGCCGTACTGATCGTCATCACCGCCTCCTCGCTGGCTCCGGTACGACGTCTGCATTTGGACATCGAAGTTCCAGCGTGCGCCCTGGCACCGTTTGCGACACGGGCTGCCTGCGGCGAACAATGGCCCCGCTCTTTGCCGGCTGTCGGCAAAGAGTGCCCCCGGCGATCCCGGAATTACCTGCACAGCGTGGCGATTTCCTGACCGTACGACTATGGTGGCCGGACTCATGGACGGCTGAGCGGGCAACGCCCCGCCCCGACCACCGTCGACCTGCGAAAGAACCTCGACTGTGGGTAGCAGTCCCTGGCTGATCTGCGTGGAAGGAGCGCTGCGATGCTCGGCCCTGGTGTGTACGCCCGTCCCGGCGTCCCGCATCCGCTGGCTATCGACCTGGGTACGGCGAATGTCCGGATCTGGACGCCGGCGGCCGGCTCGGTCATCGACGAGCCGACGGTGGTGGCCTACGACTCAGCGGGGGTGGCCCGTGCGGTGGGCCAGGCGGCGCTGACGCTCGCCAGGTCCGGCGGGGTACGGCTGGTCCGTCCGATCCAGGACGGCGTGATTGACGACTTCCGGGCCTGCGTACACCTGTTGCAGGCGCTGATCACGGCCAGCGCACGGCCGGCTGGCGACGTGTCGCCGGTGCTCGTCGGTGTGCCCGCCACCGCCACCCTGTGGCAGCAGGATCTCCTCACCGCCGCCGTGGGCCGGGTGACCGGGGGTCGGGTGGTGGCCGTCGAGGAGCCACTGGCTGCTGCCCTCTCCTGCCGATCGAGCCTGGACACCAGCAACGACGTGGTGGCGGTGGACCTGGGACAGGGGCGTACCGAGGTGGTCCGGATCACCGGGGGCACGGTCACCGCTGCTGAGCGGGTCGGCCCGGGCAATCTGCTCGACCAGGTACCGGCCATTGCGGCTACGGTACGGCAGCTGACCTGTGAGTCGGCCCGACTGGGACACCGACGCCTGCTGCTGCTGACCGGCGGGGGCGCGGCCGGCCCGAATGTGGCCTCGCGGCTCGCAGCCCTCACCGGTCGGATCGTGACGATGCCTGTGGACAGTCGGCTGGCCACCATCCGGGGCCTACGTCTGTTGATGACCGCCTGACTGACTGACGGCCGGCCGGCCGGCGCGTTACTGCGCCCGCCCGGCCGGCCGGGTGTTGATGGTCAGGCTCCGTGCTTCTGCTGGCATGGCACACAGAATCGGGCGTGCGGCAGGATCTCCAGCCGCTCCCGGGGAATGTCGCTTCCGCATTTCTCGCAGCTGCCGTACCGGCCTTCGGCGATTCGGCGCAGCGCCTCGGTGACCTGGCTGAGGCTCTGCCGGGTGGTGGCGATCAGCGCCGCCCGGGTGTGTGCCTCACCGGAATCTCCCGCATCCGAGGTGAGCTCGGTCAGTCGAGCCGTTTGCGTCTCGAACTCACTGGTCAGCGAGGCACGCAGATCCTTGATCCAGTCACGCTCGGCGGCGCTCTGGGTGTCGGTGCTCATGTTGTCCCCCAAAAAGAAAAAGGCCGGAGCTAATAAGCTCCGCCCTGGTGGCCGTGTCTGCGTGTCACGCGACCACCGGCGGGCTACGGCCGGCTGGGATAGGGCTCGGCAGCCCGTAGGTCGCGGAGGCGCTCCGCGGCGAGTCGGCGGGTACGACGTAGGTGTCGTCGCCGGTGGTGGCAATGTGGATGGAAACCGCCCGGCGAGCCCCGGTCGACGGCAGAACGGCAGCCAGTTCCGGCGCCCGAACGGCAGCCAATTCCGGTGTCAGCGCAGCGGCCAGCTCCGGTGTCGCTGCGGCGACCCCGGTCGGCTCGAACTGCACCACCCGCTCCATCCGGACACCATAGGGCCCGAACCAGCCGGAAACCAATGCATTGCCCAGGGAACCTCAGATACCCCGGAAACAGTCGTTCCGCTCGGGCCGAAGCTGCCCCGCGCTGATCGACCAGGGCCGGGTGTCGGCCCGGGCCGCAGTAGTCAAAGCCTGGTCAGCGGCTATGGTGACGCCGTGGTCGCCCACGGTCGGTCCTGCGATGTACGCCCGCCCAGCTGCGGGTGTGGGACCGTGACCGCTCGCCACCTGCCGCTGGTCGTCGTCGCCACCACCACCGACCGCCCCGAGACTCCGGCGCGGATCGTCGGCGCCTCGGCTGGGACCGGACGTCGCCAGGGTGGTACGCCACTCGTCGCCCCACCGCGCGCGCCACGCCCCGGTGACCGGGGGCCGCCCGCCCGTTAGTACGAGTTTGGTCGATCTTCCAGGCGGGCGGGGTGCGACAGCACTCCGCCCTTCGTCTTGTCACCGTCGTTCGGAAGGAACCCACTGTGCGGACCGTGCCCAGAAAGGGCGAACTCGGCGTGCTGCGGATGGTGTTGGAGGAGCAGTACGAACGCCACAGCACCCAGTTGGAGCTGCTCGGCCGGCAGGCCGGCAACAGCCGCTGCCAGGGCGGCGACGTCGACACCGCTGCCGCGTTGACCGCCGCGTCCCGACAGGCGTTGGGCGACATCGCCCGAGCCCTGCACTATCTGGATCATGACGGCTACGGCTGCTGCGAGCGGTGTCGTATGGAGATCCCGATCGAGCGCCTGGCCCGGCAGCCGACGGCCCGATTCTGCACGTCCTGCGAACCGTGAATCGGTGGGTCCGGAGCATCTCGCCCATCAGGCGATCGGCAAAACCGCAGCACGCTGAGTAAGCTGGGGCAACTCCGCCCGGCCCGCCGGGCGACCCCTCTGCCCCTCACCCCGAAACGCCCAATGTGCGCCTAGATCACGAACGAATCATCCGCGATGTCGTGGCCCGTCTTTCCCGGGCGACGAGTGTGCTGGCGGCATGCCAGGCAACGGTGGCCGCCCTCGGTCAGCGTACGCCTGCCCGGATCTCCGTGCTGCTGCTAGTGCGCGACCAGCTCCGGTGTGTCTCCGCCACCGGCGCGTGGCAGGTTCCGTCCGGTGTCGCCCCGGGAATCGGTGCGGTGGGCCGGGTCTACGTCTCGGGCAAGACTGAGACCGTCTTTCCCGAGCCCGATGATTCCGATCATCTTCTGCTGCCACCCGGCGCCACGGCACAACTGTGCGCCCCGATCCGGGACTCCGCAGGTTGCCCGATCGGGGTGCTGGACCTGGTGTGGAGCAGCCCGGTCGACCTCGATCAGTGGCCGGACAGCGTCGAACGGATCGCCACCACCCTCGGCGTACGCATCGAGCAGCTCGGGGGCGCTCCGGTGGAGAGTCGCAGCGAGCGGACGCTGCGGCACAGCACCGCGCTGACCACGGCGGTCACCGAGCGGGAGTTGGCGATTGCCACCACCGAGGCCGCCCGCGACATCGCCGGATTCTCCGCAGCGATCCTCGTGCTGACCCGTACCCAGGGGCTGTGGGTCGGTCCGGCGACCATCCCGCTGGGCGTACTGGAGGCCCGGGTCCGTGCGGGGCTGGCCGAGGCCGGCCAGCCGGCGTTGGAGCGCATCCATTCCTGGGCCCACCGGTACGGTGCCGCGTGCACCATTGGCGACGCGCCGCCGTCGGGAGCTGGTGCCGACTACGCGGCACCACCGCTGCCGGCTGCCGAAGCCGGGTACGCGCCGCTGATCGCGGCCGGAGTCGGCACGTTGATCATCGTCCCGTTCGGGAAGCCGGAGACCGGCGGGGTGTTGCTGGTGGCAGACGAGCGGCAGGTCAGCCCGGAGTCGAGCACACTCGGGCTGGTCGAACTACTCGCTGCCCAGGTCTGGGCCTGTCTGGATCGGCTGAGCAGTTTGGCGAAGCTGCACGAACTGGCCACCTCCGACCCGTTGACCGGGCTCCGACACCATGGGCCGTTCGGGGAGCGGATCGCCGCCGCCACGCCGGGGCGTACCGCGCTGCTCGCCATCGACGTCGACGACTTCAAGGTCATCAACGACACGTACGGACACCAGGTCGGCGACCAGGTGCTGGTGGATCTCGCCCGAGCGTTGGAGGCCGCGCTACGTCAGGGCGACGAGCTGTACCGGATCGGCGGGGACGAGTTCGTCGCCGTCATCGAGGTGGCCCGCCCGGAGGAGGCGGTGGGCATCGCCGAGCGGCTGGCCGAGGCGGCTCGACGGATAGACCGGACGATCAGTGTCGGGGTCGCGCTACGGCACGACGGGGAGCCACCCGAACTGACGCTGCGTCGGGCGGACGAGGCGCTCTACGGCGTCAAGCGGGAGGGCCGCGACGGCGTCCGCCTAGCCCCAGCCTGACCGGCAACCGGCAAGCAACCAGCCGCCAGCGGCCAGCAACCAGCCGCCAGCGGCCAGCGGCCAGCGGCCAGCCGGCCCAGTCTGATCGGCAACCGGGTGCGCCGTCGCTGGGTGCACTGTCGCCGGGGTCAGCGGGCCGAGAACTCGGCGGCGAGCAGTTCGGCGATCTGGGCGGTATTCAGGGCCGCCCCCTTGCGCAGGTTGTCACCCGTGACGAAGAAGTCGAGCGCCCTCGGGTCGTCGACCGACCGCCGGATCCGCCCGACCCACGACGGGTCGGTGCCCACCGCGTCGATCGGCATCGGAAACTCACCGGCCGCTGGGTCGTCCACCAGGATCACGCCGGGGGCGTTTCGCAGCGCCTCCCGGGCGCCTTCGGCGTCCACCTCGGCCCCGAAGACGGCGTGTACGGCCACCGAGTGGGCGGTGACCACCGGCACCCGTACACAGGTGGCGGAGACCTTGAGATCCGGCAGACCGAGGATCTTGCGCGACTCGTTGCGCAGTTTCAGCTCCTCCGACGACCAGCCGCCGTCAGCGAGCGAACCAGCCCAGGGAACCACGTTGAGCGCCATCGGTGCGGGGAACGGCCCGAGGTCGTCACCGACGGCCTGCCGTACGTTGCCCGGCCGGGAGCCGAGCACCCGGTCGCCGGCAATCTTCGAGAGTTGGTCGTGCAGGGTGTCGACGCCGATCTGACCGGCCCCGGAGACGGCCTGGTAGGAGGCGAGGACCAGCTCACGCAGGCCGTACTCGCGGTGTAGCGGGGCAACCGCCACGATCATGGCGAGGGTGGTGCAGTTGGCGTTGGCGATGATCCCCCGGGAGCGGTTACGGACCTGCTCCGGATTGATCTCGGGTACGACCAGCGGCACGTCCCGGTCCAGTCGGAACGCGCCGGAGTTGTCGACCACCACGGCACCGCGCGCCACCGCCACCGGCGCCCACTGCGCGGAGACCTCGTCGGGCACGTCGAACATGGCCACGTCGACGCCGTCGAACGCCTCTGCGGTCAGCTCCTGGACGGTCAGCTCCTCGCCCCGGCAGCGCACCTTTCGACCCGCTGAGCGGGCCGAGGCCAGTAGCCGGATCTCACCCCAGACGTTCTTGCGGGCGGAGAGCAGTTCGCACATGACGGTGCCGACGGCACCGGTCGCTCCGACAACGGCGAGGGTGGGCTTGGCCATGGGGAGCTACCTCCCGGTTCCGCCGTAGACCACGGCTTCGTCTTCACCACCGAGGTCGAATGCCTCGTGGATGGACCGGACTGCCAGGTCGAGGTCGGTGTCCCGGCACACCACCGAGACCCGGATCTCGGAAGTGGAGATCATTTCGATGTTGACGCCGGCATCAGCGAGCGCGGCGAAGAACTTGGCCGCCACGCCCGGGTGGGACCGCATCCCGGCCCCCACCAGCGAGACCTTGCCAACGTGGTCGTCGAAGAGCAGGCCGACGAAGCCGACATCCTTCTGGATCTTGCTCAGCGCCGCCATCGCGGTCGGCCCGTCGCCCTGAGGCAGCGTGAAGGAGATGTCGGTACGACCAGCGCTCTGCGGGGCGGGCACCCCGGTCGACACGTTCTGCACGATCATGTCGAGGTTGATCTCAGCGCCCGCTACCGTCTCGAAGATCCGCGCGGCAGCCCCCGGCTCGTCCGGAACGCCGACGATAGTGATCTTCGCCTCGCTCCGGTCGTGGGCGACCCCGGTGATCAGTGCTTGCTCCACGGGAAGGTCCTCCATCGATCCGGTGACCATGGTGCCGGTGTTGGTCGAGTATGACGAGCGCACGTGAATCGGCAACCCGGCTCGCCGCGCGTACTCGACGCTGCGCAAGTGCAGCACCTTCGCGCCACAGGCGGCCAACTCCAGCATCTCTTCGTACGTGATCTGCTTGATGTGACGTGCGTTGGGGACGATTCGGGGATCGGCGGTGAAGACCCCGTCCACGTCGGTGTAGATCTCGCAGACGTCGGCGTTCAACGCCGCCGCCAGCGCCACCGCGGTGGTGTCGGAGCCGCCCCGACCCAGGGTGGTGATGTCCTTGGTGTCCTGCGAGACGCCCTGGAAACCGGCGACGATCGCCACCGCCCCCTCGTCGAGGGCGCTCTGCAACCGGCCGGGAGTGACGTCGATGATCCGGGCCCTGCCGTGCACCGAGGTGGTCAGCACCCCGGCCTGGGAACCGGTGTAGGACCGCGCCTCGTAACCGAGGTTGTGGATCGCCATGGCAAGCAGCGCCATCGAGATCCGCTCTCCGGCGGTGAGCAGCATGTCCAGTTCCCGCCCGGCCGGCAACGGACTGACCTGATGTGCCAGGTCGAGCAGTTCGTCGGTGGTGTCGCCCATCGCGGAGACCACGACAACCACGTCGTCGCCGCCCTTGCGGGCCGACACGATCCGCTCGGCCACCCGTTTGATCCGCTCGGCATCGGCGACTGAGGAACCGCCGTACTTCTGCACCACCAGTGCCACGACCGGCCACTCCCTCCGACGGTTCTGAGCGTGCCAACGCCGCCGGTCTGTAGCCGGCGGCGCCGTATGAGACCTCCTCAGGGTATCGGGCGGGTCTCGGCACCGGAGTCTGTGATCCCACCATCCGGCCTGAGCCAAACAACGACACGCCGAGCCACGACAGGGTGGGTAGCCGTACAGCGAGGCGCGATCACCCGGACAATGGCGGGGTGCGTCCCGGTGCCGCCCTTTCCTCCCCCACTCGCCGTGGTGTGCTGTTTGCTGCCCCTCGTGCCCACTTCGCCAGCCGCGTCCGGCACCTCCTCGGCGCTGTCGCGCTCGGCCTACCGGTCCTGTTGGGCGGTTGTACGGCAGACGAACCGCCGCCCGCACCGACGACCACCAGCGACGCCGCTTCGGCCCCGGCCAACGAGGCGCGGGCGCAGCTCGCCGCTCTGGCAGCGGCGGCTGCGGACCGCCACCTGGTGGCCTCCTACACGATGACCGTCGCCGAGCGACCGAACCGTACGGTGGTCGTCACCCACGCTGCGGATCGCACCTGGCGGGTCGACATTCCGGGTGGCGCGCTCGGTGGCACCGCCGACATCTCGATCGTCCAGACCGCCTCGGGCATCTTCCAGTGCGCCCTTCAGTCGCCGCAGCGGCCGGAGCCGACCACCTGTGTCCGGGTCGCCCCGCCGAACGGCCGGATCGCCAGCAAGATCGATCCGCGCGTGCAGCATCTGTTCACCGACTGGCGCAGCGTGCTGATCGACCGGCAGGCACCATTGGCCGTTTCGACCAGTCGACCGCTACCCGGCACCCGGGGCACCTGTTTCTCGGTCGACTCGACCTCCGCGTCGCTCGCCGCACCGCTGGATGTCGGCATCTACTGCTACGACGCCGACGGCACGCTGACCGGGGTCCGCGTGGCGTTCGGCACCCTTGTCCTGGCCGGTACGCCGAGCCCGGCCCCGCCAACGGTCACGCTGCCCGGACCGGTGGTCGACGGGGAACCGCTGGGGATGACCGCACCGCCGACGCCGTCGGCTTCGGCGGAGGTGTCACCCACGCCCGCTGGCTGACCGCCCCAGCATCAGCTCCGTCCCGGTACGAGTGCAGTTAGCCACAATTGGCATGTCCGACTCGCTCACAATTCCCCCGATACGGCACACTCGCTGTAGCGCAATCCCACTTACTGGACGGGATTTTCCAGATCTTGTCGTAACCACCTAGGGTCACCATTGTCATGTGGCAGGCGCTCCTCCTTCTGTGCCGCGACGAGGCCCATCCGGCCGGCACCTCGTCGCGGAGTTGACGCGCGCCGTCCAGCACACACCGGTCGACCTCCGTACGACCACCAGATGCACCTTCTCGGCAGCGACGCCGTTCAACGCTCACCCACATGACCACGGGAGATCTCCCCATGGCGCACCCAGCCGCCTCCACCGGCACTGAGCCCACCACGCCCACCGGCACAGATCCCATCGCTACGCAGCGGTCCAGCCAGATGCCCTACCAGCGCTACCAGCCCTACCACCGGCAGTTCCCGGTCGACCTGCCGGACCGGCAGTGGCCGAGCCGGCAGGTCGAAGCCGCCCCCCGCTGGTGCGCGGTCGATCTGCGCGACGGTAACCAGGCCCTGATCGACCCGATGTCCCCCGAGCGCAAGCGGCGGATGTTCCAGCTGCTGGTCCGGATGGGCTACAAGGAGATCGAGGTCGGCTTCCCCTCGGCCAGTCAGACCGACTTCGACTTCGTCCGTCAGCTGATCGAGCAGGACCTGATCCCCGACGACGTCACCATCCAGGTGCTCACCCAGTGCCGGGAGCACCTGATCGAGCGGACGTTCGAGTCGCTCCGGGGTGCCAAGCGGGCGATCGTGCACTTCTACAACTCGACCTCGACCCTGCAACGTCGAGTGGTCTTCGGGTTGGAGAAGGACGGCATCACCGACATCGCCACCCAGGGTGCCCGGCTGTGCCAGAAGTACGCCGAGATCCACACCCCGGACACCGACATCTACTACGAGTACTCGCCCGAGTCGTACACCGGGACCGAGCTGGACTACGCGCTGGAGGTCTGCTCGGCGGTGATCGACGTGATCGCCCCGACCCCGGACCGCCCACTGATCATCAACCTGCCGGCGACCGTCGAGATGGCGATGCCCAACGTCTACGCCGACTCGATCGAGTGGATGAACCGGCGGTTGCCCCGACGGGACAGCATCATCCTGTCGCTGCACCCGCACAACGACCGGGGCACCGGCGTCGCCGCCGCCGAACTGGGCCTGCTGGCCGGTGCCGACCGGATCGAGGGCTGCCTGTTCGGCAACGGTGAACGCACCGGCAACGTCGACCTGGTCACGCTGGGCATGAACCTCTTCTCGCACGGGATCGACCCGCAGATCGACTTCTCCGGCATCGACGAGATCCGGCGGACCGTCGAATACTGCAACCAACTGCCGGTGCACGAGCGCCACCCGTACGCGGGTGACCTGGTCTTCACCGCCTTCTCCGGCTCGCACCAGGACGCCATCAAGAAGGGCTTCGACGCGCTGACCGCCGACGCGGCCGCCGCCGGAGTGCCGGTCGACGAGTACGCCTGGGAGGTGCCGTACCTGCCGATCGACCCGAAGGACCTGGGCCGGACGTACGAGGCGGTCATCCGGGTCAACTCGCAGTCCGGCAAGGGCGGCGTCGCGTACATCATGAAGGCGGAGCACCAGCTGGACCTGCCCCGACGGCTCCAGATCGAGTTCTCCGGCGTGGTGCAGCAGCGCACCGACGCCGACGGCGGCGAGGTGGATCCGGGTCGGATGTGGGACATCTTCGCTGGCGAGTACCTGGTCGACCACCAGGCGGACCCGAAGGTCTCGCTGGTGGGCTACACCACCGCCACCGTCGAGGACAAGGTCGAGATCAGCGCCGAGCTGGACTTCGCCGGGGAGCGCCGGTCGCTCTCCGCGGTCGGTAACGGTCCGATCGACGCGTACGTCAACACCCTGCACACCCTGGGCATCCAGGTACGGGTGCTCGACTACGCCGAGCACGCCATGTCCTCCGGCGGTGACGCCCGAGCTGCGGCGTACGTCGAGTGTGAGGTCGACGGTCGTACCGTCTGGGGGGTCGGGCTGGACGCCAACATCGTCACCGCCTCGATCCGTGCGGTGACCAGCGCGGTGAACCGGGTACGCGGCTGACGTCTGCCGTGGGTGGTGTCGGCACGACGCCGGCACCGCCCACGTTCGTCCCTACGCACGCTCATCGCCCCGCCTCGCGGGTCGGGCCGTGGACCAGCAAGGCCGCCAGGACCGCGCCGACCAGCATCAGGCCGGCACACCAGTACATCGCCGCCCGAAAGGCCGCCGTGAACTCGGCGGGTACGCCGTAACCGTGCTCGGAGAGGCCGACCAGCAGCGGTAACGCCGCCACGGCGAGCAGCCCACCAGCCCGGGATGCGGCATTGTTGGTGCCGCTGGCCACCCCGGCGAACCGGTCCGCCACCGCGCCCAGCACCGACGCGGTCAGCGGGGCGACCACCAGGGTCATCCCGAGTCCGAACAACGCCACCCCGGGAAACACCTCGGTCCAGTACGGTGCGTGTGCGTCGATCCCGCGCAGCAGCAGAAACCCGACGGCGGCCACCAGCGGGCCCACGGTCAGCGGCAGACGCGGACCGATCCGGGTGGCCAGCGCCCCCGCCCGGGGCGAGCCGACCAGGAGCAGGATCGTCATCGGCAGGGTCGCCAACCCGGTCGCCAGCGCCGAGTAGCCGGAGACGGTCTGTAGTTGCAGGGCCAGGAAGAAGGTCAGGCCGCTCAGTGCCGCGTAGACGGCCACCGTGTAGCCGTTGAGTACGGAGAAGAGCCGACTGCGGAACAGCTCGGGTGGCAGCATCGCCGTACCGCCCCGTCGCCGCTCGACCAGGACGAACGCCACCGAGGCGACCACCCCGACCAGGGCCGCCGCCAGCACCGGAACCGATCCGCCGCCGTACTGCCGGGCCTCGATCAACGCGTACGTCACCCCGGCCAGGCCCAGCGCGCCGAGCAGTGCCCCAGCCAGGTCGAACCGGTGCCGCCGGTCTCTCCGCTCGTGTCGATCCTGCCGGTCGCGCCGAGCCTGCCGGTGGTGTCCGCCCGCCTCCGCTCCGGTTGTGTGGCCGGCACCCGGATCGCGGCTCTCCGGTATCCAGCGCAGTGCCGCGACCAGCACGACCAGCGCGAGCGGCACGTTCATCAGGAAGATCCAGCGCCAGGAAAGGGTGTCGATCAACCAGCCCGCAACGAACGGGCCGAGGGCGGTCGACACGCTGGCGAGCCCGGACCATGCCCCGATCGCCCGGCCCCGGTCGTCCGGGTGGAAGCTCGCCTGGAGCAGTGCGAGCGAGCCGGGGGTGAGCAGCGCACCGCCGATACCCTGAAGAACCCGGGCGATGATCAGCCACTCGATGGTCGGGGCGACCCCGCACAGCACCGAGGCGCCGGTGAACCCCAGTACGCCGAGCAGGAAGATCCGCCGGCGACCGAACCGGTCCCCCAGGCCACCGCCGAGTAGAACGAAGGCGGCCAGGGTAAGCAGGAAGCCATTGACCGTCCACTGTAGGCCGGCCGTGTCACTGTGCAGGTCGGCACCCAGATGCGGGAGCGCGACGTTGACCACCGTACTGTCCAGGAAGACCATGCCGGAGGCGAGGATCGTGGCGAGCAGCGTCCCCCGCCCCGCCGGCCCGTGCAGGCGCAGCGGCGCGGCGGGCTGGTTCATGTCTGCCAATCTGCCCCTCGGGACGTGGCTAATCACACGAATTGCCAAAACCCGCGCGGAGATGCTGTGCCTCCGGGCGAAAACCGCGCAAGCTGGATGGGTGCCGTTCTCTCGTACCAAATCAAGATCTTGGCGCACGACGGTGGCCGCGCTCATGACGGCGGTCGCGCTCGGCGGGGTCGCCGGTTGCGCCGTCTCGGACGAGGAGCCGTCCGGACCTGCCAGCCCGTCCAGCGGCGGCGGGGACGCCACCGCGCAACTCGCCCAGCTCAAGGTGGCCAAAGAGGGCACGATGAGCGGCTACAGCCGGAAGAAGTTTCCGCATTGGCGCAAGACCGGTAAGAACTGCGACGTCCGCGACAGCGTGCTTGAGCGGGACGGCACCGACATCAAGCTCTCCGGCTGTAACGTCGTCGGCGGCCGGTGGAACAGCGTGTACGACAACGCCAGCTTCACCGATCCGTCCGATGTGGACATTGATCACACCGTACCGCTGGCCAACGCCTGGCGCTCCGGCGCAGACGAGTGGGATGACACGAAGCGGGGCGACTTCGCCAACGATCTGACCCGACCGCAGCTACTGGCGGTCTCCGCCTCCTCAAACCGGGCCAAAGGTGACCAGAACCCGACCCAGTGGAAACCGGCGAATCGGGAACACTGGTGCAAATACGCCGAGAATTGGATCACGGTCAAGCACCACTGGAAACTTTCCGTTACGGCCGACGAGAAGGCCACCCTCTCCGACATGCTGGGGACATGTCGATGAGTCAACCCCCAACACCCGCCGGAGGCGACAAGAACGCCCCGGTCAGCCGTACCGCAGACATCACCGCCGGCCCCGGCGGGGTGATGACCGACGAGGTGGGCGTGATCACCGGTGACCTGACCCTGCGCACCGAGTACGAAGCAGGTCAGGTCACCCTGCACATCCAGTACAAGGACGCTGACGAATGGTACGTGGTGACCGGCGGTCGGGCCCCGCTGGCCGACCCGGCCAGTCTCGACGCGGTGCACACGATCGCCGTCGGTCTCCTCGACCGCCCCAAGGGCTGAGGTGTTAGGAAGGGCCCCTTCTTATCGCTTTTTGCATAAGAAGGGGCCCTTCCTAACACCTATGGCGTCACGGCGTCGGGATCAGCTCACCCGGATCACCTGGTGCGGCCGAGTCACTGGGCCGGACCAGCTCCGGTTCCACCTCGTGCGCCCGCAGCTTGCCGGCGGCGATCTCCTCGGCAAAGTGGCAGGCCACCCGGTGCCCGGTCGCCAACTCCCGCAACGCTGGCCGTTCATCGGCACACCTCGTCGGCTGGGCCCATGGGCAGCGGGTGTGGAACCGGCAGCCCGACGGCGGGTTGGCCGGCGAGGGCAGGTCACCGGCGAGCAGGATCCGTTCCCGACGGTCCTCGACCAGCGGGTCCGGCACCGGCACCGCCGACATCAGCGCCTTCGTGTACGGGTGCATCGGCGCCCGGTACAGGTCGTCGCTGGACGCCTCCTCCACCAGGCCGCCGAGGTACATCACCCCGACCGTGTCGGCGATGTGCCGTACCACCGCCAGGTCGTGGGCGATGATCAGGTACGTCAGCCCGTGCTCTGCCTGAAGGTCCTCCATCAGGTTGAGCACCTGGGCCTGGATCGACACATCGAGCGCGGAGACCGGTTCGTCGGCGACGATCAGGTCCGGCCCGAGGGCCAGTGCCCGGGCGATGCCGATTCGTTGCCGCTGGCCGCCGGAGAACTCGTGCGGATACTTACTCAGCGCCGAGGCCGGAAGCCCCACCGAGTCGAGGGCTTCCCGCAGCCGCTTCGCCGTCTCCGCCTTGTCCCCGGCGAGCCCGTGTGCCTTGAGCCCTTCGACCAGCAGGGACTGCACCGACTGACGCGGGTCGAGGCTGGACAGCGGATCCTGGAAGATCATCTGCATCCGCCGTCGGGCCAGGCGCATCTCCTCGCCCTTGAGCGCGCGCACATCGGTACCGTCGAAGATGATCTCGCCGTCGGTCGGCTCGACCAGCCGCAACAACCCCCGGCCCAGCGTCGACTTGCCGCAGCCCGACTCGCCGACCAGCCCGTACGTCTCACCGGCCCGGATGGAGAGGGAGACCCCGTCGACCGCGTAGACGTAGCCGATAGTCCGGTCGAAGAGCATACCGCTCTTGATCGGAAAGTGCACCTTCAGATCGCGAATCTCGATCAGCGGCGTGTCACCACTCGGCTCGCTCATGCTGCCACCTCCTGGCGGACCGGGTTGTTGCAGCGGAACTGGCCACCCCGGGCGGTCGGCTCCAGCTCTGGCGTACCACCCACGCAGGCGTCGACCACCCGGTCGCAGCGGGGCGCGAACGCACACGCCTCCGACCAGGGGACGTTGTCGGCGACCGATCCACGGATGGTGTGCAGCCGCTCGCCCCGGGGCGAGTCCAGCCGCGGCACCGAGTTCAACAACCCATGGGTGTACGGATGCCGAGGCCGGGCGAACAGTTCGTGCCGAGGTGCCGTCTCCACCACCTTGCCGCCGTAGAGCACGTTGACCGTGTCACAGAGCCCGGCGACCACTCCCAGATCGTGAGTAATCATGATCAGGGCGGTGCCGGTCTCGTCGACCAGTTCCTTGAGCAGCGTCAGGATCTGCGCCTGGATGGTGACGTCGAGCGCCGTGGTGGGCTCGTCGGCGATCAACAGTCGCGGCTTGCAGGCCAGCGCGATCGCGATGAGCGCCCGCTGGCGCATGCCGCCGGAGATCTGGTGGGGATATTCGTCCAGTCGCCGGGTCGGGTCCGGGATGCCGACCGCGTCGAGCAGGTCCCGGGCCTCCCGTAGCGCCTGCTTGCGGTCCCGGCCCTGGTGCCGTTCGAGGACCTCCGCCACCTGCACACCGATCGGAATGACCGGGTTCAGCGAGGAGAGCGGGTCCTGGAAGATCATGCCGATCTCCCGGCCCCGCCGGTCCTGCATGGCGTCCGGGCGCAGCTTGAGCAGGTCGACTCCGTCGAACAGCACCTCGCCGCCGATCTTGTTGCCTCGCTTGGGCAACAAGCCCATGATCGCCAGGCTGGTGACGCTCTTGCCGCAGCCCGATTCGCCGACCAGACCAACGGTCTGCCCCGGCTCCACAGTGAAACTGACACCGTCCACGGCGGTGAAGGAGGATGCTCCGCGTCGGGTGAAGACGACGCTGAGATCCCGTACGTCGAGCAGGCTCATCTGACAACTCCCTCGTACCTGCCGTAGTCGCGCGCAATGCTCGCATTCATGGCACGATCACCGCCGGTTCTTCGGGTCGATGGCATCGCGCATGGTCTCACCGAGCAGCGTGAAGCCGAGCGCCACGATGATGATCGCAATCGCCGGGAAGTACGCCAGCTCAGGTCGTACCTCGAAGTAGCGCTGGCCGTCGACGCCGAGCATCAGGCCCCACTCGGCCCGGTTGATGTCCGGGTCGCCCAGCCCCAGGAAGGAGAGCGAGGCCGCCTCCAGGATTGCCACCGCGAAGGTGAGGGTGGCCTGCACGATCACTGCGGTCAACGAGTTGGGCAGCATGTGCCGCAGCACGATGGACCGCTGCCGTACGCCGAGCGCGCGGGCCGCGAGCACGTGATCGCTCTCGCGTTGCGCGAGCATCGCGCCGCGCAGCAGCCGGGCGAAGATCGGTACGTTGACGATGGCGACCGCGAAGATGACCGTCCACTGGCTGGACTTGCTGGCCACGGCGACCAGGGTGATGGCCAGCAGCAGGCCGGGCAGGGCCAGCATGACGTCGGTCAGTCGCATCAGGACCACGTCGACCCAGCCGCCGAGCGCACCGGCGAGGGCACCCAGCAGTACGCCGATCCCGAGCCCGATCAGCGTGGCCAGCACACCGACGAAGAGGGTCTGCTGCGCGCCGTGGATCATCCGGGAGGCGAAGTCCCGCCCCATCGGGTCCGAGCCGAGCGGGAACCCCTCCTGAGCACCAGGAATGTTGTCGACCCGCAGGTCCTTGGTCAGCTCGGGAAACCGCTCGACCGGGTCGTGCGGGGCGATCAGCGGCGCGAAGATCGCCACCAGGATGAAGAGGCCGACGATCACCGCCCCGACAATGGCCACCGGGTTGCGCCGCAGTCGACGAAATGCGTCGCGGAACAGGCTGACGCCGCCCGCGTCGGCGGTCGACTTGGCCAACGCGTCCAGCCGAGCCTTCTTCGCCTCGCCCAGCGTGGCGATACCGCCACGGTTCTGCTTCACAACCTGCTCACTGCGTTCGCTCATCGCACACGCACCCGGGGATCGATGACCGCATAGGAGAGGTCGACCAGCATGTTGATCGCCACGAAGACCAGCGCCGCGAGCAGGATGATCGCCTGGAGGATCGGGTAGTCGCGGCTACCGGTGATCGAGTCGGTGATCAAAGTGCCCAGCCCGCCCCAGTTGTAGACCTTTTCGGTCAGCACCGCGCCGGCCAGGAGCGCACCGGTCTGGAGACCGATCGCGGTCACCACGGGCAGCAGGGCGTTACGCAGGATGTGCCGACCCCGGATCGTACGGTGCCGCAGGCCCTTGGCCTCGGCGGTGCGTACGTAGTCCTCGTTGAGTACGTCGAGCACGCTGGCCCGGGTGATCCGCACGATGACCGCCAGCGGAATGGTGGCCAGCGTAATCGCCGGCAGCATCAGGTGCCACAACGCGTCGGCGGCGGCGTCCCACTCTCGAGTTAGTAACCCGTCGAGTACGAAGAAGCCGGTGACCTGTGTGTTGTCGATGCCGGTGGTCATCCGGCCGGACGGCGGGAACCAGTGGATGTCCTGGGTGAAGACGTCCTTGAGCAGGTAGCCCAGGAAGAAGATCGGGATGGAGATACCGAGCAGCGTGCCGGCGATCGTCAGGTTGTCCAGGAGCCGGCCCCGGTACCGGGCGGCGAGATAGCCCAACGGGATTCCCAGGCCAACTGCGATGAGCATGGCGGCCAGGGCCAGTTCGATGGTCGCCGGGAACGCCCGTCCGATGACCTCCGTCACCGGCTCGCCGGTCCGGATCGAGTTACCGAAGTCTCCGGTGACCAGTCTCTTCATGAACCGGCCGTACTGGACCCAGATCGGCTGGTCGTAGCCGAGCGCCTTGGTCAGCAGCGCCCGCCGCTCAGGGGTGGCCCGCTCACCGAGCAGCGCGTCGACGGGGCCGCCCGGAAGACTCCGAAGCCAAATGAAGATCAGCGCGGATAGCGCGATCAGGGTCACCACCATCTGTAACAGACGGCGAACTATGACTCGCAACATCTTTCACACCAGGATTCTTGAGTGCCCGAAGAGGAGGCCCGGGCCGGGTTGCACACCCGACCCGGGCCACTTCCTTCGCGGTGACTGGCCGCTGGTTACTTCGCCGGAACGGTGACCGTGTCGAACACCTCGGCGGTCAGCGGGCTGGCAACCAGACCCTTGACGTCCTTGGTGACCACGATCGCGGGCGGGGCGTGCCAGACCGGGACGGCCGGCAGCCACTTCGCGGCGATGTCCCGGTTGACCTGCTCCCAGGCGGCCTTCTTGGCGGCCTCGTCGACGGTCGCGTCGGCCTTGGCGATGGCGTCGAACATCTCGGTCATCGACTGGTCGCCGAACTCGATCTTGCCGCGGCCGAAGAACGTGCCGACGAAGTTGCCCGGGTCGTTGTAGTCGCCGGTCCAGCCCAGGATGTGCAGGTCATGCTTGCCGAACTGCTGGACGTCGTCCTTGAAGCCACCGTTCCACGGCCGGGGAACACCGTTGACCTTGATGCCGACGGCCTGCAGGTCGTTGGCGAGGACGGTGAAGATCTCCTGCGGGTTCGGCATGTACGGCCGGGTGACGTCCGGCGGGTAGTAGAAGTTGAGCGTCAGCCCCTCGGCACCGGCCTCCTTGAGCAACTGCTTGGCCTTGTCGGGGTTGTGCTCGTACTTCTGCACGTCCGGCGCGTAGCCGAGGACGGTGTCCGGCATGAACTGGTCGGCCACGCTGGAGCCGCCCGGGGCCTTGGTCTGCACCAGCTGCTGGCGGTTGAGCGCGTAGGCGATCGCCTGCCGCACCCGCAGGTCCTTCAGCTTCGGGTTCTTCTGGTTGATGCCCAGGTAGAGAATGTTGAAGGAGGGCCGGTTGAGGACCTGGTAGCCCTCGTCAGCCAGCGCCTTGCGGTCGGCCGGCGCCGGGAAGTCGATGGCGTGGACGGTGCCCGCCCGCAGCTCCTGCTTCCGGGTGCTCTCATCCTTGATGATCTTGATGATGACCTTGTCGACCTTGGCCTTCTCGCCCCAGTAGTCGGCGTTCCGGTTCAGGACGATCTCGTTCTTGGCCTTGTCCCAGCCGCCGAAGGTGAACGGGCCGGTGCCGACCGGGTGCTCGTTGGCGTACGCGCTGTACTCGAACGAGTCGCCGTTCTGGACGACCTTGTCGGCGTCATGCTTCTTCAGGGCGTCGGGGCTGGAGATGGAGAGCGCGGTCAGCGCGAAGGCACCCGGGAAGGCACCCTTGTACTGGTTCATGGTGATGACGGCGGTGCCGTCGTCCTTGGCCTCGCACTTGTTGTAGACCGGCTGGCCGGCGGTCTCCACCTCGTTCTTGGCGAACCCGCCGAAGACGTCGCCGTAGTAGATCATCTGGCTCTGGGCGGCGGCGCCCTTCATGTTGTACCAACGGTCGAAGTTGAAGCAGACCGCGGCGGCGTTGAACGGCGTACCGTCGTGGAACTTCACACCCTTACGGAGCTTGAAGGTCCAGATCTTGCCGGTCGGGTCGTGCTCCCAGCTCTCCGCCAGGCCACCTTCGAGGTCGGCCGTGCCCGCCTTGTGCGACACGAGCGTCTCGTACATCTGCCGGATCGGCCGAAGCGACTCGCCATCGTCATTGAAGATCGGATCAAAGTTCTTGGGGTCACCAGTACCCGCGAAGATGAAGGTGCCCCCCGCCTTGGCCCCACCACTGTCGTTGTCCCGACCACTTTCCGCACAGCCGGCCGCACCGGCTGCCAGGACGGCAACGGCCGCGACGGCAACCGCCGTTTTGAGCCTTCTTGCCTGCATCTCTCACCTCTGTCATGCGCGTTGACCAACGCCGGCTTCTTGGCACGGTCCGTGAGCGGCACGCTAGTGGTCACAGGCACCGAAACGGAACGGTCGTTCGCGAATCTCTATCAAGCCGACACCTAGCAACGAAGATGCAACGGGGTCGGTATCGACTCGACAACGATCTGTCATAACCGCAGATGGAGAGAACGCCCAGGTGGGGCGGGATTTACCTTGATCAAGTCACACAGCGGGCCGGGGTTGTCGATGGCTGCGAGAACAGCCACCGACTAGCACCTTCCGAACGCCTGACAGATGGGTCACATGGCCCAACAGGTGAGACAGAGGGACAGACTGCAATAGACACAGTCAGATGGATCAGATCGCTCGACGACCCTCGAAGGCGCGACCGAGAGTGATCTCGTCGGCGTACTCCAAGTCGCCACCGACCGGCAGACCACTGGCCAACCGGGTCACCGAGATGCCCATCGGCTTCACCATCAACGCGAGGTACGTCGCCGTCGCCTCACCCTCGGTGTTCGGGTCGGTGGCAAGGATCAACTCCTTCACCGTCCCAGCGCTGAGCCGGGTCATCAGCTCACGTACCCGGAGGTTGTCCGGCCCGATCCCCTCCAGCGGATTGATCGCCCCGCCGAGCACGTGATAGCGGCCCCGGAACTCACCGGTCCGCTCGATCGCGACGACGTCCTTCGACTCCTCGACCACGCACAGCACCTCGTCGGTACGACGCGGGTCGCGGCAGATCCGGCACTGGTCGGACTCGGCGACGTTGAAGCAGACGGTGCAGAAGCGCACCAGCTCCTTCACCTTGCGCAGTGCGGTCGCCAGCCGGGCCACGTCAGTGGTGTCCGCCGACAGAATGTGGAAGGCGATCCGCTGCGCGCTCTTCGGGCCGACACCCGGCAGCCGACCCAACTCGTCGATCAGGTCCTGGATGACACCCTCGTACATGCGGCGATACTCAGAAACCGGGCAGGCCGAGGCCGCCCATGCCGCCGGTGACCGGGCCCATCTTCTCCTCGGTCAGGTTGCGTACCGCCTCGTTGGCGTTGTGCACCGCTGCCACGACCAGGTCTTCCAGGGTCTCCACGTCCTCCGGGTCGACCGCCTTCGGGTCGATCTTCACAGCCTTGATCTCGCCGGCGCCGGAGATGGTCACCGTGACCAGGCCGCCACCGGCGGTGCCGGTCAGCTCGGCCGCAGCCAGCTCAGCCTGCGCGGCAGCGATCTGCTGCTGCATCTTCTGCGCCTGCTTCAACATCTGCTGCATATTGGGCTGTCCACCGGGGCGCACGGCTGGCTCCTTCTCGCACTCGTCTGCTCGGCCGGCAATGGCCGTTGCCCAGCCTAGTCGCCGCTCGGGGCTGGGCGGTCATCGCGGGCGTACGACATCTCGACCGGCCCGCTACCGGCCGGTCAATCGATCCGCTACCGACCGGTCAATCGATCCGCTCCACGCCCTGGAACACCTGCTGGAGTACCTGGACCGCCTGCTGCTCGCCGGTCTGCCGGACGACCTGGTCGTCGATGATCTCGTCCAACGGCTCGTCCCCCGGGTCGAACCCGTCGTAGGCGACGGCAGCAGTGGCGGTGCTCCCGCCAGACGCTGACCCCTTCTTGGCTGGTCCGTCGTACTCGGGGTCGTAGGGTGGTTCGCCGGCCCAGTCCTGGTCGGCGACCTTGGGACCTGCTGCCGGTGCCGCTGTTGCTGCGGCTGCCGCCGTGGAGCGCTGGCCGCGTCCCGCAGCCGCCGCCCGCGCCGCCGCGAGCCCCTTGCCCACCGGAGCACCGCCATTCGCCGTACCTCCGGTGGCCGTCGGGCCGCCATTCGCCGGGCCACCGGTTACTGCGCCGTTCGCCGTACCGCTGGCCGGGGTCGGTCCAGCCGGGCTCGCCGGTCGGCCGCTCGCCGGGGCGGACGCCCCGGCACCACCGGGCCGCGCCGGCTCCGGCCAACCTCCGGCATCGGCCGCCGCCGTACCGGCCCCACCGCCCGGACGCGCCGGCTCCGGCCACCCCGTGTCACCAGCCGGGCCCGTCGGGGCCGGCCCAGCTGCCGGGCGTACGTCGTTACGGGCCGGCGCGGGCGCAGACGGGCTCGCCGGTGCCGCCGATCGGGGTACGGCGGCCGAGGCACCGCCCCGCTGCTCGCCGGCCACCTCGCAGCGGATCTGCCACTTCTGGCCCCACTCCTCGTAGAGCGCGGCGGTGAGCACCGCAGCCTCGCGGGACAGCATCGTGGCGAGGACCTGCGACTTGACCGTCAACACCAGGGTGTCCCCGTCGAGGTCACGTACCACCGCGTCCCGCATCAGCGCGGCAATCCGCCGGTTGGTGCGGTTGACCGCCCCGACGACCTCGCCCCACGATCGACGGATCGTGACAGCGTCCAGCTCGGTCGAGGCCACCGCATCGGGGCGGGGAGGCTCCGGAGTTACCGGGTCGGGCATAACCGCCTCGGGCGGCACCACCCGCTGAACGGATGGCGGTTCGCTGGCGACCGGGGCCGGTGCGGCACCGGCGGCAGCCGGCGCGGGCGAGTCGGCAGCCGAGGCTGTGGGCGAAGCGGCGGGGGTCGGGCGTACCGGGGTCGGGGCCGCGACGGGTGCAGGTGCCGCGACCGGAGCCGGAGCCGCACTCGGGGCGGGGGCGGCGAGGGTCAGATCCGCGCCGGACACCGTCAGCCGGCGCTCCATGCGTTCCAGTCGTTGCAACAGCCCGCCGGCGGAGTCGTCCACCCCGGGCAGCAGCATGCGGGCGCAGATCAGCTCCAGCAACAGTCGCGGCGCGGTGGTGCCGCGCATCTCGACCAGACCGTTGTGCACGATGTCGGCGCACCGGGACAGCGTCGCCGGGCCGAGCCGTTCCGCCTGGGAGGACATCCGCTCGATCTGGTCGGCCGGGCCGTCCACCAGGCCCTTGGTCGCCGCGTCCGGCACCTGTTGCAGGACGATCAGGTCACGTAGCCGTTCCAGCAGGTCCGAGGCGAACCGACGTGGATCGTGGCCGGCGTCGGCGACCCGATCGACCGTACGGTAGGCGGCCGCGCCGTCCCCGACGGCGAGCGCGTCGCACATCTCGTCGATCAGACTCGAATCGGTCACGCCGAGCAGGGCGACCGCACGGGCGTAGCTGACGCCCTCCGGTCCCGCCCCGGCGATCAACTGGTCGAGCACCGACAGGCTGTCCCGGGCACTGCCGCCACCGGCCCGTACGACCAGCGGGAAGACCGCCGGCTCGACCTTGACGCCCTCGGATTCGCAGAGCTGTTCGAGGTACGGCCGCAGCACGCTCGGCGGGATCAGCCGGAACGGATAGTGGTGCGTCCGCGACTTGATCGTGCCGAGCACCTTCTCCGGCTCGGTGGTGGCGAAGATGAACTTGACGTACTCCGGTGGCTCCTCGACCAGCTTGAGCAGGGCGTTGAAGCCGGCCGACGAGACCATGTGCGCCTCGTCGATTACGTAGATCTTGTAGCGGCTGCTGGCCGGCGCGAAGAACGCCTTCTCCCGTAGTTCGCGGGCGTCGTCCACGCCACCGTGGCTGGCTGCGTCGATCTCCAGTACGTCGATCGAGCCGGCCCCGTCGCCGGCCAGTGCCCGGCAGGAGTCACAGACGCCGCACGGCTCCGGGGTCGGGCCCTTCTCGCAGTTGAGTGAACGGGCCAGGATGCGGGCGCTGGAGGTCTTGCCGCAGCCACGTGGGCCGGAGAAGAGGTAGGCGTGGTTGAGCCGTCCGCTCCGGAGCGCCTGCGACAGCGGCTCGGTGACGTGTTCCTGGCCGATGATCTCGGCGAACGTACGCGGGCGATACTTGCGGTAGAGCGCCAGTGCCACTCGTCCGCCTCCTCTCGACCGGGCCATTCTCCGCTGCCCCGCCGCTGAAGACCACTCTCCCCCGCAAGGAAGGGCCCCTTATTAGCGCTTTTTGTAGAGGAAGGGCCCCTTATTAACACCTGTCCGGCGTGGCTGGTTGCGGAGCGGTTGACCGTCTACGGAGATGGGCGCTGAGACGCAAAGGCCCCCCGTGCACCCGCCAGAGCTCGCTTATCCTTGCTGCCTTCCGGCCCTGGGGAGGTTCACGAGATGCACGCCGCACGGGGGGTAGCGCAAGTGTACCTCGCCGGTTTGTCGATCTTCACGGGTGGCGGGCTGGGCACTCGGCGGGAAGCCTGTATCCTGTCCCACGGAGGATTCGCCTAGAGGCCTAGGGCGCACGCTTGGAAAGCGTGTTGGGTTTACACCCTCACGAGTTCGAATCTCGTATCCTCCGCTCATCTGAGCAGCACAAACGACAGGGTCGGCCCCACCGGGGACCGGCCCTGAGTCGTCTCTACGGTCACCCTCGTCTCAGTTTCAAGGGCCGTCTGCGTCTGCGACATCGCTCTCTGAGGCGCGCGAGAACCACCCAAGGGCTCTGAAGCCCGTGGAACGCCATCACCATGTAGTTCAAGGTTCGTCCAAGGTCTTAGCAAGCCCGCGCCGCGAGGCTCGAAGCACTCGGCACCACACCGAGCGACCAGAGCAGGCGAAGCAGAGGAGACGGCGGACATGAGACGAGCCCTTACAAGGCGGGTATTACTGCCACTGGCAACCGCACTGACCGCAGTCGTGGCCATCACGAACCCAGCGGCGGCTGCGCATGACGACAGCTGGACCGTCTACACGGTGGATACCAGGCTAGGCGGTGCGGTCGACTTCATCGACTACGGCCCCGGCGCGCCCGGCGGCGGCAACAACGACGACTACCTCCAGATCCGCGATCTCCAGGCGGACGGTCACGGGGTGCAGGTCTGGGCATGGCTGCATGGGAAGTATCTCGGCACGAAGTACAACGGTGCTGGCGCGGGCAGCACGGTGATCTACGACCCGTACGCCATCTTCCCGAGCAACGTTGCGGCGGGCGAGGTAATCGGGCTCAAGATCTGCCTGGTCGACGGGCCCGACAACCTGATCAATTCGAGCTGCTCGAGCTATTCCTGGACCAGCGTCGACGGCTAACCACCCGTACAGCGTGGAGGTAGTTCACCCGAGCTCGACCAGCGGCAAGGGGTAACCGGCCCCACAAAGCCGGCGCCATTCGGAGGTACCGAGTCAACTCCGAATGGCGCCGGCGCGCGGTTGGCACTCCGGTGGGTGGATCACTACGTGATGGGATGCGTGTCGTGGCGCTCCGTCTTGGCATAGCGCCCCGGGAGGCCGCTGTTCTCACCTGGTCCCCCGATCCTTGGCCTCTTACCAGAGCGCCATCCCGTCCGGTGTACGCCCGCCGAGGACACCGCTACCGTTGCCCCGTGCCGGCACTGGAACGTCTTCGCCTCGACCACGGCCCAGCCCTGCTCGCCTTCGAGCGGGAGAATCGTGCCTTTTTCGCCGCCTCGATTCCGGACCGGGGCGATGCCTACTTCAGTGACTTCGACGCCCGGCATCGTTCGTTGCTGGCCGAGCAAGTCGCCGGCAGTTGTCACTTCCACCTGCTTGTGGATGACGACGGGTCTGTCGTCGGCCGGGTCAACCTGGTGGACGTAGTTGATGGTTCCGCCGAACTCGGGTACCGCATCGCAGAGCGTGCCGCAGGACAAGGGCTCGCTACGGCGGCAGTCCGCCAAATCTGCACACTTGCCGCTGACAGCTACGGGTTGACGCAGCTGCGCGCATCGGCGAACGCTGACAACGCGGCCTCGCTCAAGGTGCTCCGCCGTACCGGATTCCTGCCTGTCGGCGAGACGACCAGCGCAGGCCGACCGGAGCTCCACTTCGTCCGCCAGATCGCCTAGCGCCCGCCAACGCTGTCGGCCAGGCCAGGTGGCAGGGTGATGCCATGCGTGGACGGGTGGAGGGAACGGATTCGCCGGGGCAGCCTCGGCGCGACTACTGGGGCGTGGTGCTCGACGCACCTAATGGGTTGGCGTTGGCCCGGTTCTACGCCAGCCTGCTCGGCTGGCGGATGGTGAAGGAGGAGGACGACTGGGCTGTCGTCGCACCAGCCGAGGGAGTGGCTTATCTCGCCTTCCAGACGGCAGTCGGCTACGTACCGCCGGTGTGGCCGCAGGCTCAGGGCGCCCAGCAGATGATGCTGCACCTCGACTTCGAGGTCAGTGACCTCACCGCCGCCGTCGCCCACGCGCTCGAACTCGGCGCGCGGGAAGCTGATCACCAGCCTCAGGACAACGTACGGGTGCTACTCGACCCGGCCGGACACCCCTTCTGCCTCTACGTGGACGCCTAACGACTGTCTGCGACGCTAAAACGCCGGACGATCGGTGCGCACACCACGGCGACGAGCCCCAGGATGCCACCGAAGACGAAGGCGTCCTGCGTGCCGAGCGCCTGGGCTTCGGCCGTACCCTCGGCGGCAGCCGCGCCCTTGGCCCCGATGGTCATGGCGGCGATGAGCAGCGCGGTGCCGGCTGCTCCGGCCAACTGTTGCAACGTGTTCATGATCGCGCTGCCGTGGCTGTAGAGGCTGCGGGGCAGGGCGTCGAGGGAGACGGTCATCAGCGGGGTCACCGGGTGGCGCGGCTACTGGCACGCGAGCCCGAACTCCAGGTGCTCGCGGCGGCGCAGGAAAAGGCTGACCGCACATTCTCGTAGCGCCCGGGTAGGGACAATGGCGGACCAGGACGCCGCAACGTCGTGGTCCGCCATTGAAAAATACGCAAGCAGCGTGGGCTCTAATCCGTACTCGTCGGCTTCGCGACGACCAATGATGCCCCGCTGCTCTCGACGTCAGCCCTGGGGAGCGACGCGGATGCGGTTTCCGTCGGGATCGGCGACAACGAAGGTACGACCAAACACCGCATCGACCGGCTCTTGCAGCACCTTGACGCCCTTGGCTTGCCACTCTCGGTACGTCTGGTCTATCTCGTCGGAACCACCAGGAAGTGCGAGCCACACTTCACTCGTTCGCGGGACCGCTGGGGTGAGGCCATCGAACTGGCCGCCCCACAGCGCCAAATCAGCCCCCGACCCGAGCTTGAAGGAGATGTAACCGGGCGTCTCGAAGTCGGGCTTCATCTGGAGCAGATCGCCATAGAAGCGTGCAGCGGCCGGGGCGTCATTCACGTAGACGATGAACACAATGGATCGGGACATGGTTCGTCCTTTCTCGGTATGTCGACTCATTCCGTAACGGCACCATCGTGGCGGGCATACATGACTGAAACCGTCATGATTCTTGAGAAACTTTCCCCATGAGTCCCGACCGCTTCTTCAGCCTTCTCCTGATCCTCCAGTCGAACGGGCCGGTGACCACCGTCTACCTGGCTGAGCAGCTCGGGGTCTCAGTGCGTACGGTCCTGCGCGACCTCGACTGGTTGCGGGAGGCTGGCTTCCCCCTCGTGGTGCAGCGCGGCCGCTGGGGCGGGGTCACGCTCCTACCAGGAAGTGCGATCGACGCCACACGATTGACGCCCGACGACCGCGACCAACTCGCACTCTCCGGCCTCGACGCAAAGCAACGTAAGGACCTCGGGGTAGACCGCGAAAACCAACGTGCTCAGCAGAAACTTCGATCCAGTGCACGACGCACGACTACGGGCGAGTTGCCGTTGAGCGCGGTGGTCATCACCGACAGCAAACCCTGGTACGCCCAACGGCCCGGCGGAGTGACACCGGCCGCGCTGATCGATGACTTGCGTCGAGAACGGCGGCTGAAAATCTGCTACGCCAGCTCCACCGACACCCAGGCCAAGGCCCGTTGGCTCGACGTCGACCCCTACGGACTGCTCGTGAAGGCCGGAACCTGGTACCTGGTCGCCGATCACCGGGGTCATCCACATCTCTACCGGCTGGATCGGATCACCGATTGGTGTGCATCCCGTAGCCCTCGACGCCTGCGACCAGGAGCGGACCTCGCCACCACCGCCACCGAACTCGTCGAGCAGTGGGAAGGCAGTCACAGCCTGAAGGTCGATGCCGAACTCGATCCTGCACTGCTCGAACGCGCCAAGCGAATCCTCGGCCACCGCCTGACCTTCCGCGCCGCTGGCCGGTCCAATTCGGGCGGGCTCCCGATCACGATCTTCCTCCGCGACCTGGACGGTCTGCGCGTGCTACTTCCGTTCGGCACGGCCATCACCGTCACCGCCCCAGACGATGCGCGCGAACATATCCGCGAACTTGCTGTCCAGATAGCCGACCACTACCGGTAAGCCGCATCAACGTCAGCACGTACTTGGCCGCCCTGCGGTGGGTCTCGACATCATGGTCGAGCCCGGCCCGGGTCGATCGCCCGGCCGGGCTCCCATCGGTACGTCCGTTACTGGTGATCACTCCCAGCGGAGGTAGCGGGCCGCGAGCCCGCCCAGCACCACGGTGTACGCCACCATCACGATCAGGTGCAACGGCGTCGGCCACGAACCCACCCACGCGTCCTGCAGGGCCTGCGAGACAGCGCCCAGCGGGGTGAAGTCGCCGATCTTCCGTACCAGGTCGGGCATCAGCGGTCCCGGCGTCCACACCCCGGCGAAGAACATCATCGGGTAGTAGAACAACGAACCGATCCCCGACGACGCCCGGGCGCTCGGCGTGACCGCCACCACCAGCAGGGCGAGGGCGCACATGGCAAAGGACCCGAGGATGAACGCCACCACGAAGCCGACCACGTTTTCGGGTGGCGCGACGTCGAAGGCGATCGCCGCCACCAGCCAGGCCAGGCCACTGCCGACCAGCAGCGCGCCGGCGTTCACGACCAACTGCGCACCGAGCAGCGTCATCGGCGAGACCGGTGTGGTCGACAGTCGACGGAGCACTCCCCGCTCCCGGTAGGTAGCCAGCACGCCCAGCAGCGTCACCATCGCCACTGTCGCGATGGCCAGCGTCAGGGTGATCGGCAGGTAGACATCAATGCCGCGCTTGCCGCCCATGCCCTCGACCGGATCCATCATCCCTGGCATTGCCAGGCCGAGCACCAGGATCAGCAGGGCCGGAAACGCGATGCCGAAGAACGCGGCGAGCGGTTCCCGGAGGTACAGCTTCGTTTCGACGTGGATCATCTTGGTCAGACCGGTCATCAGAGGCTCCGGGGAGAGGTGAGGGCGAGAATCGCGTCTTCGAGGGTGGGGCGTTCGACGCCGGGCACCCGGGCCTCGGCGATCAGGTTGCCGGGGGTGTCGATGGTGACGAGCTGGCCGGCCCGGATGACCGCCAACCGGTCACACAGGCGCTCCGCCTCGTCCATGAAGTGGGTCACCAGTACGACCGTGACGCCGCGCGCCCGTACCTGCTGGATCAGCTCCCACGTGTCGCGCCGTGCCTGCGGGTCGAGCCCTGTGGTCAACTCGTCCAGGATCGCCACCGAGGGGTTACCGACCAGCGCCAACGCGATCGACAGCCGCTGCTTCTGGCCGCCGGAGAGCTTCCTGAACACCGTGTTGCGCTTCGGGGTCAGGCCCAGCTCATCCATCAGTTCCCGCCAGTCGGCCGGATTCGGAAAGAACGAGCTGTACAGGTCGAGCGCCTCCCACACCTTGAGCTGGTCCGGCAGTTGGCTCTCCTGAAGTTGGATGCCCAGCTTCTGGCGCAGCGCGGCACGGTCCCGGCTCGGGTCGAGCCCCAACACCCGTACCGATCCCGCGTCCGGGGAGCGGATCCCCTCGATGCATTCCACGGTGGTCGTCTTGCCGGCTCCGTTCGGGCCGACGATCCCGAAGATCTCGCCCTCGTCCACGCTGAACGACACATCTGCTACGGCCACGTGGTCGCCGTAGCGCTTCTGCAGGTTCGTTACCTCGATGACTGGCATACCAACGACGGTAGAAATTTCGAGACCCGCACAGAATGTGTCCAGCCGCCCGGCAGGGGTGTACCCAGCTCCACCCCCGTACGGCACCTTGCCCCAGGCAGAGAGCTTGCCCAGGCAGGAAGCACCTTGGCGCCCGCAGTTGTGTCAGTCGACCGGCATCCGGTAGACCAACTCGTATCGGCCAGCTGGCAGAACGATGTCGGCGGTCTCAACTGGGAGCCCGGCCGCGTAGTAGGTGCGCTCGATTCCCAGCACGGTGGCCGCCCGGATCGGCAGGCTGAGGGATTCCGCCTCAGCCGGACTCGCCAGCCGGGTCGTGACCCGCTCGACGCACTCGTCGATCCGAACGTCGATCGAGTCCATTCGGGCCACCACGCCCACCGCTACACCGTCCTCCGGCCACTCGACTGGCGTGCCTGCGGTCAGAGAGAGCAGCTCGTACGACGTGGACAACTGGACCGGCTCATCGTTGGCGAGGAAGCGATACTCGGTACGCATAACCGGTGCACCAGGATCACAACCAAGCCGGACGGCGATCTGGGCATCGGCGACGTCATGCCGACTTTCGTGCTCCCAGGTGGGCCGCTGCCCGGCTCGATCGGCGTCACGAGCGAAGGGTGATGTTGACCCGAGCCTGCCGCGCTGCTCTCGGCCGGGCGCGTAGCGCACCAGGCGCCGCGACTCACGGACGTATACGCCAGACCCGGCACGGCCTTCGACCAGACCTTCACCCTTAAGGACACTGATCGCCCACTTGGCGACGGTCCGACTCACGGCATACTGCCGCATCAAGTTCGTCTCGCTTGGCAGTTTCGCCCCTGTCGCAAAGTCACCGGCGACGATCTGGGCACGTAGGTCGGCTGCGATCTTCAGGTAAGCGGGCATTTTGAACATGCGATACCTCCGGTCAGCCCGACCAGTCGATCACAGGAAAGCTAGTGCGCCAAGTTCCCCTCCGACCCTTGCGCCCACAAAGCTAGTGCACTAGCTTTTGCTTAACCCTGTCACCACTTGACTCCGGTCAGCAACCAATGTCAGTGGTGGCGGGGCCCACAGGGCGCGGCGTACACGGTCTTCATCAGCCTCCGTTCCGGCCGCCGCCGCGCCCTGACCAGGCCGGGCGCGGCGTAGGTTCTCCCTCCATTCCCGCCGCCGCGCCCACCCCACAGGGGTGCGGCGGTCGGCGCGAAGGGGACTACCCGGCCGCCGCACCCCTTCCACAGCGGAAGGTGTGCCCGATGGCCAAATGGTGGTTCAACAAAGACGACAAAGAGAAGACGTCTGAAGACCCGCCGTCGACTCCACCGACACCCTGGCTACCCATCCCCAGTGAGGACGGCGAAGACCCGCCCGAACCCCCCGGCCCGGTCCGGCTCTGCCCCGACCTGCGATGAACCGCCGCCAACGGACCGTCTACCAGGGCCGACACCGCCGCAACGACCCACGCCGCCCCGAAACCTTTCGCCGCCCCGAACCCGCCCCCGGCCCACCCCCACGACCCGCGTGGAACACCCCCACCGCACCCATCGGCCACCCGCACCCGCAGCCGCGACCAGCACGCAACACCCGGAGACAACCGATGGCCAGACCCGACCTACCCCACATCCCACCCGGCACCCTGCTCAAACTGAACAGCGAAGAGTGGTACCACCCCGACGAAGCCACCTTCGACATCGACCGCAACATCGCACTCATCGTCGCCAAAGTCCACACCGACAGCGCCACCGACATATCCGTGTGGATCACCGGACACGCCCCCGAATGCACCTGGCCCACCAGCGAATACCACCCACCCTGCATCGAACTCCGCGTACTCTGCCAAGCCCTCCGCCACCACACCACCAACCTGACACCACCGACCTGACCCCACCCCGTCACTGGAACACCACGTACGTCAACCAAAGCGAATGACGTACCTGGTGTTCCACTGACGGACGACGGATGACGGATGACGGATGACGGGTTGCTTACGCCGCCTGCGGCACGGCTTGCGGGACCGGGGCCGCAGCCGAAACATCCTCGGGAGCGCCAGCGGGAGGCTCGGACGGCTGGTCGGGGCCACTGCGACGGAGGCAGTAAACGGCCACCAGGAGACCAGCGACGCCCATGGCGACGAGCAACGGCCGATGATCGATGACGGCGATCAGCCCGGCACCGATCGCGAGCGCCACCGTGTTCGGCGCGAAGATGAGCGTGTTCGCGGTGGCCGACACCCGACCGATGAGCTGACCAGGGGTTTCCCTCTGGACAGCGGTCAGGGCGGCGATCAGCACACAGGGCAGACCGAGACCAATGGCGAAGCTGGTGGCGAGGGCGACGCTGGTCGATGGGATGGCACGCAGGCCGAGCCCGAGGGCGAACAACAGGATGCCGGCGGCGGCGAAGATCCGCTCGGGGATCCGGCGGAGCAGCGGTCCGGCGGCCAGCCCGCTGATCGTGGAGCCGACGCCCTGCACCGCGTAGAGCACCCCCACGAAGGCCGGTGAACGGTGTAGACCTTCGTCGACCACGGCGTAGATCGCCGCGCCGTTCAGGCCGGCCAACAGCATCGCGGCGGCGGCACAGAACACCCGATGCCGTACGACGGGCTGGTGCCGTACGAAGCGGACGCCCTCAGCGACCTGCCGAGTCCATTTGCTGCCCTGCCGCTCCGGCCGCCGCTCCGGCATCCGCAGCAGCGAAAAGGTGAGAGCGGCGAGGACGAACGTGGCGGTGTTGAGCAGCACCACCGGTGTACTGCCGAACTGGGCGAGCAGGCCGGCACCGGCCAGCGGGGCCACCAGCTTCATGCCCTCGTTGACGGTCATCCGTAGCCCGTTGAAGTCGCCGAGCAGGTTGCCCGGCACGACGGTGGTGACGATGGCCGCCTCGGCCGCGTCGGCGAGGACCATGCCGACCCCGTAGACGACCATGACGGCGAAGAGGATCCAGACCCGGTCGGCGGAGTCGACGCTGAGCAGCACCAACAGCATGACGGCCAGGGTGGCGTTGGTGGCGATCAGCAGCGGCCGGCGGCGTACCCGGTCGGCCAGTACGCCGATCGCCGGCCCGACCAACGTGGGTGCCCAGACGCAGAAGGTGACCAGGGCGGCGAGGCTGCTCGACCCGGTCAACGACTTCACCCACACCCCGGCGGCCAGCAGCATGGCGGCGGTGCCGAACCCGGAGACCAGCACCCCGCCCAGGTAGAGCCCGCTGTTGCGGTCCCGCAGGACGCGGACCGTACCCCAGGTCATGATTTTCCCCCGATCGACCGGCAGTCGACGACGCTCCCAGCTGCGGCCGATCCTGCCGGCCGATCAACCCCCTAGTCAATGCTTGGGGGTTATCATCCTGACACCGATCTGGGGTTTACTGACCGACGTGACCGCGACGGACCCCCGACTCCGAGCCATGGCCCATCCCGTACGGCTGCGCATGATCTCGTTGATGTGGAGCGCGCCGCTGTCCGCCGCCGAACTGGCCCGCGAACTCGACATCTCCCACGCCCTGGCCAGCCAGCATCTCCGCAAGCTCCACGCCGCCGGCTTCGTCGAACTCGTCGAGGTCCGGGCCCATCGCGGCGGGCGGGAGCGGCGCTACCGCACGACGGTACGCGGCACCCCGCTCTCCGACGAGCAGGCCGGTACGCCGTTGGTGGCCGAATCACTCGCCCACAACCTGCGGGAACGGGCCGGCCGACGGGCACCCGCCACGGCCGGGGTCACCACCGACGCCGAACTGTGGGTGGCCCCCGAGATCTGGGACGACATCCGGCAGCGGCTGGCGGCGATCATGGCCGAGTTGCACGACGCCGCCCAGGCGCCACACGCACCCGGCACGGTACGCGTCGGCACCACCCTGATGGCCTTCCTGCTCGACGAGCCGACAGCAAAGGCCGACTCGGACGTCGACAGCCCACCCATGGGCTGACCCCTCCCTCCAGCGCGGGGTGGAGAAACCCAGTGGCTGACTGCAGCCGAGTCGCTCGTACACATGTTCTATCCACAGGCTGTGGACGCAGGTGTGGACAAGGTCAGGGGATCATGACGGTGGGGCTGAATGCTGCGCCCACTTCGGCAGCCACACCTTCTCGTCGGGGACGTCCACTCGTCTGGAGCGGAGATGGTCGCGAAGTTTTCTCAGCGCGGGATGCGGGTTGTCGTCCCGCCAGATCAGTGACATCGGGTAGATCGGTGCCGGATCACGTACCGGTATGCGCCGCAGGTCGTAGCTGTCCGGCCACAGATATCGCGTACGTTCACCAGCCAACGTCGCCAGCTCCGAGGAGTCGGCGATCTCGGCCAGCAGTACCTCGTTTCCGAAGGCCGGCCCGAACCGGTCGATCGTGAGGCCGAACGCGGCGGCGAGGTCGTCGTAGTAGCTGGACCATTCGGTGCCGGCGACCATGCCGGGCATCCAGATGCGGTGTTCGGCGAGTTGTGCCGGCGTGACGGCGCGGGCGTTGGCGAGCACATGGCGTGGCCCGACGAGCATCTCGTGGTGCTCGTCGATCGCCCGGGCGGTCCTGATCGCATCTGGCAGCTGACGTGCGGAAACGGTGACGGCGTGGAAGGTGGCGTCGACCTTTCCCGCCTCGACGGCGGCGGTCGCGGAATGGAAGTCGGCGTCGAGGGTGACGACATCCAGCTCGATCCGCGGATACGTACGGTGGAAGTCCTGCAAGAGCACCGCCGGCGCGGTACGGCGGCTGTGTACGTCGACGCGGAGGGCCCGCCGACCGGGGCGTACGGAAGCGTCGGCGCGCGCTTCGACCCGGAGCAGTTCCCGGGCGTGGGGCAGGAAGGCTTGGCCGTCGATCGTGAGTTGGACACCGCGAGCCGTGCGGGTGAACAGCCGTACCTCCAGGTCTTTTTCCAGCGCGGCGATGCGCTTGGAGACGGCCTGCTGGGTGATCGACAGCATGCCGGCGGCGTCCTGGAACTGGCCGGCATCCGCAGCGGCGACGAAGGTGCGCACGGCGTCGAGATCCACGCCAGTGGACCCTATTCGTACAACGCAGAGTTGTGGCTCGCCGCCGATGCAGTTGTTTGATCCGCCCGCTCCGCCCTTGCTTTGATCGCACCGCTCAACGGCAGGTTGTGCAGAGCGGGAGGTGTGGGGCTTGACCGCGAGACCATCCCTGGGTCGACAGTTCGGATGGCTGTGGGCGTCGTACGCGGTCAGCGCCTACGGCTCCGGACTGGGGTTCGGTGCCCTGCCGCTGATCGCCGTGCTGGCATTGGATGCCAGTCCCGCTCAGGTGTCCGCATTGTCCGCAGTGGGGCCGGCGGTGGGCGCGTTGATCGCATTGCCGCTCGGGCCGTGGGTGGAGTTCCACCGCAAGCGGCCGGTGATGATCGCGACGGACCTGGCCCGGTTCGCGGTCATGCTGACGATCCCCATCGCGTACGCCTTCGGCTGGCTCAGTTTCGTGCAGCTGCTGGTCGTCTCGGCCGTGATCGCCGCCGCCAAGATTGCCTTCAACGCGGCCAGCGGCGCCTATCTCAAGTCCCTCGTCCGACCGGATGACCTGCTCGTGGCCAATTCAAGGTTCGAGTCGACGACGTGGAGCGCCACTGCCGTCGGGCCGCCGCTGGGTGGCGCGGCGGTCGGCATGTTCGGGCCGGTCGCCACCGTCGTGGCCGACGCGCTCAGCTACCTGCTCTCCGCGCTGGGCATCACGGCGATTCGCGGCCGAGAAGAACGTCCGCAGCGCACCAGCAAACGCCGGGTCCGGGCCGGTGAGCTGCTCGACGGCTGGCGACACCTGCTGAGCCACCCCGGCCTGCGGGCGCTCTATCTCAATCAGCTACTCGTCAGCGGGCTGATCATGGCTGCCGATCCGCTGATGGCCGTACTCCTGCTCCGGGAACTCGGATTCCCGCCCTGGCAGTACGCCCTTGCCTTCGCCGCCCCCTGCATCGGCGGACTCATCGGCTCACGCCTGGCCCCTCGGGTCGTGGCCCGGTACGGCCAACACCGGATCCTTCGCGTCGTCGGCACCCTGCGCGCGGTCTGGCTGATCGGCCTCGCCTCCGTCCAGCCCGGTGTCACCGGTCTCGCGACGGTGATAGCGGTCGAACTCGCGATCATCATCAGCATGAGCCTGTACAACCCGGTGCTGGCCACCTATCGGCTCGAACACACCCCCAAGGACCGCATCGCGCGCACCCTGTCGGCCTGGTCGATCAGCAGCAGCGCCGCCATCGCCATCCTCACCGCGCTCGTCGGACTACTCGCCGCCGCCACCAGCACCCGCACCGCCCTCGTGGTCGCGGGACTGCTCATCCTCACCAGCCCGCTACTGCTACCCCGCAGCCCGGGTCCCGAGGTTGCTCCAGACCGTGAACACGAACTGACCCCGAGCCACAGATGAAACACCGCAGCCAAGCCGCCGATAGAGAAAGTCACGATTCATGACTGTCACCGCACTCGACCCGTCCAGCGCGCTGGTCATCATCGATCTACAGAACGCCACGGTCAGTGCCCCCATGGTCCCTCACACCGGCCCGGAGGTAGTGGCCCGGGCGGTCGAACTGGCCCGCGCCTTCCACGCACACGGTGCCCTGGTCGTCCTGGTCCGGGTCACGGCCCGCGCGGACGGATCGGATATCGCACCGGGCCGCACCGAGATGCCGACCCAGCCCGGCTTCCTGCCGCCCGAAGGTTGGGATGCCATCGTCGATGACCTCGACGGCCACCCGGACGACATCATCGTCACCAAACGCACCTGGGGTGCCTTCCACGGCACCGATCTCGACCTCCAGCTGCGCCGCCGCAGGGTCACACAGATCGTGTTGGCCGGGCTCA
Source organism: Micromonospora sp. NPDC003197 (assembly GCF_053590565.1). Classification (NCBI taxonomy): domain Bacteria; kingdom Bacillati; phylum Actinomycetota; class Actinomycetes; order Micromonosporales; family Micromonosporaceae; genus Micromonospora; species Micromonospora sp. NPDC003197. The sequence goes on along the minus strand of NZ_JBSFTE010000003.1, from coordinate 133,184 downwards.
CCACCAGCATCGGCGTGGAGTCAACCGCCCGCGCCGCCTACGAACACGGCTACCACGTCACACTCGCCACGGATGCCATGGCGGACCTGGACCTGGCGGCTCACCGCAACAGCATTCAACGGATCTTCCCGCTCCTCGGGCAGACCGGCTCCACCACCGAGATCGTGGAAATGCTCGCCAAGGCCCGCACCTCGTGACGTGCCTGCGCTTCGTGACTAGCGAAGTCGGACCATGGCTCGAATCAAGATCGCCCATAACTTCGATCGAAGTCGGCCGTAACCTCGTCGCTCGTACACATGTTCTATCCACAGGATGTGGAAAACTGCCGCAACCTTCTGCGGCCAGCAGCGTTGGGTAGCCGGGGGAAGCAACATGAAATTGAGCAAAGTACTGCCGATCATGGGGCTGCTGGCCGCGACCTTCGCGTCGCTCAGCGGCCCGACTCATATGCCGAGCAGGACAACATCCGGCCATGCGCAAAAACAGCCGGAGCAGTCGGAGAAGTCGGTGTACGGGCCGGACGTCGTACACCTCGACGGACTGCGCGACATCGAGTTCGGCGACACCGAACAGGAGTTGGCCAGGCGCGGCCTGCTGACGCCGTCGATCGCGTCGTGCGGGCCGAACCTGGCCGGCTTGACGATGGTCGGACCGGTCTTCGCCGACGACCGCCTCGTCCTGCTGTGGGCCGATCCGTCGATGCACACCCCGGAGGGGGTCACCAGCGGTACGCCTGTGCGTCAGGTGCAGGCCACCTATCCGGCGTCGAAGCTGCTGGACGCTCCACAGGGGACGTACCGGTTCGACGGGCTGCTGGTCAGCGAGGGTGACCGGTCATATCTCTTCCTGCACGACGGGCAGACCGTACGGAAGACCGTGGCCGGCTACACCGACTACGCCCGCAAACTGTTCGACGAGGGCTTCGGCACCTGCTGACCGGCTACGCGCACTGCCTACTACCCCACCGGACAGTAGGCAGTGCTGAAGATCCCGACCAGGGTCTCCATCGTTGGCTTGGTGGCGTACGGGTTGTAGGAGAGCGTGACCTGGCGGCCAGCATCGGAGGCCATCGCGTAGGTCAGGTAGCCGAGCAGTTCACCACCATGGCCGAAGACGCTCATGCCGCAGGGCAGGTCGAACTGTTGCAGGCCGAGGCCGTACCGGAAGATCGTGCCGGTCTCGACGGTGGTCCGCATCGCCGCGAGTCCGGCCGCGCTGGTGAGCCGACCGCCGAGCAGTGCGGCGAAGAACCGGTTCAGGTCGGCGGTCGTCGAGATCATCTCGCCGGCTGCCCAGTCGAGGGACGGGTTCATCCGGGTCGCGTCGACGTACTCGCCGTCGACCAGGGTGTAGCCGTGGGCGTGTGGTTCGGGTAGCCCTGCCTCCGTACCGGGGACACTGGTCTGCGACAGACCGAGCGGGCGCAGGATGCGACGCTGGATCTCGGTGCCGTAGCTGCGGCCGGTCAGCCGCTCGATGAGCAGCCCGGCGACGATGTAGTTGGTGTTGGAATAGCGCCAACTCTCACCGGGGGCGAAGTACGGCTCGTGCGCGAAGGCGACGGCCAGCAGCTCCGTCGGCTGGTAGGTGCGGAATCGTTCCGCGCCCCGCCACCGGTTCGTCGAATAGCCGGCCTCGTGCGCGTAGTCGTACAGCCCGCTGGTGTGGTGGAGAATCTGCCGTACGGTGATCGCCTCGCCGTTCGGCACGACTCCCGGCAGGTGGCGGGCGATCGGGTCGTCCAGCGACAGTCTCCCCTCGTCGACCAACTGCACCACCACCGTCGCCACGAAGGTCTTCGTGGCACTGCCGATCCGGAAGTAACCGTCGGCCCGCGCCGGTCGGCCCGACACCAGGTCGGTCACCCCGGCGGCACCGGCCCAGCCATCCCGCCCATCCTGTACGCGCAGCAGCACGGCGCTCGCCGACTCGGCGGCCACCATCCCGGTCAACCGGGTCTGAAGTTCCGAGTACGACACACTCGCTGTCCCAGCGCTGGCCGGACCGCTGGCCATGCCGATCATGGCGGCAACCAGCAGCAGCCCGGCCAGCACTTTCCTTCGTTTGATCATGCAGATGACGGTAGGAACCAGCGCGGGCCGGGAACATGACGTCGACCGCAAACCTCGTACGCCCACACCGCACTCAACGAGCTGTGGAAAACCTCAGCAGGTCGGCTCGGCATACTGCGCCGCCATCTCCAGCAGCCCCGCGTTTCCGATCATGATCTGCTTGATGTTGCCGCTCGCGTCGGCGTAGAACGCGATCGAGACGGACCCGTGGTCGACGAGGTCGAACTGCGACTCGGCGTAGATGGTCGACGTGTACTGCCGGAGGCTTTCGCCGTACGCCTCGGTCAGGCTGGCCTGCGGGCTGCCGACCCGGATTCCCGCAACGGTGGCCAACTTCGCTGGCGCGCTGACATAGATCTGCTCGATCCGGCTCCCGGAGTCGTCGGGCATCACCCAGACGCCCTCCCACTCCCCGACCCCGGACCAGGAGAGCGGGCAGAACCCGTCGACCTCCTTCTTGAGGATGCCCTCGGCCACCAGCGGCTGCGCCTCCGCCCCGATCCGGATCGGTCCGACGCCGTGCTCGGTGATGGCCTTCGGATCGACCTGCGAGGCGGACACGCTGGGCGAAGCAGGGTCGGCCGGTGCGGCGTTGGAGCCACCCCCGTCGGCACATCCCGCGACCCCGGCCAGCAACAGTGCCAGGGCAATCGGGACTACGGCTCGCCTCATTCGATCTCCCCCGTACTGATTCGACTAGTCAGTCAGCGTCCATCAGCATTGTGATCAACCAGTCAAGCAGCGTCGGACCAGTCTGCATCTACCCCACCCCATCCAGCTTCGCGTTGACCTCAACCATGCTTCAGGTCCTACGGTCGACTGGCAAACGATCGTCGAACCCTGGGGTGCCACGATGACCATCGACCAAATTTCCGACGCCGAGCTCGCCGCTCAGCCGGCCGCCTACTGGACCGGTCTGGCCTACGAGGCGCTCATCGCCTTTACCCGCGCACGACAGGCCGAGTTCGGCTTCACCCAGCCCCAGTTCTGGCTGCTGCGCAACCTGTCGACCAACGACCTCTCCCCGGACGGCCAGGGCATGACCATCCCGCAACTTCAGGCGGCCATGGCGACCTACATCCGACCCGAAGACGACTTGGCCGCCGAGGCGCAGGTCCTGCTGGAGCGGGGTTGGCTCCGCCGCGACGACGAGGACCGGCTGTACATCACGGAAGCCGGCGAGCATGCGCGTGTCGACCTGAAGTCCCACGCCCCAACCATTCGCGCACGTATCCACGAGGGCGTCGACGATGCCGACTACGTCACCACGCTCAAGGTGCTCCGCCGGATGATCGACAACGTCACCAGCAACCCGGCCTAGGTCTCCCTGTCATCAAAAACTGGCGGCCACAAAGTGGAACGCCCGGTTCGTCCTTGCGGACTTGCCGGGCGTTTTCGCACTTCATGAGCGGTGGCGGAAGGATATGGCCGCAGCAGCAGGCCGCCAGTGGCCCGCACCAGACACGACACTGCCGGACGAACGTCGGCAGGTCTCGGCGTACCACGGCGAACGAGACCACAAGACCAGTCCTTGCGACCCTGAGCTCGTAGACATCGACGCCTTGCCCTATCGTGCCGCCATGGCTCCCGATCGCACCTACCGCGAAATCCCGGGAGCTGCCCACCGGCTCAACTTGCAAAAGACCGGGGGAAACTCGCAAAGTACTGGGTGCATCGGGCACACCGGGCTGGCATCTACGGTGGGGCCACCGACCTGGAGAACCCAGACCCACCCCCGCCTGCGGCCACTCAAGGCGCTACGCACCAGCCAGCCGGCCGAAGGAAAGCCACCATCCAGCGCCGTCAAAAGCACGGCTGTCCCGGCACTGAAGATGACCCGCGGGTTCGGCGAGCGCTCATAAGCAGCCCGCTACCCGTCAGGGCAGAGCGTCGGATGCTTTTCAGGAAACGCGTCCAAGACGCCTCAAATCTTTACCCCACGACCGATCACTTAATGACAGCGCCAAGAATCCCACTACCCCACTTTGGAGGAAAGCATGGTGACCAAGGATTCAGCTAGCCCCTACATAGCCGAGCTGGACCGGATGTACGAAGACTCCACGTACTCCGCACAGAGTTATTTCGAAGCCGCCAAGTCGGCAGAGTTCTGGGGCAGGGCAATAGTCTTTCTGCCAGCCTTGGCCAGTTCTGCGGCTTCGATACTGGTTGTGATCGGGCAGACCCGGCACTGGGGAGCAGCCGGGGCAGTAGCGGGAGCCATTGCTGCCACGTCAGCTTTCCTCGGCTCCGAAAGGAAATCCAAGTCCCTCCGCGAAGCGGGAAACCGGTTCACCGCCCTCCGTCACACGATCCGACTGGAGAGGGAGACTGCAAACGGGAGAGACAAAGGCGAATTAGAAAAGATCGTCAGAAATCTTCGAACTGACTACAACTCAATTGTTGCAGGCAACGAATTGGTCTCCAAGCGCTTCTCCAAGAAGGCCGATGCAAGGATCATCTCTGCAACCTTGAACTACGAGAGCGACACAAAGGAAGCACCTTCTGGGAAGCGCTAGCCAGGGCGATCTGAGGTGGCCAGAACCGGCCCGGCTCCGCAACTGTTTGCAGAAGCAGCACAAGGTCCGATGATCGCCAGCCCGCTCGGCAGGGGCTGACAGCGGGGCAGCGAAAGCCGGAGAGCCGGGCAAGGTCGACGGCGCCGACGAACCCAACTGCACCCAGAAGCGAAAAGGCCCGGTTCGTCCTTGCGGACTTGCCGGGCGTTTTCGCACTTCATGAGCGGTGGCGGAGGGATTTGAACCCTCGGAGGGCGTAAACCCTCACACGCTTTCGAGGTCTGCGACCAACCGTCCACAGTCGTTCCACGAGGGTTCCAGCCAGGCGCAACGCTCTCCGGGCGGACGGCGGCGGGCACCGCCGTACGGCAAAGAACGAGACCACAACTGAGACCGCCGGTTCATCCCCCCGGCGCAAGAGTCCTTGATCTGACAGACCCATCCATCGCTCGTTAAGGGATACTCGGGATCGCCCGACACGGAAGTGGATCATGACGCCGCCTCTACTTGTGTACGACATACTGGCCGGATCGGCGGAAACCGAGGAGCCCAGCTTCCTGGATAATGTCCTCGGAGTGTTAGCCCTGCTTGCGATCGCCGCATTCTTCGTGCGTGGCTACTACCGTGAGCGCATCGCAATCAGCGACGCTGAAACACGAGCAAAAAGCCTTAGCCATTCAGAACGCGACGCCATTGAGCGGCAGGTTCTCGATGTCATATACAAGGGTCGCGACCACGCCCTAAGCATTAGGGAGATCGCTTCCGAAATAAGTGAGCACGAGCGGTACGTTATCCGCATAGTGCGACCACTCGTCAAGTGGGGTCAACTTGAAGTCACCTCAGCCCATGACGAGAGCTTGCCCACCGATTTCAACTCATTCTCGAAAGTTGCCGTAACGGCTGAAGGCGACAAGCGTCTCCGGGAGCGTGATCCTGTCGTGACTTACAACGAGTATTTTTCAGTGGGCGACAATTCCAATGTGGTAAATAAGAGCGTGATAGTCAATTCCAATGTCGGCACCTACCGCAGTCGCTATGGAACTGACACGGTTGAAGCGCTGCGCGAGCTTGAACACATAGTCAGAGGATCCAATAACGATGAGGCAGTTGAAGTACTCGATGGTTTCCTCGCTGAAGCCAGGACAGAGGAGCCCAGTCGAGCAAGGATGAAGGCTCTATTCTCCAGTCTTCAGCAGATGGTTCCCGCCGTCTCTGGGGCTGCCGATCTGGCGTCTCGAATCGCTGCCATGTTCTCGTAGCAGAGACATCACGTCTCACCTATAAAGGGAGTACCGGCAACCACAACTGAGACCGCCCGCCCCCTCAACGGAGCGTCGCAACAAAGGCAATCGCCGGCCACGCCCACGGACTGAGCACCGGGCCGCCGCTACGTGCGAATGACTTCACCGGTCGCGACAAGAGCGTTGCTCCTCATTTGCTCCAATTGCCATCGATGATCCACCGCTCGCAGCCGTGGCTTACGGTCGAGGAACTTAAGGACCTCGTGAAGAAAGCGGCACAGTTAGGCACTGAGTGAGCTTATGACGAATATTCAAAAATATCGACCCGACATGGCTAGGTGTCTGCATGACCGTGACTTACGAGTCGCCCGGTGGCTCTCGGCAAGTGTTAGTCTTGCTCGATGCGGCCGGCAATCGAGTTGTTGAGGAAAGAATTAGGATGACCGATGGGCGTCCTGTCGTTATACGGCACCAGCACCCAGACGTCCTTATCCATCCATACTTCGCTGAAGGAATCAACCCCGAGATTTGCCTATACCAAGGAAGCTTCGGCTTCGCCGCCGACTCCAACCCAACGTTGCTTGAAGGTGACATTCGCTTCAAATGGAATCCGAGCACGCATATTGTTGTTCAGGGTTCTCGGGATGCCTCACTCGTGGACCTGCATGACAGGCTGAAGCCGTTAGATGAGACTTTATGGAAGGACTTCGCTACCGTAAGATTCCCGCCCGGTGCCAAACTTTTTGTTCAATCGATGGACTGCGCCCTAGCTGATCCGCCGGAGAAATCTTCGCTGTATCAAGATAACCTTGGACTACAGGAGATTGGCGTTGGTCCTGTTGACAAGATCGGGTTTCTAATCCCGAATGGTTGGGATGCCAATGACGGCAGCATGGTCTGCAGCCCAGATAACCTTACGCATTCTTGGAATGCGCGGGTGCAGGTGCAGGCAGGTGATTGGTCAGTCACGATTGACCGGACAAAGCAGGCCAGCCGCCGGGATTTCCGGAAGGGCTTGAAGAACACAGGAGGCCGTGCCGTCACCCATATCGGCGAGTTGCGCAGGGTGGGCGGCGCAGAGTTTGCACCAGAAGACGCTGCGGCTGTCATGGAATCTATCCGCATCTTGCTGAACGTCGCAGTGGGCCGCCGCATCAACCCCGTCTTGCCCGTTGGCTGGCGGGGAGACAACGTGGTGTGGGCGCGGTGGACGGCACCGCCGGTAGACAGCATGATGAATGCTACCTCCTGGCTCGACTCTTCGATCGGGTCCAAGCAAGTAACAGAACTACTAGAATGCGGCTTGAATTACTTGTCAAAGCCGGACCATCAGAACGCGCTTAAATACGCTGCTTCGTATTACGTCAGTGCGAATGCAGATGTAGATGTTGAGCCGGCGATCGGTCTAGCCGTCTCCGGCCTGCAACTGCTGGCACATCAGCGTCTGGTAAACGAAAAAAAGAAGTACACTTCGTCTAACGCCTTTGAAAGTGCAGCAAGAAACACGGAAGGCGAAATCCGAGAATTCTTGGACGACTGCCAAATTGATACTTCCATCCCTTCACATCTCACTGAATTGCAAGCGGCAGCAGCGGCTATGCCAGTCAGCCACGGACTTGCGCGGGATGCCCTCGGCGCTGTTATCTACCTTCGGAACAAGATGGTTCATCCGACCAAGACGCTGGACAGGTGGAATGCATATGCCTGGGCCGAAGCTAGCATGGTAGCGTGTCACTTTCTCAGGCTCGGCATCCTTAACATGTTGGGCTATACGGGCCAGCATAAATCCGCCTTGTCGCTCAATCGCTGGGCGGGTGCAGTTGATCCGGTTCCTTGGGTTTAATAACGACGGCCGCAACGCTGGCCAGTGGTGGCGGCTCATGAGGAAGACGGATCTCAACCACCCACTAGGTCAATCAATGCCCCGGCTATCGCCCCCATGCTGTTGACCACTAAGTCTGCCCCGGCCGCTCGGAACGTCCTGACCTTGGGCGGCCGGTTTGCATAACCGATCACGCGTACCCCTGCGGCCCGCGCTCCCTCGATGTCCGACAGCGAATCGCCGACGAGAACTTGTCTGGTGGGCTGGCCACCGAGGTTGACGAGGACTCGCCCCTACCGGTGTCGGCCAGCCACCTCACCCCGGCCGGGCTCGCTGGACTGCTGGCTGAGCACGCCTACGTGTACCGGCTCAAGACCCGCAAGGGCGACGACGGCCAACCCGAGGTGTACGAAGACGAGGTCACCCCACCCCGGGACATCCTCGCGTCGGTGCTGGCCGGCAAGACCTGGCCGAAAACCGCCCCGCTACGCGGCATCATCGGAGCACCCGTGCTGCGCCGTGACGGCACGTTGTTGCAGCGGCCCGGCTACGACCCGGCCACCGGCCTTTACCTGGCCTCCAAGGTCGCCCTGCCCCCGGTGCCCGACCAGCCCACCGCCGAGCAGGTACGCGACGCCCGGAACTTCCTACTCAACCGGTTCCTACGCGACTTCCCCTGGTCGTCCCCGGCGGACCGGGCCAACTACATCGCACTTCTGGCTACGCCGATCCTGCGCAACTACACCCGGTCCCTGACGCCGTTCGGGCTGATCGACGCGACCATGCCCGCCTCCGGCAAATCGATCCTGACCGCCGGACCCGGAATGCTCTACGGGCAGCGCGTCATGCCCTGGGCCTACACCGAAGAAGAGCTACGCAAGTCCATCACTGCCGTATTCGCTGAGCAGGTCGGCGTGGTCATCTGGGACAACCTCGCAGAAGGCACCGTCATCGACTCCGCCAACCTCGCCCTGCTGGTCACCGCCGGAGTCTGGTCCGACCGGCAGCTAGGTTCATCCCGCAACCTCGCCAGCGTCAACGACCGGCTATGGATGGCCACCGGAAACAAACTCCAGGTCGGCGGAGACATGGCCTCCCGGACCGTGCGGGTACACCTCGACCCGAACATGCCCCGACCCGAACAGCGCGACCAAAGCCAGTTCGGCATCCCGCACCTTGACCAGTGGATCACGCAACCGGCCAACCAACTCACCGTCATGCGTCACCTCCTGGTCCTCGTGCTCGACTGGACCCGCAACAGGGCACCCAAAGCCACCGGGGTATCCATGCGGCAGTTCACCCCCTGGGCACAGGCATTGGGTGGGTTCCTCGCCCACCACAACATCCCCGGATTCCTGGCCAACGCCGAAGCGGTACGCGGGGTAGACGAAGACGAAACCCGGTGGCGCGGATTCCTCGCCTGCTGGCACGACCGGCACGGCGGCAAACAGATGACCTCGGCTGAGCTACGCCGCGACGCCGAACCCGTACACCTCGGTTCGGACGTGCACGACCCGTGGGATGGCCAGTTCATCACCACCCCGTCCGGCAAGCTGCCTAACCCGCTGCAACTCGGCAGGCTCCTCACCGGGCAGGCCGGACGGTGGCGAGGCGACCACGTCCTACGCGCCGGCAAGAGCGACCGAGGAGACCGGAACGTGTTCTGGGTCGACCACCACAACCAGTAGGGACAAAAGTCGGCTGAAACATCTCCGCATCTCCGCAGCAAAGCCACGGTGACCAGCACAAACACCCTGCGGAGAACCTACGGAGATCCCAGAGTCGACAGATATCAATCTCCGCATCTCCGCAACATCTGCGGAGATGACACCGCGTTTGCGGAGATGAACCGGGTCAACTCCTCAAGATATCCGCAAGCATTTGCCCAGCTCACAGGCACGTTTGCGGAGATGCGGCGATGCGGCGATGTTTCAGCCCTCCCCGCAAGTAACAACACAGCCAGCCACTCGGCCAACCGCCCCAACAACCCACCCCATAAGTGTTCACAGGCCACGAATCACCGGGAGAAACCGTGCCCACCGCCGAAAACCGCGTCGTCCTGACCATCGAAGAAGCCGCCCTACGACTCGGCATCGGCCGAACCACTATGTACGCCCTCATCAAGGCCGGGCAGATTCGCACCGTCACCATCGGCCGTCTCCGCCGCGTGCCCACCTTCTGCATCGACGAGTACGTGCGAAGCCTCCTGACAAACCCGGCACCCCTCAACCGCGTCGCCTGACGGAAGGAGCCTGACAGATGGGACGTCGACCCAACGGGGCGTCGAGCACCTACCTCGGTGCCGACGGTTCTTGGCATGGACGGGTGACCGTCGGTGTGAAGGACGACGGATCGCCAGACCGCCGGCACGTCCGGGGAAAGACGGAAGCAGCAGTCATCAAGAAGGTACGGCTCCTTGAACGGGAACGGGACAGTGGGACGGTCCGTAAGGCTGGCCAGCGCTGGACGGTGAAGACCTGGCTAATCCACTGGGTGGAGAACATCGCCGCCCCGGCCGTACGAGAGAACACCATCGCCGGCTACCGGGTGGCCGTCTACCGGCACCTCATCCCCGGGCTCGGCGGGCACCGGCTTGAGCGCCTGGAACCCGAGCACCTGGAGCGCTTCTACCGTCGAATGCAGGAGAACGGCAGTGCCCCGGCAACCGCCCACCAGGCTCACCGCACGATCCGGACCGCGCTCAACGAGTCAGTACGCCGGGGGCACCTGGCAAAGAACCCTGCCGCTCTCGCCAAGGCCCCACGCCTGGCGGAGAGCGAGATCGAGCCGTACTCAGTCACGGAGGTGCAACGACTCATGGCCGCGACCCGCGGGCGCCGCAACAGCGCCCGGTGGGCGGTCGCGCTCGCCCTCGGCCTGCGCCAAGGGGAAGCGCTCGGCCTGCGCTGGTCGGATGTCGACCTGGACGCCGGAACGCTGGTAGTCCGGCGCGGCCGGCAACGCCCGCGGTGGCGGCACGGGTGCGACAAGCCCTGCGGCCGGAAGTTCGGCGGGCACTGCCCCGACCGGCAACCGACACGCGCCGAGACAGCAGAGACGAAGTCGCGCGCCGGCCGCCGGACCATCGGCCTGCCCGCCGAGTTGGTGAACCTGTTGCGGGAGCACCATCAGGAACAGACACAGGAACGCGCAACCGCCGCACAACTCTGGGCCGATGGCGGCTGGCTATTCGCCACCCCGACCGGCGAACCGGTCAACCCTCGCACCGACTACGACGAGTGGAAGCGCCTGCTCAAGCTGGCCGGGCTGCGGGACGGCCGCCTACACGATGCTCGGCACACCGCCGCCACCGTGCTACTAATTCTCGGCGTGGCGGAGCGTGCGGTGATGGGCATCATGGGTTGGTCGAACTCGGCTATGGCGACCCGCTACCAGCACCTCACTGGGCAGGTGCGCCGCGATATCGCCCGAAAAGTTGACGGGCTGCTATGGAAAAAAGATAGCGGCAGCACCAGTTAGCCGGGCCTACCTGCCGCCCAGGAGCCGGAAGGGACTGCGAGATGAACCGGCCCCTTCCGGCTGCTCCTTGAAGCACACTGGGAGTCCACAGGCAAGTGTCGATAAGACGACTAAGCCTCACCTTGTCTCACCAGACGGGTAATCATAGCGTTACGCCATGTGGTCGAAAATGTCGCAGCTTTGGAAAAAGAAGAGTGGAACCACAAACGAGGAAAACTGGAACCAGGTCATCAGTGATGGCTCCAAGAGCTGGCACCCCGACCATGTCCGCAGCTTAATCCTCGACGCCGAAGAAAAGCTCCATCTTCAGGGATTATGGCGCAAGGTTGGAATCGCCTGGATCTTCGTAGGCAATGTCGCCCTCGTGGCCATAGCTACAGTCGCCACTTTCTCCGATTTCGGACAACTAACCCGCTTCTCTACACAGCTATACATTGCATGCGCCGTATCACTGCTTGCCTCACCAGCGCTGGCATACTGGCAATACAAGCGCATGAGGAAAACCCGCATCATCATTAAGAAGCTCCATGTCGTCCGTCGACGCACCCAGGCCGACCTAGACACGAGCATGAGCAGTGGAGACGACGGGGCACTGCTCGCACAAAAGCGCTACAGGGATGACGTTCCCGACCTGATCTCACAGTTCCGTGAAGATGCCGGGAGAACCCGGGGGATTCATAACAGATTCCAAAGCGTAATTATTATCGGCTCGGTAGCCACCTCCGCGATTGCTACAGCGTCAGTCGCCTTCAGTCAAGCAAGGTGGCTAACCGTGGCAGCCAGCGCCGCTGTGGGACTATCGGCAGGCTTTACCGGGTACTTCAAATATCACGAGCGCAGCTTTAACTCCCAACAGACGGCCGACGCGATTGAACGGGAATACGAAGCTGTCGAGCTCCGCGTGGGCAAGTATGCAGGGCTAGACGAGGAGGCGGCATACGCCCTCTTCGCAGACTGCGTCGAGAGGCTGCGCGACGAGCAGAACAAGCGGCAGCAGCAACTTGATCAGCCCGCCGAGGTCAAACGCGAGGAGTGACAGGCACTCATCGGTTCCGCTCCGAGCACGTCGTGGTTGACGACGACTGAGCCCGAAAGCTGAACGCCCGGCTGGTCCGTCAGGACCGGCCGGGCGTTTTCGCACTTCATGAGCGGTGGCGGAGGGATTTGAACCCTCGGAGGGCGTAAACCCTCACACGCTTTCGAGGCGTGCTCCTTAGGCCGCTCGGACACGCCACCGCCGAGAAGGGTACCTGATCGCGTAGGCGGACGTCGCGGCGGTATCGCCTGCGCCAACCTGGCAGGATCACATGTCATGAGTACGCACATCGGCGCGAAGCCGGGCGAGATCGCCGAGCGGGTCCTGATGCCGGGCGACCCGCTGCGGGCCAAGTGGATCGCGGAGACCTACCTCGAGGATGCCAAGTGCTACTCGACGGTCCGGGGCATGTACGGCTTCACCGGCCGGTGGTCCGGCGTCGAGGTGTCGGTCCAGGGCTCCGGCATGGGTATGCCGTCCGCCTCGATCTACGCCCACGAACTGATCAACGAGTACGGCGTGAAGACCCTGATCCGGGTCGGCTCCTGCGGGGCACTCAGCCCCGACCTGCAACTGCGTGACGTGATCGCGGCGAACGGGTCGGCCACCGACTCGAACATGAACCGGGTCCGCTTCGACGGGCTGATCGACTACGCCCCGGTCGCCGACTTCGGGCTGCTGCGTACCTCGGTCGAGGTGGCCGAGCGGCGCGGCATCACCATGCGGGTCGGCCCGGTCCTGGCCGCGGACGCCTTCTACACCGACCGCCCGGACCTGTACGACACGCTGGCCGACTACGGCGTACTCGCGGTGGAGATGGAGTCGGCGGCGCTGTACACCATCGCGGCGCGGTTCCGGGCCCGGGCGTTGACCGTGCTCACCGTCAGCGACCACATCAAGACCGGTGAGAAGACCACCGCCGAGGAGCGTCAGCAGACCTTCGGCCAGATGGTCGAGATCGCCCTCGACACCGCCATCGCCTGACTCTGCGCCTGTGAACCACCCGCTGATTCGGGGACGGCGGCACACCGCCCCGTCCCCGGGTCAGCGAAAGAGCCCCGCCGCCGGTCAGCGGAAGAGTTCCGTCTCCGGTCAGCGAAAGAACGCGCGGAGCAGGGCGGCGCACTCGGCTTCGAGGACGCCGCTGTAGACCTCCGGACGATGGTTGAGCCGGCGGTCGCGTACGACGTCCCAGAGCGAGCCCACCGCGCCCGTCTTCGGCTCCCATGCGCCGAACACCAGGGTGGACACCCGGGCCAACACCAGTGCCCCCGCGCACATGGTGCACGGTTCGAGCGTCACCACCAGGGTGCAGCCGTCCAGTCGCCAGGCCCCGAGTTTCGCCGCCGCCCGGCGCAGCGCCAGGATCTCCGCGTGGGCGGTCGGATCACCGGTCAACTCCCGCTCGTTGCGACCCGCCGCGAGTTCCGCACCGTCGGGACCGTAGAGCACCGCACCGACCGGTACGTCACCGACCGGTACGGGGGCCGACCGGGTGGCCTCTCCGGTGTCGACGAAGCCTTCTTCCGCAGCGGCGACGTCGAGCGCCCGCCGCATCCAGGCTTCGTGGCGCTGTCGCCGGCCGACCAAAACCGGCTCGCCCGCGAAGTCACCCACGTCTGCCGGTCCGGTCACGCCTCGCGCAACTCCTCGACCTCGTCGCCGCAGCCGATGATCTGGCACACCTCGGCCGTCACGTCGGCGGGCATCATCCCGTCGTGCGCGCAGAGCGCGAGCAGCCGCGACGCGGAGATGCCGAAGTCGGTGAGCAGGTCGGCGTCGCCGATCGGGTCGGCGTCCGGGTCGGCCGCCGGCTCCTCATCCTCGTCATCCGCGTTCCCCGAGTCTGACGATTCGTCCTCGTCGTCCGAGTCGGCGGGCTCGTCGGCGTCCAGGACGGGTGCCTGGAGATCGCCGACCAGTAGCGCGCCAAGTCGGGACTCGTCGGCGAACGCCGAGTCACAGCTGAAGACGCGCAGATTCTCGCCCTCGTCCAGTCGCAGAATCGTCAGATAGACGTCGTCGACCTCGACGAAGAGCAGCGAGACCTCCGCATCCAGGTCGACGTCACGCAGCCGGTCGGCCACCTCGTCCAGATCGGCGACACCGCCCAGGTCGATCTCGGCGGCCGTCCAGCCGGCCGCACCACGTACGGCGGCCCCAGCGAAGTACGGCACGGTCCCGTCCCCCCAATTGCCCTGCGGCACACCACCGCTGACTTGTCGTTACCGCGTGACGGTAACTGGTCGCCTCGGCGACAGGTCGGACAACTCCCCGAAGGACGGGGCGGGGATTCGCCAGAGCGGTGAACCGGCTAGCCGGCCAGGCGACGGCGGGTGTCGATCAACTCGCGCAGCCGATCGGCACGGTGGCGCAGCGGGCGCTCGCGTTCGCGTTGCGCTTTAGCCCCGGCCAGCTCGGCAAGGAGCTGCAACCGACGGCGGCTGCGCTCAGCATCGGACCGCTGCTCTGTCCAGGCCATGAGGCGAGCGTGCCGAGTTATGAAGAATTCGTCAAGCCTGGTGACAATTCGGCATCGGTTTCACCACACACCGTATCGAACGGGTCTCCCGAACCAATCACCACAGCGGCCAGTAGCCGTCGGCTGTCCACCGTACGGCCACCACCACTGTGGCAATGCTCCAGCCGACCGCCGTGACCATCGCGATCCCGGCGGCGACACCCCGATCACCTATCCGCATCAACACCAGGGCGACCAGCCAGGCCACTGTGCCCGCGAACAGCGTCCACCACACGTAGCTGGTCAGGTCCCTACCGAGCAGCCCGAAGAACAGCAGCCAGGCCGCCGTGGCACCAGCGCCGGCGGCCAGCGCGCCACCGCGTACCGGGTGTGGCTCCCGGTAGGTCGGTCGTTGCGGGCGGACCGGGAACAGCCTCGGACCGGACGGGAACAGCCCAGAGGGCGCACGGCCACCGGGGCCGTAGTACCAGCTGGGCGGGGCACCGCTCCCCGGTCGCGGGGGAAACGCCGGTTGCTGCGTCATCACCGTCGCTCCTTCGCCAGCGGCCACCACTCTCCCGACGACCGCTCTCCCGGCGCAGCGTACCCGCCGAGGCTGACCGGGCCACCTGCTTCGGCGACGGTCACCATCGGACACCGACGGTTCGGGAGGAAGCCCACGAATCCGTCTGTCAGGATGTCCGGATGTCACGGGGAGAAAAGGTGCCTGTCGTACCGTTGCGCCGCGGCCTTGCGTACCCGATGGTGGTGTTGCTCGCGGCGCTCGCCGCCGGCTGCGGCAATGCGCAACCAGCAGCGGACCGGCCGTCGTTCCACACCTCGGGTTCCGGCACGCCGGCCAGCGCCGGTTCCGCGCCGACGAACGCAACCCCCACCGGTTCGCCGAGCGGTGCCGGACCGTCGGCGACCACGACCAGACCCCAGTACGTCTTCCCGGTGCAGACCACCGACGTCTCCTACCATTCGACCCACTCGGCCTACCCGGCGGCTGACCTCTTTGCCGCCTGCGGGGCACCGGTGGTGGCGGTGACCGACGGCGTGATCCTTGAGGTGAGCCGGGTCGACAAGTTCGACAAGCGGGGCCCGAAGGGGCCGCTGAACGGCGGCAAGGCAGTGTCGTTGCTCGGCGATGACGGGGTGCGCTACTACGGCTCGCACCTGACCGACGTCACGGTCGGCGTTGAGGCCGGAGTACGGGTGCGCGCCGGGCAGAAGGTCGGCACCGTCGGCAAGACCGGCAACGCCAACAACGTCTGCCACCTGCACTTTGGCATCTCGCCAGTGTGTGCCCGTACCGGTGACTGGTGGGTCCGGCGGGGTGTGGTCTGGCCGGCGAAGTACCTCGACGCGTGGCGGCGCAAAACCGACACCTCGCCGGCCAAGACCGTTGCCGACTGGCAGCGCACCCGGGGCTGCCCCACCGCCCCCTGACCGAGGGGATGTTAGGAAGGGCCCCTTCCTATGCAAAAAGCGCTAGGAAGGGGCCCTTCCTAACATCACTGGTCGAACGAGTCGAGCACCCGCAGCAGCGTCTCCCGGCTCTTCTTCTCCAGCAGCTCACCACTCCAGGTCTCCTGGATGGTGATCGTGCCTCCGTCGTGCAGCCGAAGCTCCGCCTTGGCCGGCGTCCGCTTGGCGATGGTCACCGAGGCGACCTCCTCGAACGGCAGGAACCGGTGAATCTCGGCTAGCTTGGCGACCGGCATTCCGGCGACCAGCTCCCGCAGCCGCTTCTCCCCCTTGTCGACCTTGCCCGGGTCACCGATGAAGATGAACCCCCGGTCGAGGATCAGCAGGTCATGGTCGACCCCGTCCACCTTGATGTTCGCCAGCCCGCCGATCAGGTCCGCCCCCGTCGCGGTGGCCTGGCGCTGGACCAGCGTCGACTGGGCCGAGTCGATGCCCAGCTCGGTCAGGCGCTGCTCTGCCTCGTCGAGGGTCTCGTTGTCGACGGCCAGCTTGGCGATCTCGTCGAGCGGCAACGGCTCGCCGGTCTTGTCGACCAGGCGGGCCGGGCTGGACCACGAGTGCTGCCAGTGGGCGACCCCGGAGGAGACTGCGGCGTTACGCAACAACAGCTCCATCGGGCCGACGAACCGCTGGGCCGCCTCCCGGCGGGTGGCGTCGGGAAAGAACTGCTCGGCGAGTTCCCCGAGGCGGTTCGCCCGTACCAGCTCGAAGATGGTGGGCAGGCCGACATCGTCGGTAGCGCCGGTCAACCGAGCCGCCGCCCGGAAGATCGTGTCCACCTGCCGCTGCACACCAGCGGCGATCGTCGCGGCGGTGAACTCCGGCCAGGGCAGTACGGTCCGCTGCCCCACATCGAGCATCAGCTCCTGGAGTTGGCGGCTGATCAGCGCGACGTCGGGCAGCAGCTCGGTGGCCCGGCGTCCGTCCGGAGTGACAGTGCCCTCGGGCAGCTCGGCCATGGTGGCGATCCGCTCACCGATCGGCGGATGGGTCTCCCATCGGGACCGCTCGCTGGACGGCTCCTGTTCGCGCAGTGCGGTCAGTTCGTCCTCCCGGGCGGCGATCAGCTTGGCGAACCCGCCGAAGAGGTCGTCGGGGGCGAACCCGGCTTCCCAGCCCGACTCGACGTACCGGCTGAAGTAGAAACCCCAGGCCGCGTCGAGCGCGGGCAGTTCCCGCAGTGCGGAGACGGCCGACGCCCGACCGGCGACCTGGACCGAGGCCCGGTCGGCCTCCAGTTCCTGCCGCTGCGACGCGGCGTTGTCGACCATCAGGTAGAGCCGGGCGTACCCCTTGAAGACCCAGCCCACCGGGTTCCACGGTCCGATCCGGTCGATCGTGCCGCCGATCGCCAGCCGCCCCCGGTACGCCATGGCGCCGAACCGGGTGTGCTGGCCGGAGTAGTGCCCGAGTTCGTGGGCGAGTACCGAGCGGAGCTGGTCGACGCTGAACGCCTGCACCAGCGGTAGTCCCAGGTAGAGGGTGCGCCGGCCACCGATCAGCCCGAGCAGTTTGGACTCCTCGCTGACCGCCGCGTTGACCTCGGGCACGATTCGGATCTCGTCCGGCATTCGGGTGCCGACCTGGTCGGCCAGCTCGTGCACGAGCTGCCAGAGCTGCGGTGCCTGGTCGGGCTGGACGACCAGACCGTGAGCGGGTTCCGACTTGGTACGGATCGCCCGCCAGAGGGCGACCACCGCGCCCCCGAGGGCGATGAACAGCGGCAGGGCCAGTTTCACCGCGACCGCACCAGCGATCACTGTGCTCAGCCACAACACCAAAGCTACGGCGGCACCGAATTGCGCGAGCGCCACCAGATAGAAACCGGCGAGCATGACCACGGACGCCAACGCCCGGTAGGTCGCGACCACGTCGTTCCCTTCTCGTACGGCCACCCGTTCTGGGCGGCGGCGCAGGGGACCGTACGGCGTCGATCTCTGAGCGGCAACCCCCTTACGGTCAGCGACCACTGCCCGTACGCTCTCGATCGATCAAGGAGAGTGTCTACATGGGACTGTTTAGGCGTAGGCCAGCAGAACTGCCCATCGATCCCGCGATGGGTGATTCCGGCGGCGCGGCTGGTCTACAACGCGCTGGCGCAACAAAACTGGCCCCGCGCCCGGAACCTGCTGACGTCGATCACCAATCCCGACGACCACGCGTTCTGTTTGTCGGTGGTCGCCGAGGTCCCCGTGGTACAGGACTGGATTGGCGAGTGGGTCGCCGCCGAACCGTTCGAGGTGCTGGGTGATCTCGCGACCCGGTCTCCCTGGTCCTACCTCGGTGACTCGGGAAGCATGTTCAGCCAACACCGGTCCTACGCCGGCATCAGGACATGACCGTGCCACCCGGACCTGACATCACATAAAGTGGCGGGATGGCCACCCGGGATGCGATCGCCGATCTGCGCCGCATCGCCTTTCTGCTGGAACGGGCCAACGAGGCGACCTATCGGGTCCGGGCCTTCCGGTCGGCGGCGACGACGCTGGCCGGCCTGCCGGCGAGCGAGTTGGCGGCGCGCGCAAAGGCGGGCACGCTGACCGAGCTCTCCGGCGTCGGCGAGGTCACCGCACGGACGGTCACCGAGTCGCTGAACGGGGAGGAGCCGGTCTACCTGCGGCGGCTGGAGGCCACCGAGGGCACCGACCTGGACGCCGCCGCCACGGACCTGCGTACGGCGCTGCGGGGCGACTGCCACACCCACTCGGACTGGTCCGACGGGGGTTCGCCGATCGAGGAGATGGCCCTGGCCGCGGTCGAACTCGGCCACGAATATCTCGTCGTCACCGACCATTCGCCCAGGTTGACGGTGGCCAAGGGCCTGACCGCCGCCCGACTGCGCCGCCAGCTCGACCACATCGCCGCCGTCAACGACGCGCTGCCGGAGGGTTTCCGCATCCTGACCGGCATCGAGGTCGACATCCTCGCTGACGGGTCGCTCGACCAGGACGACGAACTGCTCGCCCGGCTGGACGTGGTGGTCGGTTCGGTGCACAGCGGGCTCCGGGACAACAGCGCCCGGATGACGCGACGGATGCTGACCGCGATCGCCAACCCGCACCTGGACATCCTGGGACACTGCACCGGCCGGATGGTCGCGGCCCGACCAGCGGGGGTGACCGGTCCGGGCGACCGGGGGCATCGGGCCCGTACCCGGCCGCCGAGCGACTTCGACGCGGCGGCGGTCTTCGCCGCCTGCGTCGAGTACGACAAGGCTGTCGAGATCAACTCTCGGCCGGAACGGCAGGACCCGCCGAAGCGGCTGATCCGGGTGGCGCTGGAGGCGGGCTGCCGGTTCGCGATCGACACCGACGCGCACGCCCCGGGCCAGCTCGACTGGCAGCGGTTCGGTTGTCAGCGGGCGGCGCTGTGCGGAGTGCCGGCTGACCATGTGGTCAACACCTGGCCGGCCGAGCAACTAGTGGAGTGGACCGCCAGCCACGCCGGTTAGGGCCTGCTGCCCGCTGAGCCGACCTGTTGAAGCGAGCCGGCTGGCACCCGGTCCGGCTGAATCGTGCCAGCTTGCGACCGGTCCGGTTTTGCCGTACGGCGGAACAGACCCTGGGAGTAGGCGACCCCGAGCAGCACGACCAGCGCACCGACCGGCTGGTACCAGGCGAGCTGCTCGTCGAGCAGGAACACACCGATCAACACCGAGACGACCGGCATCAGGTAGGTCACCGTGGACGCGGTGCTCGCCCCGATGAGCCGAATGTTCCGCATGTTGATGACGAAGGCCAGCCCGGTGCCGAGCGCGCCCAGCGCCAGGATGGCGGCGACCACGTCGAACGACAGGCTGGTCGGCGCGGGCGGGGCCCCGGCGACCAGGGGCGTGACGACCGCGAGCTGCGCGGTCGCCATCAGCAACTGCCCCGCCGACAGCGCCAGGCCCGACTCGGTCCGGTCGGCGATGAACCGCTTCTGGTACGGGATGGAAAGGCCGTAACAGACCGCTGCCCCGAGGCACATCATCTGCCCAGTGAACTGGGCGCCACCAACGCCCTGCCACACGCCGAGCACCACCAGCACGCCGATGAAGCCGAGTGTCATGCCGATCGCCCGGCGCATGTTCATCCGCTCGGTACGGAACACCAGCACCGCCATCGGCAGCACCACCAGGGGCGTGGTGGCGTTCCAGATCCCGGCGAGCATGGAGGAGACCCGCTGCTCGCCGTAGCCGAAGAGGGTGAACGGCACGGCGGTGCCGATGGCGGCGATCACGGCCAGGTGCAGCCACAACCTCGGGTCGCGGGGCAACCGGTCCCGGACAATGGCGAGCACCACGAGCAGGGTGAGCGAACCGATGCCGACCCGGGCGAGGGTGACGTAGAGCGGGTGAAGTTCCCGAACGCCGATCTTGATGAACAGGAAGCTCGATCCCCAGATGACGGCGAGGAACAGGAAACCAGGCAACCAGCTACGCAGGCCGGCTTTGTCAGGGGCGATTCCGACAGTCACTCCTGACATCCTGCCCGGTGGCCAATTCGCTTGCGCGCGGTTTTCGGTCAGCGTAATGGCGGTGCAGCGGGCTTTGTGGATCACGTAGGGTCGTGACGTGGGACAAATCGATGACCTCGCGAACCACTACGTCGCCGAGTGGGCACCGCTCAACCCGACCGGTGCCACCTACTCGGGCATCAGTGGCTACGACGACCAGCTCGGCGACCTGTCACCGGCCGGCTACGCGGCGCAGGCCGACCTGACCCGGCGTACGCTCGCCAAGCTCGACGTCACCGAGCCGGAGACGGAGGCCGAGCGGACCGCCAAGGAGGCGATGCAGGAGCGGCTGGGTCTGGAACTGGCCCGCTACGACGCCGGTGAGACGACCAGCGAAATCAACGTGATCGCCAGCGGTCTGCACGACATCCGCCAGGTCTTCGACCTGATGCCTACCGAGGGCGAAGAGGCGGTCACCAACATCGCCGCCCGGCTCAACCAGTTCGGTGGTGCTCTCGACGACCTGCGGACCACCCTGCGGACCGCCGCGCAGCAGGGACACGTCGGTTCCCGGGTGCAGATGGTCGAGGTCGCCAAGCAGTGCGACATCTGGACCGACCCGAACGGGGACAACTTCTTCCACGGCCTGGTCGACCGGCTGACCGCCGAGGGCGCACTCGCCGCCGACCTCCGGCGGGGTGCCGCCTCCGCCACCGCCGCGACGGCCCAGTTCGGCCAGTTCCTGCGCGAGGAACTCGCCCCGCTCGGGCGGGAGAAGCAGGCGGCCGGGCGGGAGCGTTACCAACTCGCCTCGCAGTACTTCCTCGGCGCGAAGGTCGACCTGGACGAGACGTACGCCTGGGGGTTCGAGGAGCTGGCCCGGCTGGAGGGCGAGATGCGGGCGGTGGCCGCCCGGATCGTCGGCCCCGGGGCCAGCATCGATGAGGCGGTCGCCGCGCTGGACGCCGACCCGGCCCGCAGCATCCACGGCAAGGAGGCGTTCCGCGACTGGATGCAGGCGCTCGCCGACAAGGCGATCAGCGAACTGCATGGCACCCACTTCGACATCCCGGAGCAGGTACGCCGGATCGAGTGCTGCCTCGCCCCGACCAGCGACGGCGCGATCTACTACACCGGCCCGAGCGAGGACTTCTCCCGCCCGGGGCGGATGTGGTGGGCGGTGCCGCAGGGCATCACCGAGTTCTCCACCTGGCGTGAGGTCACCACGGTCTACCACGAGGGCGTACCGGGACACCACCTCCAGGTCGCCCAGACCGCCGTCCGCGCCGAACTGCTCAACCGCTGGCAGCGACTGCTCTGCTGGTGCTCGGGGCACGGTGAGGGTTGGGCGCTCTACTCGGAGCGGCTGATGGACGACCTGGGCTACCTCCAGGACCCGGGCGACAAGCTCGGCATGCTCGACGGGCAGGCGATGCGGGCCGCCCGGGTCATCGTCGACATCGGCATGCACCTGGAGCTGGAGATCCCCAAGGACAACCCGTTCGGCTTCCACCCGGGCGAGCGGTGGACGCCGGAACTCGGCTGGGAGTTCATGCGGGCGCACTGCCGGGTGCCGGACGAGAACCTGCGTTTCGAGCTGAACCGCTACCTGGGCTGGCCGGGGCAGGCACCGTCGTACAAGGTGGGTGAGCGGATCTGGCTACAGGCCCGCGAGGATGCGAAGGCGCGCAAGGGTGCCGACTTCAACCTGAAGGAGTTCCACCGCGCCGCGCTCGACCTCGGCTCGCTGGGTCTCGACCCACTGCGCGCCGCCCTCGCCCGGCTCTAACCACCCACGGGTACGGCCACTCGCGGATCGGTCCCGCGTATCGCCCGCCGACGACGACCGTCAGCAGGCAGTACGCGGGACCACGCGGCCGGCCAGCGCGAACTAAGCTCACCATCGTGCCGATCATCGATTACTACGGCGCACAGGGCTGGGACACCCAGGCGCCGGACCTGTATCACCGTCAGGTCGTCGCGCGCGATATCGTCCTGGCCGCGCTCGCAGAGCGAGCCGACGCTCCGGTGAGCGTGTTGGACGTGGGCTGTGGCGACGGCGGCTACCTCGACCACCTCGCCGGGCAGGTGGGCGACCGCCCGGTCCGCTGGATCGGTGTGGACTACTCGGAGCACCAACTGGCCCGAGCCGCCCGGTTGCCGTACGAATTCCACCGGTGTGACCTGGGCGAGGGTATTCCGCTGCCGGACGCCACGGTGGACATCGTGCACGCGGCGGAGGTCATCGAGCACCTCTACGACCCCGACCTGTTGGTGGAGGAGTGTGCCCGGGTGCTGCGGCCGGGCGGCCATCTCGTGATCACCACGCCGAACCTGCACGCCTGGTACAACCGGGTGCTCTTTCCGCTCGGCATCCAGCCGATCTTCTACGAAACTTCGAGCCGCTCGACGGAGGTCGGTGCCGGCCCACTGTGCCGGTTCAAGGACCAAACTCTGCCCGTCGGGCACCTGCGGCTGTTCCACCGTGCTGCGCTGGTCGACCTGCTACGCCGAGAAGGCTTCGAGCCGGTCCGGCTCCGGGGTGCCCGGTTCCACGACGTCCCCCGGGCGATGACCTGGCTGGATTCGCTGATGTGCCACCGGCCGTCGATGGCTTCGATTCTCGTCGTACTGGCCGTCAAACGCTGACGGATACGTCAGTGGGAAGTAAGAGGTACGGCGGGGACCGACGGTGCCGGCCGGTCCCCGCCGTACGGTCAGGGTTTGGTTTGGTTCGCTCTTCTTTGGGTCAGGTCAGGTCAGCGGGACGGGAAACGGTCAGCCGACCAGGGTCTGATCCGGCTCGGGCTGACGGTGCCGGGCCGCTTCGTCGCGAGGGCCACGCAGCACCAGCACCGCTCCGACGACGATGGCGATCAGGCCGAACACGCCGAGGATGACCGGTAGCCAGAAGGTGACCAGCGAAATCTTCTGGGCGTTGTCGGCGGCCCGGTCGGCGCTTGAGGTCACCGTGTCCTTGGTGTAGCGGAAGTCGGCGTCCAGCAGCACCGTCGGCGAGCCCACATTCGGCCGCAGCTCCTTGTGCGGCTGGTCGCGTAGGTCCAGGTAGGAGCCGGTGACCGGCTCGACCCAGAAGGTACGGGTGGTGCGGTAGAAGACCTGCCCGCTGGTCGCTCCCGGGGCGAACTGGCTCAGCAGCAGATTGACGCTCGACTCGGCCACATGCACCTGCTGCTCGGGCACGACCTGCTCGAACCGGTACACCTTTACGCCGTCGATGGTGGTCTCTTCCTTGAACTCCGCCGGCAAGGAGCGGCGCAGATCCCGGTCGTAGACCTGGTAGGTCTTCTTCTCGGTGTTGAACGGGAACTTGTAGATCTGACCGGAGTAGTCGGGGGCCAGGTCCGTGCCGTCCTTGAGCCACGCGTCGTTCCAGGGTGCAGCGGCACCGCTACGTCGATCCAGGGCGAGTTCGGTGCTGTAGGCGTTGATCAACTCTTCGTTGTCGATACGCCGTACCGCCTGGTAGACCTCCCAGACCACGGCGTTGCCCTCCAGCTTGCCCGTCATCTTGTCCTTGGTCTGACGGGCTCGGGGCAGGACCTCGACGGTGGTCCGCAGGGCCCCGCTCTCCACAGTGGCCTTGCCTGCCTTGATCTGCAGGAACTGGGCGCCGGATGCTTCGGCCACCGAAGTCGACTTTTCCAGGTCGTACGGCAGTTGGGTGACTGCCGGCGCGACGTACGCTGGCAGACCAATAGCGAAAATGGCCGATAGGACGCCCACCCCGAACAGGGCGGCGCCGACAAGTCGTTTCACTGATCCTCCCGAATGTTACGGCTAGTGGCGCCGCTCGACCTAGGGCCGAACGTGTAGCTGACGTATCGGTGACACGCCCTTAACATGGCGGCAGGTTACTCCCCAGTCACTTCGAGCGCGACCCCCTGGAAGGCTGATGTCCACCGATACCCCTCATGTGCTGACCCGCCTACCGGCGCTGGATGCCGTACGGGTGATCGGCGCGATCGCGGTCCTCGCCCAACATGTCGGCTTCTACACCGGGGTCACGCTGACCGCGTCCTGGGGTGGTTGGCTGGGCGTGCTCGACGTCGGCGTGGCGCTGTTCTTCGTACTCTCCGGGTTCCTGCTGTTCCGGCCCTGGGCGTACGCCTCGGCCACCGGGGCACCCGCTCCGAGTAGCCGGCGGTACCTGTGGCGCCGGGCGCTGCGCATCCTGCCCGCGTACTGGCTCACGGTCGTCGTCTGCCTGCTCCTGCTGCCCGGCAGCCCGGCACTGACCACCTCGGACTGGTTGCACTACCTGACGTTGACCCAGATCTACGACGACAGCGCCCTGCGGCAGAGCGTCGGACAGACCTGGAGCCTGGCAACGGAGGTTGCGTTCTACCTGGTCCTGCCCTTGATCGCAATGGCGGCAACCGGCCGCAGGTGGCGACCATGGCGGGCCGTGGCCGTAGCCGCAGCGACCATCCCGGTGACCGTCGGCTGGCTGGTCGCCATGGCCACCGGCCTGGTCGACGGTTGGCCGTACGGCATGTGGCTGCCGTCGTACGCCACCTGGTTCGGGGCGGGCATCGCGCTCGCCGCCGTACACGTGGCCCTGGCCACCGGCACCGCCCCACGGGCCTGGCGGTTCCTTGACGCGCTGGGGCGCAGCCCGCTGGCCTGTTGGGCGATCGCCCTCGGCGTCCTCGCCGTCGCCACCACCCCGGTCGCCGGACGGCACGACCTGAGCACGCCGAGCACCGCACAGATGGCCACCCGACTGGTGCTCTACCTGGTCGTCGCCGTGCTGGTCGTACTGCCGATCGCGTTCGGGCCGCAGACCCGGACGAAGGCGGTGCTCGGCACCGCCACCGCCCGCTGGCTCGGTACGGTCTCCTACGGCCTCTTCCTCTGGCATCCCTTCGTGTTGCAGACGGTCTACCGGGTCACCGATCGTCCGATGTTCAGTGGCGACCTACTCGGCACGTTCGCCCTGACCCTCGGCGGTGGCCTGCTGCTCGCCACGATCAGCTACTACGCGCTGGAGCGTCCGGCGTTGCGGCTCGCCGCCTGGCGACCCCGGCTGTTCCTCGCCCGGGCATCGCGTCGGAAGTCCGCCACCACGACCGAGACCCAGAGCCCGGCTACCGCCGCCAGTGCCGCCAACTGAGGCAGTGCGGCCCGGTGCGGGTCGAGGCTGACGGTCGACTGCCAGCCGGCCAGCCCGAAGCAGGCCACCGGCAGTAGCCAGGCCGTCTGCCGCCAGAGCCGGCGCAGCCGACGCTGTTCGATGGCCGGTGCCCGGGCGACCAGCTTCGACCGCAGAACGATCGCACCGATCCCGGCCAGGGCCAACGCTCCGGCCGCCACCCCGCCGACCAGCAGCAGCGCGATCCCACCGACCGTCGCTGGCAGGAGCCAGTCCCGTCCGCCGGCCGGCTCGTCGTCAGCGTTCCGCTCGCCGCCGTCCCGCGTGCCGTCGTCGTACTCACCATCGTTGTACTTGCCGTCGTCGTACTCGCCATCGTCGTTGCGACGACGCGTCGGCAGCACGGCCAGCAACACCACACCCAGCATTAGTCCCGCCCCGGCGGTCAACCCCACCTGGTACGGCTTGGCCGGCTCCATCGAGATCCGCACCTCGCCGCCCACCCCGGCCGGGACCAACCAGCCCTGCTGCCAACCGTCCACCACGATCGGGGTGAGCGTCTGGCCGCCAGCGGTGGCCCGCCAGCCCGGGTTGTTGTTCTCCCGCATCGCCAGCACCCGGTTCACGGGAAGCGACTCCAGCCGCACCACCCGGTCGGTGGCCGACCAGTCGTCGACGCGTACCGGACGGGGTGTCGGCCGCGCGGATTCCTCGCCGGCGGTCAGCGCCAACCGGACCGGGGTGGCCACCTCGCTCGCGGTCGCCACGATCCGGTTCTGCCCGGCCTCGACCGGGATGGTCCCGTCGCCCCACACGCAGATCCGGGCCCGCACATCCCGGGTTTCCAGCAACTCCCGCACCGTGGTGGTGAGCGCGGTCTGGACCGGCACCCCACCGACCATCAGCTTGGGGCCGGACCCACACGGCAGGGTCACCTGTCGCGACAGTTCGGGCAGCGGATTGGCCGGACCGGGCAGTACGGAGAGTTCGCCGACGGCGATCGGCAGCGACTCGGTCCGGTTGGTGTACGGGTCGTACGAGCTGGCCACCGCGTCCGCCCGGAACAGGACGGTGATCGCCCGGGACTCCATCGGCTGGTCGAAGGTGACCGTCCCGTCAGGACCGATGGTGCCGCTGCGGGTGTCCTGGTCGCCGATCACCTGCACCCGGCTAGGTCGGGAGGCGGCGACCTCCGGATGTGCCGTCACCTTCAGGCCGGTGATGGTCCGGCGCGACGGCCAGGTCATCCGTAGCCAGGGTCCGGAGTCGCCGACCGCCGGCGACCAGGCCGTCGCCGGATCGCCGTCGAGCACCGCGCCGGCTCGGGTGGCCGGCTCAGGCAGACGGGTGGAGGAGGCGACGACCGAGGGGGCGTCGTCACCGGCTCCGGCTCGGGCGACCTCCCGGTCGAGGAGCGCATCGAGGGCCGACCCGGGTTTCGCCCGTACCCACAACTCGGGCCGGTACGCCCCACCGGTGGGCAGGTGCACCGTACGGTCGATGCGGTCGCCGTCCTCGGAGGCGCGGGCCACCCCGTCGGCGCAGCGCGGCTGGTCGGCGAGGAAGAAGCAGGACGGGACACTCGTTGCGGCGGCGAACACCATCGACGCTGGCTGGTGCGTGGCGGGCGGCTCGGGCACCACCATGGTTCGTTCGGCGGCCACCTCGGGGATCTCCAGTTCGGCGATGCCGACCTGGCCGTACTCGACCCGCTGGACAGCCACCTGGTCGATGTCGATCCGGAGCCGACCGGTCGCGTGTACTCCGCCGAGGCGTACCTCGGCGACCCCGTCCACCACATCGGCGCGTACCGTCTCCGCGCCGGTCACGACGCTGATCCGCGTGGGCCACAGGTCGGCACTGAGGTCGAAGCGGAGCCGTACCTGCGAGACGACCTGCGGTCGGGCCAGCTCGACCTCCAGCCACTGCTGCTGGGCGATGCTGCCGGGCGCGGAGCGCCAGGAGGTGCCCGGGTCGCCGTCGAGCGCGGCGTACGGCTGGTACGCCGGCCGGGACCCGGCCAACGGGTTGGCCTGCGCCCACGAGCTGGCCGCGGTCACCCCCCGGATGCCCTCGTAGTGCACCACAGTCGTCTTGCCATCGCCCCAGCTGGGCAGAAAGTCCCGGCTGGCCATGCCGAGTCGGGCCGGCTCGTCCTTGGTCAGGGTGCCCGACACCGCGTCGTACGGCAGTCCGAAGGTCACCTCCCGGCGACGCAACCCGTCGGTGATGGCGACCTCGCCCAGGGGCAGCCCGGTCGGGTGGTCCCCGGCCAGCACCGTCGGCGCGGAGGTGAGCTGGTCGGCTGCCGCGAGGTGCAGCAGCGACTCGGGTCCGCCGACGACGGTGGTAACCGCGCTGGCGTCGTAGGCGACGATCCGGTCGACCGCGCGTTCGACCTCGAAGACCTCCAGCGCCCGGACCGGGACGTCCAAGCCCTCGTCGACGAAGCCGCCGAACAACTTGTTGTTGCCGACGATCGGCCCGAAGCCCTTCACCGAACGGATCCCCGGGGACCGGTCAAGCGCCTGGTGCACCGTGATCGGGCGGGCCGCCCCGGACGCACCGTAGTTGAGGTCCGAACGCACCAGCAGGTACTTGACTCCCGAGCGGGCCAGCAGGTCGGCCAGCCCGGCCGATCCGGCGCCGCTGGCCAGCGTCGACTCGATCGTGTCGAGCAGCCGGATGGTCATCGGTGGGGTGAGCGGGATGGAGTTGCGGACCCCCCAGCTCGAACTCAGCAGCGACTGGGCGATCTCGTCGGTGGGGGTGCCCCAGAGGTAGCGGGGGGCGCGGGCGGCCGGCACCACCAGTACGTGGTCCTGCTCCAACCGTTCGTCGAGCCACCCGGCCGCCTCCCGCCAGTAGCCGGGGATCTCGGTGTAGCCCTCCTTCTGGGCCAGCCCGCCGGTCAGGGCGGGGCTGGCCACCCCGATGATTGCGGCGAGCGCGGCGGCGGTGACCACAGTGGCGCGTTTGCGCGCCGAGTGCCAGCCGGGGCCGGCGGCGACGGCAGACCTTCCGAGGGTGCCGAGCAGGTGGGCCAGGCCCAGGATCAGCGGCAGCCTCAGCACCACATCGAATTTGTGTACGTTGCGCAGTGGCGCACCGGCCCCGTCGAGGAACTGTCGTTGCAGGTCGGCGGCGAGCCCGTCCACCGTGCCGACGTGGCCGAGACAGACCAGGACCAGGCCGACCAGCAGGCCGGTGACCAGCCAGCGGCGGTGCGGCATGCCGCGTCGGGCCAGCCCGGCGATGCCGAAGGCGACCACGACCAGGGTGGCGACGACGGGCAGCTGTTCGGTGGCGATCCGCCAGCCGGCCGGCCAGGCCGGTCCGGTCACGTCGCTGTAGTAGCCGAGCCAGTGCGAGGCACCGCGCAGCACCGTGGTCAGGTCGGTGACCCGGGTGGTCACATCGGCGGTCTCGATGTAGTCCAGGAACGGCGGGCTGTACCGGCCCAGGATCAGCAGCGGCACCAGCCACCACGCGGTGGCGGCCCCGACGGCCAGGCACCAGGCGCAGAGGGTGGACCAGCGGCGTCCGGCCGGTTGGGTGCTGGCGAGCAGCAGCAGGGCCAGCGGGACCACGGCCAGTACGGCAGTGGCGTTGGCGCCACCCGCGCAGGCGACCGCGATGGCGGACCGGAAGATCGCCGTACGTCTCGACTGCCCGGCGCGCAGCCCGGCCAGCGGTACGAGCACCCACGGTGCCACGGCGCTGGGCCAGGCTTCGATGGAGATCGGGCCGAGTTCGGTGAGGATCCGGGGCGAGAGCGCGAAGGCGGCTCCGGCGATCAGGCGGCTGGTCGGGGTGCCGATGCGAAGCCGGCCGGCGAGGGCGATCACCCCGGTGGCGGCGACGCACATCAGCAGGGCCCACCAGAGGCGCTGGACCACCCACGGCGGCAGCCCCAACCAGTCTCCGGCAACGAAGAACGGGCCGATCGGCCAGAGATATCCGTAGGCCTGATTCTGCATCTGGCCGAAGGTGCCCTCGGGATACCAGACCTGCGCTGCCCGGATGAGCCAACCCAGCGGATCGACCACCAGGTCGGTCTTGGAATCCGCCACGGTCAGCCCTGGGGCCTGCAAAAACGCCAGCCCGGTGAGCACAGTGCACAGTGCGACGGTGCGCAACCGCCAGGTCAGCTTTGACCCGTTATCGACCTCCGCGACTTTCTCGCGGCGGACCGTCACCTGCATCGTGCTCCCTTCACCGAGGGTGGCAGTGACGACACTCGAACCATTGCCAGGTCGTCAACGAGCCCATAGTGTGGCGCGATCGCGAAGACTACTCGGCAGTAGGAGCTTTCGTGGACACCCTCGACACCCCCGTTCGTCACGTCCTCTTCCTCAACTGGCGCGACTCCGACAACCCGGAGGGCGGCGGTTCCGAGGTCTACGTGGAGCGCATCGCCGGCGAGTTGGTCGCCCGTGGTCACCGCGCCACGCTGCTCTGCGCCTCCTACCCGGGTGCCCCGGCGGAGGAGGTGACCGCTGCCGGCGTACGGGTCGTCCGGCGTGGTGGTCGCCGCACGGTCTACCTGTTCGCGGCGTTGACGTACCTCGCTGGCTGGCTGGGGCTCGGCCCGCTGGCCCGCCGGCACAGCGGCCGGGTCGACCTGCTGGTCGACGTCTGCAACGGCATGCCGTTCTTCACCCCCTGGTACGCCCGACGGCCGGTCATCGCCCTCGTCCACCACGTGCACCGGGAGCAGTGGCCGGTGGTGCTCGGTTCTCGGGGCGCCCGGTTCGGCTGGTGGATCGAGTCGCGCCTGTCGGTGTGGATCTACCGGAACTGCCGATATGTCACCGTTTCCGCAGCCACCCGGGACGAGCTGGCCCAACTCGGCATCACCCCGGAACGGGTCACCGTCGTCCACAACGGCACGCCGGAGCTGGCCCGGTCGGCGGAGCGCTCGCCGGAACCGTCGCTGGTGGTTCTCGGTCGCCTGGTGCCACACAAGCGGGTGGAGATCGCGTTGCACACCGTTGCCGCGCTGGTCGGCCGGTTTCCCGGGTTGCAACTGGTGGTCGCGGGCCAGGGCTGGTGGGAGTCGCAGCTGCGCCAGTTGGCCACCGAGTTGAACATCGCGGACCGGGTGCGGTTCGCCGGTTTTGTCAGTCATCAGGAGAAGCAGGAACTCCTGTCCTGGGCGTGGCTGGCGCTGACCCCCTCCCTCAAGGAGGGCTGGGGGCTGACCATCGTGGAGGCCGGCGCGGTGGGCACACCGACGGTGGCGTTCCGTGACGCGGGTGGGGTGACCGAGTCGGTGGTCGACGGCGAAACCGGACTGCTCGCCCACGACGAGGCGGACTTCACCGCCCGGGTGGAGGAACTGCTCGCCGACTCCGACCGCCGTCGGGCGATGGGTACGGCCGCACGGAAGCACGCCGCCCAGTTCACCTGGGCGGCGTCAGGAAAGCGGTTCGCCGAGGTCGTCGCGGCCGTGCTGCCCGCTGCCGCGACGGCTACGGCCCCGGCTATCGGCTCCCGTAGACCTGAGGCTGTTCCTGCCCGGTCTTGGTTTCATTGGCGACTGCGGTTTCGCTCGACACCGCCAGCTTCGGGGTGACCGCCGCCAGGCCCAACACGGCCAGCACCGCTCCAATGACGCCGGCCATCAACATGGTTATCGGCTTTGGCATCTCGCACGCTCCTTCATCGATGCGCGTCGCGGCACGTTACCACGCAGTAGCTCGCCGCAAAAGGTTCACGAGGGCAGCGAGCAGCACCGTCAGGGCCAGCACAGCACCACCGAGAGCGATCCACCGTCGCTGATTCGGCGGCGACCCCTCATCCGATGCGCTGGGATTCTCGTACAGGGCCAGGGTCGGGCCACTGTGCACGAGGGTGAGGCCGGCCAGCGCGGTCTCCGGCAGTTGACCACCAGATCCGGGCTGCACCACCACCCAGCGGACGTCGGTGCCGGCCACCGAACCGCCCTCGGCGATCGCCTGCCGGATCCGCCGCATCCGGGGGTTCTCCCCCGGCACCGCCAGGTCGCCGACATAGAGGGTGTCGTCGGTGAGCACCTCGGCCGGCAGATACCGGGGCAGCGGGTCGATCATTACGGTCCCGTGGTTCCACGGATAGGCCCGGTACATGCTCAACGGCAGGGACAGCACCGGCCCCGGCTGGTCCGCGACGATCCGGGACACCGTCGTCCAGTCAGCCGGATAGCGGGCCGGCCGGAGCCGACCGCCAGCCCCGAAGGCCAGGTCCGGCAGGACCACGACCGGCAGCAGGACCAGCCCGACCAGGGCCAGCCGGTCGGCGGGGGCGGCCAGGCGAGTGGCGAGCCGATCGGCGAGCAGCTCCGCGCCGAGCGCCGCGCAGAGAAACAAACACATCGCGTACGGGATGAGCAGTTTCTGCCCGTCGCGCAGCAGACCGGCCCCGGGCACCTCACTGACCAGCCAACCCAGCACGGCGGCCCCGCCGGGCAGAGTGGCCAGCGCGGCGAGACCGTAGGTCAGCAGCGCCAGGGCACCGAGCCGGACCGCCAGCCCCGCCGGCCAGCGGCGACGCAGCACCGGAAAGCCGATCGCGGCCAGCACCAGCAGCCCGACGGTGACCACGGGCACCAGCACCGAGGATCGACTGTCCGGAGTGGTCTGCGCGTTCCAGATGCCCCCGGTGCCGGCGAGCGCGACCAGCGGACCGGCCCAGTTCTCCGCCCGAGCGGCGAACGCCGCCACCCCCTCGGCAGCCGACCGGCCCCCGGCGGTGGTCACCGCCGCCGCCGTCAACCAGGGGGCGTTCAGGGCGACCACCGCCCCGAGCGCGGCCACGCCACGCCGGCCCGTCACCAGCACCGCCGTAGTCAGCAGCGCCAGCGCCCCGCCGGTCGGGGTGATCGCCGCCAAAGCGGCGGCGAGCACCAACTTCGACAGTGCGCCGCGTCGGCCAGCCCGCAGGTCGAGCGCCGCCGCGACCAGCCAGGGCAGGGCAGCGTACGCCAGCAGCAGCCCCCACTGGCCGAGCAGCAGTCGTTCCGCCAGGAACGGGCTCCACGCGTAGCCGACCGCCGCGACGATCCGGGTCAGCCGACGCTGCGCCGGCACCAGTCGACCCGCACCCACCGTGGCCAGCCAGACCACCGCCACCAGCGCGATCCGCTGCAGCAGCCACCCGGGTACGACCTGACTGAGCAGCGAGACCACCAGGTCCTGCGGCACGGCCCGGGGCAGCGTGTCCAGGGAGACGATCAGGTCCCAGCGCAGCGGCTGCCGGGGTACGAAGACCATGTCGTACTGGAGGACGTAGCCGGGGCGCAGCAGCGGGGCGAGTACGACGACGGTCACCACCGCCGCCGTAACGTGCAGGATCAGCCGGTCCCGTCGGGAACCGCCCAGCGCCGGGGCGGCCACGTCGACGGCCCGCTCGCCCCGGGTGCCATGCGGGCAGCCGGTGGTCATCAGCGTTTGCGCAGGACGAGCACCAGGTTCCAGGTGACCACCTCACGCAGCCCCGGCACCCGCACGATCGACTTGGCCCACCAGGGCAGGTAACGCGGCATGACCTCGACGATCTCCGCCTCCTGCTGGCGCCGAGCCCAGCGCAGGGTCTCGGCGATGGAGACGGCGTACATGCTCTCGCCGAAGACGTTCTTCGGCCGCCGGCCGTACTTGCGCTCGTAGCGTCGGGCGGCCCGGTGCCCGCCGAGGTAGTGCCAGGGAGAGGTCTCGTGCCCGCCCCACGGGGAGAGCCAGTTGGTGAACGAGAGGTAGACGATGCCGCCGGGTTTGGTCACCCGCACCATCTCCTCGGCCATGGTGAACGGCTGCGGCACGTGTTCCAGGACGTTGGAGGAGAAGCAGACGTCCACCGAGCCGGTACGCACCGGCAACTCCAGTGCGCTGCCCAGCACGCCGCCGGCCGGCATGACACCGTCCCGGGCCGACATCTCCCCGGCGTCGCAGTCCACACAGACGATCCGGGCACCCGCCCGACGTAGCGCGTCGGCGAAGTAGCCGGCCCCGCCACCGACGTCGACCAGGGTCGTCCCCGCCAGATCGGTGTACGCCCGGAGCTGACCCACGGTGTCCTCGGCGAGCATCCCGTAGAAGAAGTCGGGGTCGGTCTGTTCCTTGCGGAACGCCCGGAACAGCCGTACCGACCGGGCGAGGTCGGCACGATGGGCGACGGCCGGTGCGCGATCGGGGGACACTGGGCCAGCGGACATCACGGGCAACTCCTGCGCCATCGACGGAAGATACCTGCTCGGCGAGCGGTGTCTCGGCTCAGTCCCGACGGAACAGCACCGAGTTGACGTAACGCGGCTTCGGCACCAGCACCCGGCGGGCGAAGCTCTGCCGTACCCGGGCGATCGTCGCCCGTTGGTGTGCGACCAGGTCGAAGCCGTCCAACGGCACCCAGTCCCGCTCCGGCATGACGAAGCCGCGATAACCCCAGCCCTGGAGTAGCTCGACGATCGGTTCGATCGGCTGGATCCGTTCCTCGACCTCGACCAGCAGCACCGGGCCGTCCCGCTGGATCGTCTCGGCCGCGCCCCGCAACGCCGGCAGCTCGTGCCCCTCCACGTCCAGCTTGATGAACCGCACCTGGGTGAGGCCGAGCCCGTCGATGGTCACCCGGGGTACGGTCACCGGCTCGCCGTCGCCGTACTCAAGTGACGACGTTCCGACCGCCGGGCCGGCCGGGGGCAGGAAGAGCTGCGCCTCGCCGGCATGGTCGGAGGCGACCGCCTCGACCACCCGTACCTGTGGGAAGGCTGCCCGGACGCAGCGCGCGAGGGTCGCGTTGGGTTCCACCGCCACCACCGACTCCGCGCGTCGCCGCAGCCGGGCCGTCCACGGCCCGTACCAGGCGCCGACGTCGATCGCGGTGCCGCCGGAGGGTACGAAATCGGCGATCCTGGCGAGTTCCGGCTCGACCCGGGGATAGACCCCGCGGATCGCTGCGGCGACGAACCGTTCGGGCAGCATCGCGGCGAGTCCGGAACTCACCTTCGTCAACAGACCGTTCGACTGGGTCATGACGCGAGACGTTATCGGTTTCCGGACAGGATCGGGGGGGTGTGTTGGTGACCGGTTTCACTACGCTGGCCGCAGGCCGGAACGTATCCGGAGAATCCACCCGGACCGATAAGGGACATGGGACGGCATGACACAGGGCACGGAACGGGACACCGGGGCCGGCAGCAGCCGCCTGGGGTTGGCCGGCGCGGCGGTCACGGGTGCGGCGATGTTGACCAACGGGCTGGCGTTCCTGGTGCCGATGCTCGGTGCCCGGCGACTCAGCGCCGGTGACCTGGGCGCACTGGCCACCGTGTTGGCGCTCGGTGGCCTCGCCGGGGTTCCCGGCCTCGGTCTCCAGATCGCGGTCGCGGTCCGTCGGGCCCGGTACGGCCGGATCCCGACCACCCGGGTCACCGTGGCCACCGCCGCCATCACCGGCGGTGCCCTGCTCGCGGCGACGCCGCTGCTCACGTCGTACCTGCATCTGCCGGTTTCGGTAGCGGTGCTGCTGGCCCCGATGGCCATCCCGGTCGTACTCGCCGGCCGGTGGCTCGGGGAACTCCAGGGTGACCAACGGTTTCTGCGGCTCGCCGCCGGCATGGGTGCCCTGGCCGCCGGCCGGTACGGCGGGCTGATCGTCGGCCTGGCGACGGGTGCCGGGCTGCCCCGGTCCCTGCTGGTCGGGGTGGTGACCAGCTATTTGGCTCTGCCCATCCTGGCGTGGCTCGCGGCTCGCGACCAGCGGGCGGACGCCGGGCTGGATCCGGTGGCAGGCCTGGACAGTGTCCTGAGGGGCCGCTCGGTGCTCACCGCCGGCGGTGCCACTCTGGCGATGCTCGCTGTGTCGTACGCGGACCTGCTCCTGGCCCGGCAGTTGCTGCCGGTCGCGGAGTCCGGCGGGTACGCGGTGGGCAGCGTGCTGACCAAGGGTGCGCTCTGGGCCCCGCAGGTGGTCACCGTGCTCGCCCTGCCCCGGCTGGCCCGGGGCGACCGGCGTACCCGGAGCGTGGCGTTGGTCGTCACCGCCGTCTGCGGGGCGGTGCTCGTCGCCGCCTCTTCAGTCGCCGGGGAGTTCGCGATCCGGTTGGCCGGCGGCTCCGACTATCTGTGGCTGGCCGACTACGCACCGCTCTTCGCCGCCGTCGGTGCGCTTTACGCTCTGGTGTTCGTGCTGGTCAACGCTCAGGTAGCGGCCGGTGCACCCTGGCCGTCCGGTCCACTGTGGGTAGCGTTGGGCGGGCTGACTGTCGTCGCGGTGCTGGTCGCTCCGCGTAGCCTCTCGGGGATCCTGGGCGCCGCGTTGGCCACTGCGGCAGTGACCGCGCTGGTGCTGGGCTGGATCGTGCATCGGCCACGACGTTCCCGGCCCGCCAACTCCGGCCGGGAAGCAGCCGAGACCAACTGACCTGCCCAGTCGCCCGCGTCCCTGTTGTGTGGCCTGCATCCCTGCTGTCTGGCCCGCGTCCCCGCTCAGTCGCCCGCGTCGAGCCAGGTCTGCAACAGCTGCCGGCCGATCGCGTCCGGCCGGTCGAGCTGGTGCCCAGCGGCGACCCGTGCACGCAGCTCCGCCCGGGTGAACCAGCGGGCCGTCACCAACTCGTCCTCGTCGACCGAGAACTCCTCGGTGGCGGCGACCGCCCGGAACCCGACCATCAGCCCCGCCGGGAACGGCCAGGCCTGCGAGTCCTGGTACGTCACCGTGGCCAGTCGTACGCCCGCCTCCTCGGCAACCTCCCGTCGGACCGCGTCCGCCAGGCTCTCACCGATCTCCAGAAACCCAGCCAACAGCGAGTACGCCCCCTCGGGTGCGCCCCGGTGCTGCGCCAACAGGCACCGATCCGGCGCGTTCGGTGCCTCGATCAGGACGATGACGGCGGGTTCGATGCGGGGGAAGAACAGTCGGGCGCAGTCCGCGCTCGGGCAGACCCGCAGGTGTCCACCATTGCGACTATCGGTCCGGACGCCACAACTGCCGCAGAACCGCTGCTGCCGATGCCAGTAGAGCAGGCCCCGGGCGTACGCGTGGCTGGCCGCCTCGCTCGGGCTGAGCACACCGACCAGGGCCCGTACGTCCAACACCTGGTCGGCACCGGTCACCTCGATCGCCCTGGTCACGGCCAGCGCCGACAGGTCCACCGCGAACACGCCATCCACGCCGTCGAGCCCCAAGAACACCGGTTCTTCGGTGGCGACGGCCAGCACCTCGGCCGCTGCGGTGGCCGACAGCCGCACCGGAACGGGGGGCTCCCCCATCACCAGGCACTGGTCCCGCCACATCGGGATGATCCGCGCGCCGGGACTGGCCAGCTTCGACGCCAGCCAGGCTGGGTCGGTACGCGACCCGCTCGCCCGGTCCAGCCAGCCGCCGCCATAGGTGAGGGACTGCTGCCGCGTCATCATGTGCGCCACGCTCGCACATCGTCGCCGTGCTCCGAACAATAGGGTGCCGAGATTCTTCTGCCGGCTCGGCGATTACAACGCGTGCTTTGTCCGGGACAATGCCCGACAATCCGACTGGCCGACTCATCAAGTGACCAGGTCAATGCGGTGGGCCGGGACTCGTACTCAGTGCCGTTCGGATCTTTGGCTACCGTAGTCATTCAGTGTCGTGGGCCGGCGCGGAAGGATGGGTCATCCGGACGCCGGTCGTAGCCCCGAACGAGGTTGCGAGTGAGTCAGTACGGCGACAAGCAAGTCCCAGCCACCGAGGCGCCAACCATCCAGGTCAAGGCCATCTCGTTTGCTGATGTCCCGGCCACCGGGCCGAGTGGCGGCGGTGCCACACCGGCCGGGCCAGCGGGCACCGCCCCGGAGGACCGGACACCGCGTCGCCGTACCCGTCAGGCACTGATCGCCGGCGGGGTCGCCGCCGCCGTACTCGCCACCGTCGGGGTAACCGCCGCCTACGCGTACTCCGGTGAGGTGCCCCGGGGCACCGTCGTGCTCGGGGTCGACATGGGCGGCAAGAGCCGGGCCGAGGCCGCCGCGGCGCTCCGCGCCGACCTGGACCGCCGGGCACAGACCCTCACCGCGCCGGTGACAGTACGGATCGGGGAGAAGACCGCCCAGATCAACCCGGCCGATGTCGGCCTCACCGTGGACGTGGACGCCACCGTGGCGGCGAGCGTCGCGGCCGAGGCGAACGCGGTCAGCCGCCTCTTCGGTTCCCGCGAGGTCGAGCCGGTGGTGACCGTGGACGCCGAACGGCTCGACACGGAACTGCGCAAGGTCGCTGGGAAGCTCGGCCCGGAGATGACCATCCCGCGCATCACCTTCACCGGCACCAAGCCAACGGCTGTCTATCCGAAGCCGGGCAAGGGGCTCAACTCCGAACAATCAGCGCAGGCGCTGCAGGCCGGTTGGCTCAGCGGTGAGCCGGTGACCATACCCGTGGTCGACGTCCAGCCCACTACCAGCACGGAAGAGGTAGACCGCCTCATCGCTCAGCTCGCCACCCCGGCGGTGGCCGCACCCGTGACGGTCGACACCGACCAGGGCAAGCTCACCATCTCCCCCGCCGCGATCGCCAAGAGCCTCGTACTCACCGGGGACAAGAACGGAAAAATCACGCCCCGGGTGGACGAAAAGAAGCTCCGCGCCGCGATCAGCGGACAGCTCGACAAGGTGGAGGTGGACCCGAAGGACGCCACCTACTCCGTC
This sequence comes from Micromonospora sp. NPDC003197, assembly GCF_053590565.1. Taxonomy (NCBI): domain Bacteria; kingdom Bacillati; phylum Actinomycetota; class Actinomycetes; order Micromonosporales; family Micromonosporaceae; genus Micromonospora; species Micromonospora sp. NPDC003197. The sequence goes on along the minus strand of NZ_JBSFTE010000003.1, from coordinate 94,865 downwards.
AAGGGCGGCAAGCTGCACCCGGTGGCCAGCAAGAGCGGCCGACAGTTGGACACCGCCGTGCTCAGCCAGGACCTGCTGGGCGTACTGCCCAACAGCACCGGCCGGGAGGTCAAGGGCACGCTCAAGTCGGTCGGGCCCAAGGTCACCGACGAGGAACTGCCCACTCTCGGCATCAAGGAGAAGGTCTCCAGCTTCACCACCTACTTCACCGGCGGGCTCTCCCACCCCCGGAGTCACAACATCCGCCTGGCGGCCGAGGAGGTGGACGGCGCGCTGGTCAAGTCGGGTGAGACCTTCTCGCTGAACACCCACACCGGCCCTCGGGGCTACGCGGAGGGCTACAAGGACGCGGCGGTCATCTCCGACGGCAAGCTCGTACCCGGGGTGGGTGGCGGTATCTCGCAGTTCACCACCACGCTGTTCAACGCCACCTACTACGCCGGGCTGGAGGACGTTCAGCACAAGCCGCACTCCTACTACTTCAGCTCGTACCCGTCGGTGATCGAGTCGACCATCATCTACCCGCACCTGGACTTCAAGTTCCGCAACGACACCCCACACGGGCTGATCATCGACACGGCGGTGACCAACAGCTCGATCACCGTGTCGATCTGGAGCACCAAGGTCTACGACAGTGTGACCACCCAGTGGAGTCCGCGCCGAAACATCACCAATCCGGAAACGGTCTACCTCGACCCCGGACCGAGCTGCATTCCCACGAGCGGCATCGACGGCTTCACCCAGGACGCCTGGCGCATCTTCCGTAAGGACGGCAAGGAACTCCGGCGGGAGAAGTTCACCTGGCGGTACGAGGCCGAGCCGCGCTACCGCTGCGAGAAGAAGCCCAACTAGGTCGGGGTGTCCGCACCCCGTACGGCTCCCCGGGCAACCAGCTCCACCACCACGCCGATGGCGATCGCCTCCACGGCGAGCAGCGCGACCAGGATGACGAGCTGCGTCACACCGGCCTGCACCGGGCTGGCCCCGCCGAGGAGTACGCCGACGAACGCGCCGGGCAGGGTGACCAGCCCGACCGTCCGGGTCTGGTCCAAGGCGGGGACGAGCGCCTGACCGGCGGCCTGGCGGCAGATCTCCAACGCGGCAGCGCGCTCGCGTAGGCCCAGGGCCAGGCCGGCCTCGTACTCGCCGTGGCGTTGCCGCAGCTCGTCCAGGGCACGCCGGCCGGCCAGGCTGGTCGCCGTCATCGCGCCGCCGATCAGGATGCCGGCGGTGGGCAGCACCACCAGGGGCGTACCGGGAAGGGTGCCGGTGCCGAGCAGGAGAGCAAGCGTGGGTGCCACACCGAGTGCGATGGGCAGGGCCGCGAGCCAACCGCCGCGCAGGTCGCTGATCCGGCGGGCGGAGGTGACCGACGCGACGACGTACATCACCAGGACGAAGGCGATCGTCGTCGACCAGGCCCGGAGCACCGCCACAATGATCAGCGAGACGGCGGCGAGTTGCAGGGTGGCCCGGAGCGTGGCGGTCAGTACCGCCCGACCGGGTCCGAGGCCGGCCCACCGGACGACCATCGCGCCGACAGCGGCGAGCATGGCCAGTACGACGAGAAGGGTCGGACTGACGTCGATGGAAGTACCACTGCCCATCGTGGAATATTGACCGACGGGACGAGCCGGTACGCCTCGTTGTCGCGCAGGTCACGACGGCCCGGCACACCTACCGCAAAGACCCTTTACATACTCGGGCAGCGATGGAATATTGACCTGATTCGACCCGGGGGACGGCATCGAAGTCAAGCGTCGTGTCGAGTCACGATGTTTCGTCCCCGCACCGTATCGACAGGGAGAGGCGGGACGTGCCGGGGCACGACGACGGCGAGGAGGCAGAACCGATCGAGCAGGTCGGGGCGGCTCCGGGACCTCAGGGCGCGACCTCACCACCGGAGTTCGTCGCGGCGATGCGGGCTCTCAAACAGTGGTCGGGGTTCACCTATCGACAACTGCAACGCCGAGCCGAAGCCGCCGGGGACGTACTGCCCCACAGCACCACCGCTGCCGCTCTGGGCCGGGCCACCCTCCCCCGGGAGAACGTGGTCGCCGCATTCGTCCGGGCCTGTGGCAGCGACGAGGCCACCGTCGCAGTCTGGCTGGCCGACCGCAGACGCATCGCTGTTGCCACCGCCCAGCCAGCGGCGACAGTTCCGATCACTACCATCACATCAGCGACTGACGCGCCTGCGCCAGCAGCCCCGGGCGTGCCAGCGTCAATGCCCGCGACGCCAAGCGCATCGCCACCGCCAAGCGCATCGCCTCCGTCCGTAGAGCCCACGGCCGTAGAGCCCACGACCGCAGAGCCTGAATCGTGGCTGACGGAGCAGCCAGCTGCGCTCGCTGGGATCGACCATCTGGACCCGCTGACCGCTTCCTGGGCCGACCTCACCGACCCTGGGGCGGCCACCCCTACCTTCGACCAGCCCTCAATCGACCCGGCAAAGCGGGATCAGCCCTCAACCGACCCAGCGACAGAAGATCAGCCGAACACCGATTCGTCTCAGCCGCTTGCCCCGCTCGACGCCGACCAGGCAGCTGCCCCGGACGATGCAGAACCGCCCCCCACGGCAGCAGCGCCACCGTCAGCTCCACCGTCAACGCCACCACCGATGGACGTCGCCGAAGCAGTTGCCGAAGCCACCGATCGGGACAGTCCCGTACCGGACAAGCCCGTACCAGCGTTCTCCGACGGGAAGCTGGCCTCGACAGTGGCCAGCAAGAAGGACGATCAGTGGGTGGGCCTGCACCGATACGACCCGGCGATCGAGGTGCCCCGTCCGGTGGGACTCCGGTGGCTGATTCCGCCGATCATGTATCGCACCGGCTGGTCAACCCGTGTGCTTTCCGGGGTGTTGGTGTTCATACTGACGCTCATCGCCGTCGGGGCGACGGCGAGGTTCCTACGCGACGACGGTGTCGACCCGACCGGTGAGCCAGACGTCGCCGCCGAAACAACCATGGACCTCGATCCGGAACTGGAGACACCCGGGCCGGACGAGACCGCCTCCGCTCAGCCGACCAGGACGCCGAGCCCCAAGCCCACACTGGCCACCACCACACCGGCCGCCCCGAAGCCGTCCGGACCACCGGTCGGACCGGTCCAGATCGGCCTAGCGCACAGCGGTCTCTGCATCGGTGAAGGGCCCGAACCAGGCAACCCGGGCAAAATCGTCTTTGGCCAGTACTCCTGTGCCACCGCCTCACCGCCAATGACGCTCGAACGGGTCAGCGGCAACGTCTACCGGATCAAGACCAACCATCCCGAGTTCGGCGTCGGCTGCGCCACTGTCGACAATGGCGGAACGGCCGAAAAGCTTCTTATCGCTCCGGATAACTGCGACGGCAGCCGGACCGATCAGAAGTTTGTCATCGAACCGGTGACAAAGCCGGCTGTCGGCTTCCGCATCCGTTCGGCGGCCAGCACCAGCGGCATCTGCATCGGGGCTTTCGCTGCGGGTCAGGGCTCCGGGACCCAGCTCATCCAGGTCGGCTGTGAAGGCGGCAAGCACGAGGTGTTCACCTTCACACGTCGCTGAGCAGCGACGGTAGGGCTGTTCAGCACAGGACGCCCGTACCCTCGATCGTCCGGATCAGTCCGGGACTCCGTCTCCGCCTTGTGAGCGGGCAACGGAACAGGTGGATTGGCCATCAAGCGCTGTCGGCCGGGCGCGATTGATGGACCGCTACCTTCCTTTGGGAGCCAATCATGGTGACAACATTCAGGGCAAAGGCCCTGCCTCTCCTGCTCGCGATTCTGGCGATCGCCGCAGCGATCGTCGGCACGTCGAGCCTGGTCTCCGCCAAGTCGTCCAGCCAGCCCACCGTGTCGATCGCAACTACCAATGCCCAGCCGGTATCCGGGAACGGATCGAACACCTGGGACTTCACTCCGGGCACCCTCGGCGGTGGCATCGGAGGCACCGTCCAGCCGAACGGCGTGGAAGTGATCGATACGGACGACTCGGCGACGACCAAAGTCGATGCGAGCGACTCGACAAAGACCGAAGCCACCGAGAAGACCGAGGCGAAGACGACGGCGAGCACCGAGACGACGACTGCCGCCAAGAAGGTCAACTGCCCGAAGAACATCACCAAGAAGATGTGCACGCTGTATCGGGCCATGCTGCCCAAGGCGAAGGCAGGCGGCTTCAAGTGGGACCGAATCGGCTGCTACCGGGCTAACGATGCCTACCCGTACCACCCGGGTGGCCGGGCGTGCGATCTGATGTACGGCCCGGGTGGCACCGCCGCGACGGGCTCGAACCTGTCCGATGGCAACCAGATGCGCACCTGGCTGGTCAAGAACCACAAGAAGTACAAGATCGACCACGTGATGTGGCGGGGCAAGGTCTACTCTCCCAGGAACAACTGGAAGGGCTACGCCCAGTCAAACTGCGGCGGTAAGAGGCCGGCCGCCACGGCCTGCCACTACGACCACGTGCACGTGGCGGTCATCCCCTAGTCGGCGGACCGCCGGCCCGGCGGGTCACCAGAGCCTGGATGCCGTCGAGGAGCAGGTCGAGTCCGAAGGTGAAATCGCCCTCGTCGATCAACTCCTCGGCGGCACCGAACGCGCCGGAGCGTACGGCGACAGCGAGTTCCGGGTAGTCCGTTGGGTCGAGGACCTGACCGAGGAGATCGCTGTAGCCCGCCATCCCGCTGATCGCATCGTCGCCGCCGCCCGTGGTTCGGCCGGTGCCCATGCTCAGGACGAGGGCGGCTTGGCTGGCGGCGTAGCCGGTGAGCGTACTCGCGATGTTGATCCGCTCGCCGAGGCCGAGCCCGGTTTCGGCGAGCGCGGCGAGCGCCCGATCGAGCCAGCGCAGGTTTCGCGGTCCGACCGGTGGGGCGCTACGGGAGATCTGTAACAGCCAGGGCCGGTCGAGGAGGAAGTCCCGGTTGGCGCGGGTCCAGGCGGCAAGGTAGTCACGCCAGGGTCGCCCGTCGTGGGCGGGCGGTTCCGGGGCGGCATTGTCGGCCATCAGGGTCAGCAACTCGTCCTTGCTGCCGACGTACCGGTAGAGGGACATCGTCGCCATGCCGACCTCGGCGGCGACGCTACTCATCCGCACGCTTTCCAGGCCCTCCCGGTCGGCGATCCCGATCGCCGCTTCGAGAATCCTGGGCAGGTCGAGGCTCGGCCGGGGACCGTGCCGGGAGGCCGTTTCGCGACCCCACATCCGGGCCACCACCAGGGGAAGCGCCCGGTTAGCCATACATTGCCCCCTATCTCACCTAGTTCGCGTCAACTGTAGTCGCGCCCTCCCGCCCTCTCATTGTGTATGCCATACTCTGTATCTACTACGGTGTACATCATACGCAGTGATTGGAGCCGCACGTGACTGCGCAGACAGTCGGCCGACGCGTACTCGACGTCGATGCGGTCAGGGGATTCGCACTTCTCGGGATCTTCGCCGTCAACGTCACGTTCATGGCCTCCGGCTATCCCGGAAACCTGACAATCGATCCCGATTTCGACTCGGGACTGGACAACGTCGTACGCGCGTTGTCGTCCGTCTTCATCGACATGAAGTTCTACGTGCTCTTCTCGTTCCTCTTCGGATACAGCTTCACCCTGCAGATGGACTCCGCGAGGAGAGCCGGGGCCGCCTTCTCGTCGCGGATGCTCCGTCGGATCGTCGGCCTCTTCGTCATCGGTGCCCTGCACACCGTCTTCCTGTACGGCGGTGACGTCCTCACCACGTACGCCGTGGCCTGCCTCGTCCTGTTCCTGCTACGCAAAGTGACCGACCGCACCGCGATCCGGATCGCGGCCGGTCTCTACACCGTCGTGCTGCTCAGTGCGGTGGCCGGTGCCCTCGTCGTCGACCGGTCGGCGTTCATGCCCGGACCGGCCGAAGCACTCGCCAACGGCGAGCAGGCGACCCAGGCGCTGCTCGGCGGGTGGGGGTCGAACATCGACGCGCACCTCGCCGGCCTACCGCTGCTGGTCCTCCAGGCGGTCAGCATGCAGGGCCCGACCGCGCTGGGCCTGTTCCTGCTCGGCATGGTCGCCGGTCGCCGGCAGTGGCTGGCACGGGTGTCGGGCAACGAGCCCACCCTGCGCCGCATCCAGTGGATCGGCTTCCCCGTCGGACTGCTCGGATCGATCGCCTACACCGCTGGCGGCGGCAACGGCAACACCCTCGCAGTTGCGGCCAGCGTCGCCACCGCACCCCTACTGGCCGCCGCCTACGTGGCGACCCTGCTGCGGATCATGCACAACCCACGCACCGCATTCGTACGGTCCGCGCTCGCCCCGGCCGGCCGGATGGCCCTGTCCAACTACCTGGCCCAGTCGGCTCTCGGCCTGATCGCCTTCACCGGCATCGGCTTCGGCCTCGCGGGCACGTTCTCCCCGCTGGCGCTCTTCGGTTTCGTCGCGGTCGTGTTCGCGGTCCAGTTGGCCGTAAGCACGCTGTGGCTACGCTGGTTCCGCTACGGTCCCGTCGAGTGGGCGCTGCGCTGGCTCACCAACGCCCAGCGTCCGGCGCTCGTCGCGTCGCCTCGACACCAGCCCTCGGTCAAGCCCACCGGCCCGGCCCGCACCGATCACGACAGCGCTGCCAGCCCCAACACCGTCGCCGAACACCGGGCCGAATCACGCTAGAGGCGTTGCCTGGCCCGCCTCGGCTGGTGACTCTCCGGCGCCCTGTCGGGCCAGGCGATACCACTGGATCTTGCCTCGGATGTGTTCCTGCTGCTCCCGCATCTCGGCGATCTTCTGCTCGACCTGCCGATCGTGCGCCTCCAGCAGAGCGATACGGATATCGAACGACTCATCCCCGCCCCGGGCACACTCCACGTACTGGATCATCTGGGCGATCGGCATTCCGGTGTCCCGAAGGCACCGCAGAATACCGAGCCAGGCGAGATGGTCCTCGGTGAAGATCCGCTGCCCACTGGCGTTGCGCGCGACGTCGTCGAGCAGCCCGATCCGCTCGTAGTAGCGCAGAGTGTCGATGCTGAAGCCGGTCCGCTCGACCGTCTCGCCCGGGGAGTAGTGCCGCATCCCACCAAGCCTGCCACCCGCACTTCGCCCGGACGACTTGACCTGGAGCGCGCTCCAGCAGGCACGGTGGGATCTCCGACCGACCACGGAGGAGAGTACGAAAATGAGCGGGCGTGACTTTGTCCTCGGCGCGATGGACTTCGGCACCAGGGTGGACGAGACCACCTCGATGGCCCTACTGGACCACTACGTCGAGCACGGCGGCGTCTGGATCGACACGGCAAACTGTTACTCGTTCTGGTCCGATCCGAGCGGCGTCGGCGGGCAGAGCGAGACGGTGATTGGGCGTTGGCTGGCCCAGCGTCCAGGGATGCGCAAACGGGTCCGGATCAGCACCAAGGTACGTCAGCAGCCGACGGTGCCGGGCAACTGGCCGGAGTCGGCCGAGGGGTTGTCGGCTGCCGCGATCGAGGACGCCGTACGGCTCAGCCTGAAGCGGCTGGGCCTCGACCGGATCGACCTCTACTGGGCACACGCCGACGATCGCGCGGTGCCGTTGGCCGAGACCGTCGAAGCGTTCGGCCGGCTGGTTGACGCCGGAGTCGTAGACCGACTCGGGGCGTCCAACCACGCGATCTGGCGGATCGAACGGGCCCGTCAGGTCGCCCGCGAGCAGGGCGTCGCCGGCTACACCGCGGTGCAGCTGCGGTATTCGTACGTGCAGCCCCGGCCGGGTGCGGTGCTGCCCGAAGCCGGGCACCAACTCGTCTCCCCGGAGGCGCTGGACTACCTACGCAGCGAGCCGGAGTTGATCCTGTGGACGTACACGCCGCTGCTGCACGGTGGCTACACCCGACCCGACCGGCCATTTTCTGAGGCGTACGACCACCCTGGGACGACCCGGCGGCTGGCGGTGCTGGGTGAGATCGCCGATGAGGTCGGGGCCACCCGGAACCAGGTGGTGCTGAGCTGGCTCACCGGGGGCGATCCCAGCGCGACGCCGATCGTCGGGGTGAGCAGCATCGCGCAGTTGGATGAGGCGCTGGGTGCCCGCGAGTTGGTGCTGACCGACAAGCAGCGCCGCCGCCTGGACGAGCCAGCCTGACGCCGAACCTACCGACCGGGCAGCGAGGACACTGGTTGTCAGCCTGGCTACAGTCAGGTGAAATAAGTCAAAGCTGGTTGCAGATACTGCAATTGGAGTGCAAACTAAGCGCACGAATCCCGCCCCGCAAAGCAGGCTCGCAGCGAGGAGTGGATCATGGCAGCGGCGACGACGCTCGAAACAACGGCGCTCCAACTTTCCGAGGCAGCCCACCGGAAGGACAACCCGGAACACGACGCACTGAAGTCCCTCTTCACCCTCCTCGCTCAAATCGACCCACACAGTGACGTACGCATAGCAGCCGGCAGCGCCGGATCTGCCACCTTGCCCACCCTCGTGGTCGACCTTTTAAGGCAAGTAAGCGCCGTTCTGGATCGCGGAGACGGCTTGGTCGTAAGTGAAGTTGCGCGAGAGCTCACCACCAGTCAGGCCGCGCGAGTTCTGGGCGTGTCGAGACCGACGCTGATCAGTTTGCTCGACAAAGGCTCGATCAGGTCGCACAAGGTGGGCACTCATCGGCGAATAGCGCTGCGAGATGTCCTCGCCTACCGTCGACGACGGATCCAAGAGCAGCGCGAGGCATATGAAGCTTTGATGGCTGAACAGGACGATTTAGGGATATACGAGTAATCTTCCCATCGTCGCTTTGGGTGTGCGGCATCGGTAGCCTGAACGCGTGCTGCCGGTGCCGCTCACGGTGTTCGTAGACGCCAACGTCCTATACTCGCGATGCCTACGTGATTGGTTGGTGCTGATGGCTCTCGACAGCCACCGCACCGCCTATGACCTTCGGTGGAGCGAGGCCATTCTGGCTGAAGCCAGCACCCCGGCCGCCGCTAGGACTCGGTAGCGATCTTCTCGGCTGCCGGCTCGGTGGGCCGGGGCGCGAAGAAGCGAATGATGTCGTCGGCTGCGGTGGGAGACAGCATCATTGCCTGGACTCGTGCGGACATTTCGGCGATCGGGTGGATTCTGGTGAACATTGCCTCCTCGTACGCCTGGATCGCCAAGTCGGGCTCGACGGGGTTGGTGACGAGTTCGGCGGCGAGTTCGGCGGCGTCGAGCATGGCTTGATTGGCGCCCTCGCCGACCGGCGGCATGAGGTGCGCGGCGTCGCCGATGAGGGTGAGGCCCGGCTGGTGGGCCCAGCGTGTACCGATGGGCATCGCCTCGATCTGGCGCGGCGTCGGCGCGCTGTCGCCGGCCTCGATGAGTGCGGTGAGGCGGGGGTCCCAGCCATCGAACGTGTCCAGCAGAGCGCGCTTACTACGGTATGCGTCGATGGGGCGATCGCCTGCGCGCAGCGAGATCCCGACCCGTAGGCTGCCGTCGCCGAGGCGTTGCGCTGCCAGGATCTGGTTTACGCCGACGCACCACAGGTTCCCGGGGCCAACCAGCTCGGCGAGATCGGGATAGTGCAAGTCGACGTCTTCGATGTTCAGCTCTACCAAAGTGGCCACATAGGACAGTTGAACGTCGGTCAGCAGCGACCGGACGACTGAGCGTGCGCCGTCCGCGCCGATGAGGATGTCGCAGCTGGCCCGGTGGCCGCCGTAGAACGTCAGTTCCCAGCCCCCGCCAGGTTGCGGGGCCGCCGCGACGAGCCGGTGCTGCCACGCGACCGTGGCGCCGGGGAGGGAATCGAGCAGAAGATCACGCAGTACGCTGCGGTCGATCTCGGGGCGTCCGGAGAATGAGCCGGGTTGTGGCTTGTGGTGCACGAGGGTGCGTCCGGCCGGGTCGAGGATGCGATGTTCCTCGCCCTCCGGCCGCGCCTCGGACCGGAATCGGCCGGTGAGGCCCGCATCGGCCAGGGCCTGTTGTCCGGACTCCGGATGCAGGTCGAGCATTCCGCCCTGCGGCCGGGCGGATCGGCTTGCCTCGCGCTCGTACACCACCGCATCGATGCCGTGCCGGTGCAGGATCCGGGCCAGTGTCAGCCCACCAAGGCCGCCACCTGCGATCGCAATTCGCATCATCATCTCCATTACCGTACGCTGTACCTTATGGATACGCCGTACGGTAGCGCACCGTTGCCCATCTGGGAACGGCCCGAACCTCAGCCGCGAGCGGCACCGGTGCCACTGAGTCGCGCGAAGATCGCCGCCACGGCGATCCGGATCGCCGACGCCCACGGCCTTGACGGCCTGTCGGTACGCAAGATCGCCAAAGAACTCGGCGTCGGTCCGATGCGGCTCTACGACTACGTGATCAACAGATCGGAACTGCTTGATCTGATGGTCGACGCCGTGTACGCCCAGATCGCCGAGGCTGACCAACACTCCGAGTGGCGCGCCACGGCACTGGCCATCGCCCACGCGACCCGCGATGCCGCTCTTGATCATGAGTGGTTCGCCGATCTACTCGGCGCACGGCCGCACCTGGGACCGCACGCGCTCGCCGTGGGCGAAGCGACCGCGGCGGCGCTCAACCAGGCCCCCGGCGTGCACAGCCTCGACGATCTCCAGCGGGCTGTGGGCGCCCTCAACGCGTTCATCGTCGGAGCGCTCCGCAGGGAAATCACCGAGCGACGCACCGCCCGTTCAACCGGCACTGACGTGTCCGCCTGGCAAGCCGCCCTCGGGCCCTACCTGACCCGCATGCTCGAAACCGGCCGCTACCCCACCGTCGCCCGGCTCGTCATCGACGGCGCTCACCTCAACGCCGAGGAAACCTTCCGCCACAACCTGATCACCGTCCTGGACGGCATCACCAACCATCCCCACACCTGACCTACTGCTCGCAGGCCGGTACCGGCTGGACACCGATGCGCCTCGATCAGGCATCCGGATCTGCCACCGACCGAACGGCCCTCAGCGGAATGTCGGGTAGGCACCCTCGACATTCCGCTGAGAAGTGCTCGATCCTCAGCTCAGCTCACCGCCTGCTTCACGAGCGCGGCGATCCTGTCCTCGTAGTCGGCGGCCAGCTCGGGCAGCGCGAAATAGGTTGGCCACATGGTGCCGTCGTCGAGGTTCGCCTCGTCGCTGAAGCCGAGCACCGCGTACCGCGTCTTGAACTTCGCCGCGCTCTGGAAGAAGCAGACCACCTTGCCGTCACGGGCGTACGCGGGCATTCCGTACCAGAGCTTGGGTGTGAGGACCGGTGCGTTGGCCTTGATCACGTCGTGCAGCCGCTCGGCGATCACACGGTCGGACTCCGACATTTCGGCGATTTTCGCGAGCACCTCTCTTTCCGTGTCGGCCTTGGCACCGCGCCGCGCCCTCGTCTTCAACTCCTTGGCGCGCTCCTTCATCGCCGCGCGCTCCTCGCCGGTGAACCCGTCGTACTTCTCGCCGCCGGAAGCGGTAGTGGTCTTCGCGGTAGTGGTCTTCGCGGTAGTGGTCTTCGTCGTGGTCGCCATGGCAGCGTTCCTCTCTATGGTGGGGAACTAGCTTTTCGGTCTCGATCAGGAACAGATCACCAGTTGCCCGCCTGCTGGCGGGTGGGCAGGTTGAGCCGGTTGAAGGCGTTGGTGATCGCGATGTTGAGCAGCAGTGCGGCCAGCTCCTTCTGGTCGAAGTGCTTGGCGGCCAGGTCCCACACCTGGTCCGGCACCGCATCCGGCTGGTCGGCGAGCCGGGTCACGGCTTCGGTCAGGGCCAGCGCGGCGCGTTCCTCGTCGCTGAACCAGGGCGTCTCCCGCCACGCGGCCACGGCGTGCACCTGGTCCGCAGTCGCGCCATGCTGGCGGGCCTGATGAGCCCCACCGGCCACACACGGGCCGCAGCCGTTGATCTGACTGGCCCGCAGATGGCTCAGCGCCAACACCTTGCCGTCCATCCCCGCACCCGCGATGGCCTTGTTGACGGCCATCAGGGCCGGCATCGCCTCCGGGATCAGAACCGCCGGGTTCGGCATGCGCTCGGTCGACATCGCTGCTCCTTGGTTGTGGGTGTTGCTGACGGTCATGGGTGTTTCTGACCGGAGTCATCCGACCATCGGCGCGCCGGCACCCGCGCGGTCCGTGGGACACCGTGGGACACCTAGAACCCAGTTGAGCAGCGCAAACGCAACGCCGATCCGTTCCTGCGCAGCGGGCCGGGTACGGTATGGCACGTGTCCAGCCCCCAGGAACGACTGGTGGCTCAGCTCGCCCGAATCAAGGAACTGAGCGGCCTCAGCCTGCGCGCCCTCGCCAGCCAGGCGGGGCTGAGCAGTTCGTCGCTGTCCCGATACCTGACCGGTCGGCTCGTACCGCCGTGGGAGTCCGTCGTGGCGCTGTGCCGGGCCGTGGGCCGCGACCCCCGGCCACTGCGCGCGGTGTGGGCCGAGGCTGCCAAGGCCGGCGCCGCGCCCGCCCCGCGCCGCAACGACCTGCCGGCCGACCTGTTCGACTTCACCGGCCGGGAGGCAGAGTCCGCACTGGTCGAAGAGCTGCTGCGCACCGCTGGCGCGGTCGCGATCGACGGCATGGCAGGTGTGGGCAAGACCAGCCTGGCCGTGCACGTGGCCCATCGGCTCGCCCCCTCGTATCCGGACGGTGGGCTCTACCTCGACCTGCACGGCTTCACCCCGGGCCAGGAGCCCCTGGAGCCGCAGACCGCGCTGGGCCGGCTGCTGGGCGCGTTGGACATCACGCACCCGCCGCCCGGCGCCGCCGAACGCGCTGCGCTCTGGCGGTCGGAGCTGTCTCGCCGACGGGCACTCGTCGTACTCGACAACGCGGTCGACGCGGAGCAGGTGCGTCCACTGCTCCCCGGCGCGGGAAAGTCCCGGGTCCTGATCACCAGTCGGCATCGGCTGGTCACCTTGGACGGGGTGCCACCGGTGTCCCTGGAGCCATTGGCCGACGCCGACGCGGCGCACCTGTTTGGCCGGGCGGCCGGGCTCACGCTCGGCGAAGAGGAAGCGGTCAGCCAGGTGCTGGGACAGTGCGGTGGGCTCCCACTGGCGCTCCGGATGGCGGGCGCACGGCTGCGCCACCGTCCTGGCTGGACGGTGGCGGTGCTGGCCGAGCGGCTGCGCGACAGCAGCAGCCGATTCGACTCCGTGTTCGGCATGTCGCTCCAGCAGCTCGACCCGGTCCAGCGCCGCATGTTCCGCCTGCTCGGCGTGCTGCCAGGCGCCGACTTCGACGCGGAGGTGGCCGGCGCGCTCGCCGATCTGCCGCCCGGCCGGGTCGGTGCGGTGCTGGAGGAGCTGGTCGACGCCCACCTGGTCCAGGAGCTCTCACCCGGGCGGTACCGGATGCACGACCTGATCCGGCGGTACGCAACAGACCTCGCCGACGACGAGGAGCCGCAGGCCGAAGCTGCCCTGCGCCGCGTCCTGGGGCACTACCTGGCGCAGGCGGTCGTCCACGATCGGACGCTGCCCTCGCCGTACCGGCGGGAACCCGAGCCGGGCGATCCGACGAAGGCCATGGCCTGGTTCGAGCTTGAGTACGTCAACCTGGTCTCCTGTTTCGACGCCGCCGTACGACTCGGTGCGGACGAGGTGGTGGTCGAACTCTCGCAGGCCATGCGGGTCTGGTTCTTCCGGCACCGCGGCACCGACGACCAGGCACGCCTACTCGAAGCCGCCGCGGCCGCCGCAGCACGGCTCGGCCGCGACCAGCAGCAGGCTTCGCTGCTCGCGGACCTCGGTTTTGTCCATGCCGCTGCCGGACGTCTCGCCAAGGCGCTCTCCGCCTACGAACTGGCCGAGCAGTCCGAGCCGGACGACGATCTCGCAGCTGCTCTAGCGCTGCGCATCGGTTTCGTACGCCGGGATCTCGGCGAGCTTGAAGCGGCACAGGCGCGCTTCCGGCAGGCCCGCGAGTTGTTCGAGAAGATCGGTCGCCGCGCCGGGCAGTCCCAGGCGCTGGCCTTCGACGGTTGGGTGACGCTGCACCTCGGTCGGCACAGCGAAGCCGTCGAACTCGCCCGGGCATCCGTCGCGCTGGCCGACGGGCCTGCGCAGATCACCGGGCTGGTCACCCTCGGTGTCGCATTGGCATCGCGCGATCCGGTGGAGTCGCTGCGCACGCTGCATGACGCGTTGCGGCTGGCCGAGCAGCACGATCTTCCACACAACCAGGCGTGGTGTCACAACTATCTCGGTGTCGCGCTGCGGGTCATGGGTTCCCCCGAGAAGGCGCTTGAGCACCATCGGCGCGCCTTCGAGCTGCTGGAACCGCTGGCCGAGGTGCAGCTGGAGATCGACTGCCTACACGCTTACGCCGAGACATGCCGTGCGGCGGGACACCATGACGAGGCGCTGACACTGCTGGACCGCACCATCGCGCTCGCGCGTGAGCTGGGCCGACCATACGACGAGAAGCTCGCCTGTTCGGCGGCCCAACTCCTTGGGCGGAAGTAGACACTGTCTATCGCGTTTGGTAGACAGTGTCTATGCAACCGCAGTCGGAAGGTGGCCTCCGTACTCGTCTCGTCGAAGTCGGCGTCGACCTGGTGGCCCGGAACGGCGTCGAGGCGCTCTCCCTTCGGGAGATCGCGCGCGGCGCCGGGGTGTCGCACGGCGCACCGCGCCGCTACTTCCCCACCCACCAGAGCCTGCTCGCAGCGATCGCGCAGCAGGGTTACCGCGCTCTCGCCCGGCGGATCGACCCGCTACTCGACGAAGACGCCGACCCGCGCGCTCAGGTCTACGAGTTGGGCCGGGAATACCTGGCCTTCGCCCGGACCAACCGCGGCATGTTCGAGCTGATGTTCCGGCACGACCTGCTGCGCGGCAACCAGATCGGCCTACGGGAAGACAGCCTGCAGCTCTTCGAGGTCCTCGTCCAGCTCGTCGCACGCGCAGTCACCCCGGCCACAGCGAACCGGCCGCCGACCGTGATCGCCGGCGCGCTGTGGGCAAACCTGCAAGGCATCGCCCAACTACACCTGTGGGGCAGTCTTCAACTCGCCGCGCAAACCGAGGACGTCGACCTCGTGCTGCGGACGGCGGTCGAGGCCCACCTCCCTACCCCAGTCCACACTGAGCTGACAACATGCTGATCCAAGCTGGCGTACGACCGGCCCTCACTGGCCTGCTACGCCTGACCTACCGCCCCAAGGTCGAGGGACGACACCACGTTCCCAAAACCGGGGCGGTCATCCTGGCCGCCAATCACCTCTCCGTTCTCGACAGCTTCCTGATTCCGCTGGTGGCACCGCGACCGGTCGCCTTCCTCGCGAAGGAGGAATACTTCCGTCGACCCGGGATCATGGGTGGACTGACCCGGGCCTTCTTCACCGGAATAGCCGCCATACCGGTGCACCGCACCGACCATCGCGCCGCACAGGCGTCGCTGGAGGCAGCCCGCGAGGTCCTCGCCGCCGGCCGCGCCTTCGGCATCCATCCCGAGGGCAGCCGGTCCCGCGACGGGCGGCTCTACCGTGGTCGTACCGGCGTCGCCTGGCTGGCGCTCGCCACCGGCGCGCCGGTGGTGCCCGTCGCTGTCCTCGGCACCGATCGGGTCCAGCCGGTCGGCGCACGGCTGCCCCGCTTCGGCCGGATCACGGTCCGCTTCGGGCAACCAATGCACTTCACCCAGCCGCCGGACGCTAACGCCAACCGGGCCCGACGAGTGGTGACGGACGAAATCATGGCGGCGATCCAGCAGCTCTCCGGCCAGGAACAGGCACCCGGCCACGCCGACCTGTCCGGAACCTAGCCCTCACGGTCTTTCCGGAAACCTAGCTCTCACGGTCGTCGCTTCAGCCCGGCGAAGACGATGTTCAGGGTCCGTTGACGCAGGTCAGAATCCCAGTCGCCCAGCAGGGCACCCTGGCAGGTGCTCTCCAGCAGGGCCATAACCTCGTCGAGGCGTACCTCACGGCGGACCGCACCCGCCTGCTGTCCGCGTACCAGCAACTCACCCACGGCATCGGCGAGCGTGCCGAGGGGACTGGCGACGGGCACGTCGACCCCTTCGGCGGAGAGCAGGCTCACGACGGTCCGGTTCACCGTCGTCCGCTCCACGAGCCGCTCGAAGAAGTCGAACAGCGCGGTTGTCGGGTCGCCGTGCCCGACGAGCTCCGCGATGTCGTCGGTGAGCTGTTGCAGAAGCCGCTTCATCAACGCCCGCAGCAGGTCGGCCTTTGTCGGGAAGTGCCGGAACACCGTGCCGATCGCCACGCCGGCCCGCCGCGCCACCTCCTCGGCCGACCGGGTGCGTTGACCGGTGACGAACTGACCGACGATGTGATCGTCGAGATCCCGTTCGCCCGCCCCGGGCATCCGTCGCGCATCGTCGGCAAGCAAGAGTTCCTGGCGTTCGCCAATCCGCAACGCGCCGCACTTCCGGTGCACTTCGACGAATGCCATACCACTGCCGTCCACGACACCACCGACCCGAACACGATCATCGTTGAGTACGAACTGACCGGCACTCTGACCACGACAGGCCAGCAACCCACTGCGGCATTCATCGGGGTGTTGACAGTTCGCGACGGCAAGGTGGCCCGGTGGCGCGAATACCAGAACATGCTGGCCATCCTGCAAGCCCTCGGTCAGTAGGCCGGGAGCACAGTGACGCGGGCTCGGCCAACCATCACACCGGTCGGTATTCGACCTCCGGGCGGCCGGGTGTGCCGTAGCGGGGCACGCGCACCACACGCTCGGCCATGACCAGATACTCCAGGTAGCGGCGGGCGGTCACCCGCGAGATGCCGGTCTGCTGGCTCACCTCGCTCGCTGACCGGCCCCCCACCTGCGAGGAGAGCGCCGCCAGTACCCGGTGCAGGGTCTGCTCGTCCAGTCCCTTGGGCAACGTGTCCCGGGCCGCGCCGCGCAAAATGGCGAGCATCCGGTCCACCTCGTGCTGCGCGACCACCTCGCCCTCGGCGAGGGCCTGCCGCCGGTACTCTGCGTACCGCTCCAGCTTGTCGCGGAAGGCGGCGAAGGTGAACGGCTTGAGCAGGTAGTGGGTCACCCCCAGGGAAACAGCGGTACGCACCACCGCCAAGTCTCGCGCCGAGGTCACCGCCAGCACGTCCACGCTGCTACCCGCCGCCCGCAGCGCCCGGCACACGTCCAGGCCATGCAGGTCGGGCAGGCGGAAGTCGAGCAACACCAGGTCTATGCCCGCACCACCCTGCGGCCGTAGTGCCGCCATCGCCTCCCGCGCGGTATGCGCCACCCCGGCCACCACGAAGCCGGACACCCGCTCGGTGTACGCCTTGTGCGCCTCGGCCAACAGCGGCTCGTCCTCCACCACCAGCACCCGAATGTCGCTCATGCCGCCGCTCCACTTAGCTCACTCATGGGCCTCCTGCGGTCGTTGGCCCGGACGATGCTCGCTGAAATCGGCAGGCGAACGGCGCTCGCCCAGAATCGGCAGGCGGACGCTGAACAGGGTGCCGCCATCCTCACCACGGGTCACGTCGGTCCGGCCGCCGTGCTGGCGGACCACCTGCCCGACCAACGCCAGGCCGAGCCCCCGGCCGGCACTCTTGGTCGACCAGCCGCGCCGGAAGGCGTCCGCCACGCGGTCCGGGTCCAGACCGGGGCCGCTGTCCCCGACCCGGATCACGATTTCGCCGTTGTCATTGCCGACGAATACCCGGACCCGGCGCGGCGGCGGCATACCGGCCACCGCCTCAAGGGCGTTGTCGACCAGGTTGCCGACGACGGTAAGCAGGTCGGTGCTGGGCAGCGGGCTGTCGTCGAGCCGGCAGTCCGGCTCGATCACCAGGTCCACACCACGCTCACTGGCCTGAGCCGACTTGCCGAGCAGCAGGGCGGCCAGCGCCGGCTCGGTCACCGCCCCGACTACCCGGTCGGTGAGCTGCTGGGCCAACGCCAGATCGCGGGTGGCGAGCTGGACAGCCTCGTCGGTGCGGCCCAGATCCACCAGGGTCAGCACGGTATGCAGCCGGTTGGCCGACTCGTGGGTCTGGGCCTGCAACGCCTCGGTGAGCGCGCGTACCGAGTCCAACTCGCGGGCCAGGTTACGCAGCTCGGTCTGGTCGCGCAGGGTCAGCACCGTGCCGAGCACGGTCCCCTCGAAGCGGGTGGTTCGCTGGTTGGCCACCAACACCCGGACCCCGGCGAGGATCGGCTCGTCGTTCGCGTCCCGCCCGGCGGCAATCAGGTCGGCCACCGCGGGTGGCAGGTCGAGTTCGGTCACCGGCCGGTCGGTGACCACTGTGTCTTCGGCCAGCCCGAGTAGCCGGCGACCCTCGTCGTTGATCAGCGCGATTCGGCGGTCCCGGGTCAACAGCACGAGCCCTTCACGTGCGGAGTGCAGAACGGCGTCGTAGTACTCGTACATCCGGGTCATCTGGTTGGGGCCAAGGCCGTGGGTCTGCCTGCGGAGCCGCCGGCTGAGCAGCCAGGATCCGGTGGCCGCGAGGGCCAACGCCGGTAGGGCTATGCCGAGCAGCACGGGCACCTGGGCGAGCAGCTTGCGGTTGATCGCCTCGGTGGTGATGCCGACCGAGACCAGCCCGATGACCTGATTGCTTTCGCCGAGCACCGGGACCACCGCACGCACCGACTCACCGAGGGTGCCGACGTTGACTGTGGTGAACGGCGTACCAGCCAGGGCAGGATCGATCTCGCCGATGAACGGCTGCCCGATCAGGCTGGGGTTCGGGTGGGAGTACCGGGTCCGGTCCGGGGTCATCACCACCACGAAGTCCGTTCCGGTGGCCAGTCGGGTGGCCTCGGCGTACGGCTGAAGGCGGGCCGCCGGGTCGACGGCAGTGAGGGCCGCGCGGACGTCGGGAGACCGGGCGACCGTCTGCGCCACCGCCAGGACCTCCTCCTCGGCGGCATGGCGAGAGTCGCTGCGGGCCAGCCACACGATGCCCGCCTCACCGGCCAGCACCAGCAGCGTCACGACCAGCGCCTGGAGGGCGAACAGCTGCCCCGCGATGCTCCACTGTCGTCGGGCCACATCTCCCTCCTTCCATGCTGCACACCTCCGGCAGGTGTGACGCACCGGCCGCCGGCCCATTCCCGCCGCAGCTCACTGCGGATCACCGTGGCGAACAGAATGAACGCAAGCATGCCCTGTGGTGAGATGCGCCTCACATTGTGGGCATGGATACCTCCACAACCACCCCCGCGTCCGCCCGGCCGGCTCGCCGCGATCCGACCCGGTACCTCTACCTCGCGGTGATCCTCGCCGTGGTCGCTGGCATCGTGGTCGGCTTCGCCGCACCCGAGGTTGGCAAGGCGTTGAAGCCTCTCGGCACCGGCTTCGTGAACCTGATCAAAATGATGATCAGCCCGGTCATCTTCTGCACGATCGTGCTGGGTGTCGGATCGGTTCGCCAGGCTGCCAAGGTCGGCAAGGTCGGTGGCCTCGCCCTCGGCTACTTCCTGCTCATGTCAACCGTGGCGCTGGCCATCGGTCTGGTGGTCGGCAACATCGTCAACCCCGGTGCCGGCCTGAACCTCGGCCCTGAGGTGGCCGAGGCGGGCAAGGCCGCCGCCAATGGCGAGAGCGGCGACACGGTCGACTTTCTGCTGGGCATCATCCCGACCTCGTTGCTCTCCGCGTTGACCGAGGGCGAGGTACTGCAAACACTGCTGGTCGCACTGTTGGTCGGCTTTGGCGTGCAGGCCCTCGGCACGCGGGGCGAGCCAGTGCTACGGGCGGTGGGCGTGATCCAGCGCCTGATCTTCAAGGTCCTGGCGATGATCATGTGGGTGGCGCCGATCGGAGCGTTCGGCGCGATAGCTGCGGTGGTCGGTGCGACAGGGATGGACGCGCTGAAGAGCCTGGCGCAGATCATGGTCGGCTTCTACATCACCTGCGCGCTCTTCGTGTTCCTGGTGCTGGGGGCGCTGCTCTGGTTCGTCGCCCGTATCTCGATCTTCAAGCTGCTCGGCTACCTGGGTCGGGAGTTCCTGCTGATCCTGTCGACCTCGTCGTCGGAGTCGGCGCTGCCCCGGCTGATCGCCAAAATGGAGCACGTCGGGGTGAGCAAGCCGGTCGTCGGGATCACCGTGCCCACTGGATACTCCTTCAACCTCGATGGCACCGCTATCTACCTGACCATGGCCTCGCTGTTCGTCGCCGATGCGCTGGGCAAGCCGCTGTCGATTGGAGAGCAGATCTCACTCCTGGTATTCATGATCATTGCGTCCAAGGGTGCGGCCGGGGTGACCGGCGCGGGCCTGGCCACCCTGGCCGGCGGGTTGCAGTCGCACCGGCCGGACCTGGTCGACGGCGTCGGCCTGATCGTCGGCATCGACCGGTTCATGTCCGAGGCCCGGGCGCTGACCAATTTCGCCGGCAACGCGGTCGCCACCGTACTGGTCGGCATCTGGACCGGACAGTTCGACCGGGACCAGGCTCGGGCCGTACTCGCCGGCCAACGCCCGTTCGACGAGGCCACCATGCTCGACGAGGACGACGCGCACGGCGGGCCGGACGAGCCGGACGGGACAAACGAGCCGGTCGCAGCACCGCGCCCCGCCCCGCTGGTTGACACGTCCGCCTGACCCAACCGCCCGCCGCCCGGGCCGGGGCCGGACCGTCGTCCGGCGCGGGGCCGGGCGGCCCGAAGCACCACGCAGGCCCGGGTGGCCAGGAGCACCGCACCCGCCCGAAGCACCACGCAGGCCGGAAGCACTGCGCTGGCCCCCGGACTCAGTACGCCGGGCCCTCGATGAGCGCGGCGTAGCCGTCCAACAGCCGATGCAGGCCGAACTCGAAAACGGTGTCCAACTCCAGGTCGACCGTCTCGGTCAAGGCCGCCAACGTGGGATACCGGCCGGTTATCAGCTGGTGGAACGTCGCCTCATGCGTCTCCACCCACTGCTCATCGGTGAGCCCGGTGTCCTGCACCGCCTGCGCCTGCGCCTCCAGGTTCGTGGCGATGCCCCGGACGTACGCCATCAGCGTCACCGCCACGTGCCAGCGCAGTTGGGTGTCGAGGCCGAGGCCCGCAGTGGCCCGTAACGCCCACTCCGTGTGCGCCATACCGTTGGGCAATGGCTGCGGGCGCGGCATCGAGATGAGGTGCGGCAGCCAGCGATGCCGCCGGTAGACCGCCCACTGCGCCCGAGCAAGCAGTTCGAGGCGGGCCCGCCAGCCGGCCGGTGGCACGGCAGGCAGCGGCGCGGCAGCCAACACCGCGTCGACCATCGCCAGGATCAGGTCGTCCCGACTGCGGACGTGCCGATACAACGCCATGGTGGCGGCGCCCAGCTCGGCGGCGAGCTGCCGCATGGAGACGGCGGCTAGGCCGCCCGCATCGGCCAAGGCAATCGCAGTACGCACCAACAGTTCCCGACTCAGCTCCGGATCCGTGCCGAGGGAGCCGCGACGGGCGTGCGGCACCGCCGGACGGGGCGCGGCCACCACGGTTCCCGCCCCGGGCCGGGTCAGCACCAGCCCTTCGTCGCGGAGCAGGGCAAGCACCTTGGTGGCGGTGGCAATGGCCACCCCGTGCTCGCGGGTGAGTTGTCGGGCCGAGGGCACCGGGTCGCCGGGCCCCAGCTCCCCGAGGGTGATCCGGCGGCGGATCTCCGCCGCGATCCGCCGGTACGGCGGCTCCGAACCGGCCACGGCCCACCTCCGGTGCAGCGTACTAGTACGAGATAGGCCAGGAGCCCTCGTCGGGGCGAGCGTACTAGGTCGCAGCTCGCCCACGTTCCAGCATGGACCTACCGTCCATCGCGGACCCGACGCAGGCCGGGTTGACGGCGTACGCAGAAACTTCGGGAGCGCTGCGATGAACGACAGGACCGTACTCATCTCGGGTGCCAGCATTGCCGGCCCTGCGCTGGCCTACTGGCTGCGCCGCTACGGCTTCGACGTCACCGTGGTGGAGAGGTCCCCGGCGCTACGGCCGGGCGGCCATGCGATCGACGTACGCGGAGTCGCCCGCGACGTGGTCGAGCAAATGGGGATCATGCCCCGGGTACGGCAAAACTGTGTCGACGAGCGCGGTGCCGCGCTCGTCGGCCGGAACGGCCGGCGCACCGCGACGATGTCCGTGGAGGCGTTCGACGGCGAGGGAATCGTCGCGGACATCGAGATCATGCGGGGCGACCTGTCCCGGATCCTCTATGACGCGACCAGAAACGATGTCGAATACCTCTTTAATGACCGGATCGTGCGGCTCGACCAGGGCGACGGTGGAGTCGATGTGGTTTTCGCCAGTGGGGCGGCTCGCCGGTTCGACCTCGTCGTGGGTGCCGACGGGGTGCACTCCGGCGTACGCGGTCTCGCCTTCGGCCCCGAATCCGACTACGTACACCACCTCGGTGCGTACACCGCGTATTTCACCGTGCCCGATCCCGGCGATCTGGACAACTGGTTCCTGATGTACAACGCGCCCGGCGGGCGGGTGGCCATGCTCCGCCCCGAGCGCGGCGGTACGGCGAAGGCGTCGCTCAGTTTCACCTCGCCACCGCTCGACTACGACCGGCGAAACGCCCACGACCAGCAGCGGATTCTGGCCGACCGGCTGGCCGGGGCCGGCTGGCGGGTGCCCGAGCTGCTGGCGGCGATGCCGGACGCACCGGACTTCTACTTCGACGCCATCTGCCAGGTACGCGTCGACCGCTGGTGGCGGGGGCGGGTGGCGCTGGTGGGCGACGCCGGTTACTGCGGTTCGCCGCTGGTCGGGCTCGGCACCAGCATGTCCCTTGTCGGTGCGTACGTCCTCGCCGGGGAGCTGGCGTCCTCGCCGGACGATCACGAGGCGGCGTTTGCCCGCTACCAGGACGAGATGCGCGACTACGTCGCCGCCGCGATGGAGCTGCCACCCGGCGGAATCAACGGGTACGCGCCACAGTCCCAGCTGATGATCTCGCTACGTGCTCTGTCGATGCGGATGATGAACCGGTGGCCGATGCGTCAGATCCTGGCCAAACAGTTTCAGAAGTCCGACGCGATCGTGCTCAAGGACTACACCGCCCGATTGCACCAACCGGACCGCGTTGTGTAACGCATGAATGTCTCGACCCGATGACCCGACGCTAGGCCATTCGCAACTGGTCGCGGAGCATCCGGGCGACCTGTGCCATCAGTGCCTCCGCCTCTGGTTGCAGCACCGCCGGTACGCGGGATTCGGTGAGGGCCGCGACGGCGAACGCCTGCCCGTCGGCGTGCTCGACGACCCCGACCTCGTGTCGGAGGTTGAGCAACGTGCCGGTCTTCGACGACCACCGGGAGGCGTCGGAGCTGAAGTCGGGAGCCATTCGGTGCCGGATCATGTTGTTCTTCATCAGCTCGCGGACGCGTGCCGCAGTGGCGGGCTGGATCGTCGTGGGCCGCCACAGTCCCGCCAGCAGGTCGACGAAGTTCCGGGCGGACCCGACGTTTGCGCGACTGATGTCGAGCTGGGGTACGGGATGTCCCTGTCCCGCTGTCGCCGCGCCGATGGCGAGGGAGTGGGCAAGGTGCACCTCCGTCGGGGCGAACCGTTCGGCTGGCGTCTCGGTGAGGTCTCCCATGAGGTGGCGGACCACGATGCCGTCGTGGCCGAGCCGCCGCAGCTCCGCGGTGACCGCGGCGGGCGGGGTGAGTGCGAACAGCGCGTCGGCGGCGGTGCCGTCGCTGATCGACGTACTGAGATAGATCAGGTCCTCGAGCGCGACCGTGGCCGGGTGCTGGAACTTCGTCAGGCCGGTCGGTCCTGGGACGGTGACGCGGCCGGGCTGCACCACGATCGGTGTGGCCAGGTCGAGTTCACCGCGCTCGACACGTTCCAGCGTGGCGAGCGCGAGCGGCACCTTGACCAGGGAAGCGATCGGATAATCCACCTCGGCGTCGATCCCGAGTTCATCGCCGGTGTCGAGGTCACGCACCAGAAACGAGCCGCGCAGACCGCCGTCGTGCAGAGCCTCCCGCGCATCGCGCAGAACCCTGGTTGTCCCCACTGCTACTCCTCACCATCACCCGGTACGTCGCCGCTGCGGTTGCCGGGGTGCGGCGCGCCGAGGCAGAGCCCGATCATCGCGAGCGGGAGGTTTCGGATCCGCTGGGCGTCCTCGCCCGACCCGGCCGTGACGTCGTAGCCGCGTACCAGCTTCAACTCGCCGATCGGCCGCCAGTGCAGGCCCAGTTCGCTGGCCTGGGCGGCGGAGCAGAGCAACAGGTCTGCCGAGCCGAGCACCTCAGCTCCGGCGTCGACAAATGAAGCCGAGACCACGACCTGGGCAGGTTGGAGGCCAAGTCGGTCCCGTAGCCGCATCATCTGGTCTCTGATGTGCGGTACGTCGTCCTCCGGCTGGATCCAGATGCGCCGCCGACGGGTCGTACGACCGGTCCGCCCCGCGCGCAGCATGTCAACGTAGATCATCTGCTCGGCCGGCTCAGCGGTGCCGGCCAGCCCCAACGGTACCCGCCAGAGCGCTCCGTCCACGGGCACGGAAATGATCGCCGCGCGTACCTCCAGCGTCCGGGCGAGTTCCGCCCGTTCACCCGGGTCGGCTGGGTGTAGGGCGAGATTCAGGTCGTGCCGACGCGCCTCGGCCACAAGGCCGGCGAGCCGGCGCGGGGCGGCGACTGCCGGTACGGCCAGCCGGAACGGGCGTCGCTTGGCGCGCTCGGCGTCGTGTTCCATGGTCTCGGCGAGTTCGACCAGCCGTCGAGCTGAGGGAAGCATGTCCCGGCCGAACTGGGTCAGCGTGACGGTCCGCGACGACCGGTCGAACAGCTTGGCGCCCAGGTGCTCCTCCAGAGCGGAGATCCGCCGACTGGCGACTGACTGTGGCATGCCTGCCGCAGCGGCACCGACGGTGAAGCTGCCGTACCGACTCACCGCCACGAACGCCTTGCAGGCCCTGACCATGTCCACGACGGCAGCCTATAGCCATGCCGAATTGACATTGATCCGCACTTTTCTGTCTTGGACAGCATCTATCGCCGAATGTCAGGCTCCCCCTGTTCACCTGGGCCGTCTCGTCAGGTAGCTCCCTTTTGCCGTTAATGAGCTACGAGAAAGGCACAGCTCGCCTGGAGGAGGAAGACATTGACGTCACAACATCCGACTGTCACACGCCGTGCACTTCTAGGGATGGCGGCGCTCTTGCCGATGACCGCATGCGCGGAAGAGGGCAGGAGGACAGCGGCGCAGCCGTCCACTGGTGCGTCCTCGTCTTCCCCCATCGCATCGACTGGTCACCACGGTCAACTGGCCGGGTTGGAGCGGAAGTTCGACGCACGCCTGGGGGTGTACGCCCTCGCTACCGGCACCGGGGCCACCATCTCCCACCGGGCGGACGAACGGTTCGCATTCTGCTCGACGTTCAAGGGGTTGGCGGCAGCGGCAGTCCTGCACCGCAATCCGGTGTCGTACCTGGACCGGGTCATCAAGTACACGGAGGCCGACCTGATGAAGAGCGCGGCCATCACCAGGCGACATGTGGCTGCGGGAATGACGGTCCGACAGTTGTGCGATGCCGCAGTCCGGTACAGCGACGGAACCGCCGGCAACCTCCTGCTCCGCGAACTCGGCGGTCCGGTCCAGTTCACGGCCTATCTGCGTAGCCTCGGCGACACGGTCACCCGGATGGATCGGATCGAGCCGACGATCACCGAGGCCACTCCGGGAGATCCCCGGGACACCACCTCACCCCGGGCGATCGGTAGCGACTATCAGAAAATCCTGCTGGGGGATGTTCTGTCTGCGGACAAGGGTGCTTTCCTCCGCGACCTGTTGGAACGCAACGCGACCGCTGCCGGCGCGCAACGTATCCGAGCCGGCGTGCCGCAGGGATGGACCGTGGCGGACAAGACCGGGACAGGTGACTACGGCACCCTCAATGACATAGCTGTGGTGTGGCCGCCGAATTCCGCGCCGCTCGTCATCTCGATCATGTCTAGTAAGGCCACCAAGGACGCCAGGTACGACCAGGCTCTCCTCGCCGAGGCCGCCGCGTACGTGGTAGCCCGCCTCGTGGGAGAGGAGTAGAGCGCGCCCAGCGAAGCCGTACACACCGGGCTACTAGACGCCGACTACGTCCAGGTCGGAACCCATATCCCGAGGCCGATCGACCTTACTTACCGGTCGTGCCGAACGCTCGCAGGAAGGTCGTGATCGCGTTCTCGGTGACTTCACGCAGCTCGGATTGGGGGATTTTCCTCGTTCCCAGACGAGAGCGGTTTTCCAGCGGACCGGTGAGCAGGGCACCGAAGTGCTCGGCAGCGATCGCGGGGTCGCCACCGAGCGACAGCTGGCCAGCCAGCGCCAGTCTGGCCAGACGTGCGGCCAACGCGTCGTTGACGCGGTCCGTGGCCCTGTCTCGGACGATGTCGAGCAGTTCCGGCCTGCTCGCTGCGCGTAGCAGTCGCCGCAGTGCCACGGTTTGCTCATCGCAGTAGCACTCGGCAAGCCTCAGCCCGGTCTCGGTCAGCATCGCAGCGAGATCACCGCTGCCGCCGAGCAGTTCGACCGCAGCGAGGTTGCGCGTCAGCGCCTGGTCGGACAGGGCGGCGATCACTTCTCGGAAGAGATTCTCCTTGTCGCCGAAGTGGTTGTAGATCGTGTGCTTGGCGACCTTAGCCTCGGCGGCGATCGCGTCGACGCCTGCCAGGTGATACCCGTCCCTGGCGAAAATGGTGAACGAGGCGTCCAAGATCGCTTGCCGCTTGTCGATCCGCCCCGTGCTGCTGTCCGACTTCGCTCCACGCACGGGGCAACAATAGCGTTCACACCACCCAGTGCGTTAGATTGCACTCACCAGTGCAGTCTGAACAAGGGAGACTCGATGATCATCAGCCTGCTGCGGTTCAGCTTCAAGCCGGACGTCACCGAGGAGGAGAGGGCGGAGGCGTTGGCCGCGATGCGGCGCACCGCGTCGGTGGAGTCGACCGTTTTCTCTGTGGTCGGCCGTGATCTCGGGGACCCGGCGGAGGGTTTCACTCATGCCTCGGTGACGGCGATCCCCGACCTGGACGCGCTCGAGCGGTACATGCATGATCCGGTGCACGTGAAGGGTGACGAATACATCCTGCCGAGATTGGTTAAGCAGTCCGCCGTGCGGCTGTCCGACGATCCGGACCCTGAGCTGCCACGAAAGATCTATGCGATCTACGCGCAGAGAGTTGAGAGCGATCCCGCCTGGGGCCGCGAGGTGGAGGCGCTCTTCGCCGCTGCCGGGACGAAACCCACGCCCAAGGGCGAAGCCGCCCTCAAGGACGTTGACCAGTAATCCCAGGGGTTCGTGACTCCTGGCAGCGATCTGGCATAACTGGCACCACGGCCAGCCAGTCCTACAGCCATAGTTTGCGACCGCCACTGCCGGCGCTGGCTCGCCCCGCGAAGCTGGACAGCTGAGAGATCGAACCTGGGCCCTCCCAACGGAGAGCCTGGGTTCGATGTTTGTCGTGGCTAGCGGACCTCGAACGCGCCAGACTTGGCTGAAGCAACAAAGCCTGCCCACGCGGCCGGGCCAAAGGTCAGAGTGCCGCCGTCACGGTCCTTGGTGTCCCGAACAAATACGACGCCGAGAAGGTTGTCGGCAACCTCGACGCAGGCCCCGCCGTTGTTGCCGCTGCGGGTGCTCTTGCGCCAAGTGGCGCCGGTCAGGTCATCCATGATGCTGTCGCCTCCTTGATCGAGCGGGTGACGCAGGGCTAGGCAGCGCCCAGGCTCCCGATGCACTCCCATCCATCCCGACGCTAGGTGCAGCCATTCGACGCCAACAGGTGCACGATGCGTAGTCCTCATAGTTTGCGACTACCACCGGCTCGCTCCACTTCTCGTAGCAGCAGTCCGAGGGTCTGCGACCGTCGGTCGGCTGGCAGGGCGGCCATGGCCTGTCTGGCGTAGGCGACTCCACCAGCCAGGTCACCGGCCTTCGTCAACATGAGGCCGCGATGCAGCTCGATATGCGTAGCGAAGCGTGCCAGCGACGCCGGTCGGAGCCGATCAGCCTCGGCCTGGGCCTCATCACCAGCATCCACAACGCCCAACCTCGCGTACAGCATGCTTCGGAACGTCGCCATCCGCCATGGCGGCACTGCCGTATCCGACACCTCAGCATCCGGTGAAGCCACCCGATCGAACACCCGCCGGGCATCCTGATCAGCAGAAACTGCCCCGGCAACGTCACCTCGGCCGGCAGCCACATGCGCCCGCGCCATCAGGGCGTTCAACCGCCCAATGGATGGCCGCTCGGACAGCCCAATCGCTGCGTCGGCATAGCCCTGAGCCGTCGGTAACTCGGCCCCCTCGTAGGCCAAGGCGATAGCGGCGCGACCGCGTACCCAGATTCGGGTGTCGAGATCGCCGGACCGGTCCGCTGCCGTCGCCGCCAGGTCGTACCAACGGATCGCCTCGGCGGGCCCAGCTGTCGTCTTGCCGTAGATCGCGAGTGTTCGCGCGGCGTTCGCCCACATGGCGGGCGTCTCAAGCTGCTGCTGCATGACAACGAGATCACTCGCCAGCCGTGTTTGCAGGACATTCGCCCCGATGGCCATGTAGTCACGACCATACTGGGCCACCCGTTCCCGCCATTCTTCCTCCGCAGGCTGCCCAGCAAGTACCGCATTAAAGCCAGCCTGAATGAGTTCGCCAGCTACCGCGGAGCTGACAACGCCAGCCGCGATGCCGAGCATTCGACGTCTATCCACGTCAGCCTCCCCGAGTGCCCGCGCATACGCGAGCACGATGTCAGGCGTCGCTGTCCGGCGTCCGGCCTCGACGTTGCTCAGGTGAGTCAACGAGTAGCACGAGCGGGCTGCGACGTAGGTCAGCGTCACACCGGCCTCAAGACGAGCATGCCTCAGCTGGCTACCAAGATCGTCCATCGAGTCACCTTTGAAAAGGGTTGAAAACCGTGGCGCCCTATTGATCTCTCACTGTCAGCGTAACGCTACTAAGAGAGAGCATTCGCCTTGGTCGTCCACTTGAAAGGTGGTTCGTCATGTACAGCGGTGACTATGAGCCGGTCCCGAATCCACCCACGAAACCCGCACCACCGCCGAACTCCGAACCGAACGAGGAAAAGCCACCTGCGTCAGACGATGACGAAACCGCTGGTGATGCCTGATGGTCAGCGCCCACGCACCCGTCGTACGACGGGCCCGCTATGCCGAGGTAGCCACCACACCGCGCTCGCCACCGACGCCGCCCACGATCTGCCCCTGGCCGAATGGCTCGTCCCCGACCATGACCAGCGCCTCGGTGTGCTCACCGAAGCCGTCCACATCTGGATCGAACACGCCCTCTTCTTCGGCGAAGTCGACGTCCTCACCGACGCCGACGGCCCGATCGGAGCCGCTGTCTGGTTCCACCGATACCGACAGATCCCGCCACCGGCCGCGTACGAAGCCCGCCTCGCCGCCGCCTGCAATGAGCACACCAAACGATTCACCACCCTCGGCCAACTCCTCGACGCCCAGCGCCCCGAGAAAGGCCACGAACACCTCGCTCTACTCGCCATCGCACCCGACCATCGCGGCACTGGCATCGCCACCCAGTTGCTCAACCACCACCACAGTCGACTCGACCGCTACGGCACCGCTGCCTACACCGAAGCCTTCAGCACCGAGCACTGTGACCTGCTCACCCACCACGGCTACCAGGTTCGGCCGCCACTACACCTCACCCGCCACCACACGATCCACCCCATGTGGCGACCCGGCCGTCCGCCCGAAGCCGACACCTGACCACCCCGAAGACCCCGTCGACCTGCGCGGCAACGCAACCCGACGGGCACCCAAGACGGCGGGGCCGCCGCAACATCCAACCCTTCAGCGGCGGCCCCGCCGCAGAAACCAAAACCGACGTACGGATGACCGCTGCCACCAGTAGGCGCGGTGGGGAGCAGTTCCGTCGTCCAATTTCGCTGGATCAGGACGTTTTTCGGCTGTCGGAGCGGTGTCGGAATCAGGTGCGCGGTTGTCGGGACCGGTTCCGACAACCTCCTGAGCGTCGGGATGTGTGGTCGACAACCGGGCGAGTTCTGGAAGAGCGTTGGCGATCTCCTCGAAGGAGGTCACCGGTTCCGGCTTCCGGGCCAGGGTCGCGAGGTGCAGCGCGGTACCCAGGTGCACCTGGAGCACCTCGCCGATGTCCCGCAGGTCGGAATCGGCAGGTGACCGCCGGCCGGTCAGGGTGTCCTGTACGACGGCGGGGCTGATCCCGGCCCGTACCGACAACTCGGCCATGGTGACTCCCAGCATCTCCGCGTACGTGCAGAGGTATCTGGCCAACGCGCGACGCCAGCGCGGTGCGGTCGAGTCGATCGACTGGGCCAGATGACCCACTCGGACGCGCTGTCGGGCGTGGGTCAACTCCGGCAGGTCGAGGATGCGCCGGGACCGTAGCTGGGGCGTGACCAGGAGTTCCTGTTCGACCGACAGCCGGGCGCACTCCTCACGCAGGGTCGCCAACTGGGCCGCTTCGGTCCGTGCGCCGAGATACAGCTCCCGTACCTTCAGAAGCTCCGTTTCGAGTTGGTCTGCCCGCATGTCGGCGTCCCGTCGCTGCCGCTGCGCGATGCGGATCGACTCCAACTGCCTTGTGGTCTCCTCATGGTGTCGGCGACGCATCCGGGCGATTGTGGCTTGGAGTTTTTCGACAGTCGGCGGCCCACTCTCCGGCACCTCGGGCAGCACCGGGTCATCGTCGAGGCGACTGATCGCCCCCTTGTAGCCGGGCGGAGCTTCCTTGCGGGCCCGTTGGTAAAGCCCTGCCGCGTGCGCCAACAGAGCCTCGGTGTCACATCCTTTCGGCAGTGCCCGGACCACCATCTCGGTGGTGGGCCAGTTCGGCCCGCGTTTGTACTTGCCGCTGATCTGCTCGGACAGTGACCGCCGGTCGAAGCCGACGACCAGGACTCCTCGATCCTTTGCCACGCGCAGAAGCGTGGCCTGACCATCGAGCTGGTAGTGCTCCTCGATGAGCTGACGGACGTACAGGGTGTAGGCGGCAGCCTCCGGGGTAGCGCAGCGCTTGCGCACGGTGTCGTCGGCAAGCGTATGTGGCCGGGGCTTTCGTGGCTTCGGTGTCGGGTCTGGGCCCGTGGGCATGCTGGTTGTCCTTGGTCATTGGACCCGACAACAACGGTGTTTGTCGGGACAGTGCGTCTGGGCCTTCCCCGACATATCCGTAATCGGCGAAGGTTCCTTCAGCCATCCCGTCGCGAGCGGCGGGCGGGTCAGGGTCCTTCGCGTCGTCCGACTGACCTGGAACTCAGTTCGACGTGAGGGGCCCATCCATGATCACTCTTTGTGAGAGGACAGTGACAGGATGCCCGATCGGGGCAAGTTTTGCGAACCCCGCTTACTTCTGCTGGCGCTCGCCGCTGCGGTAGCACCCGTACTGTGGCTCGGCTGCCGTCCCGTCCGGGCAAAGCGGTCCGGCCTGCCCAGCCGTACCTGGCGGTCGATTGAGCACCGGCGGCCGGCGGGCCGACCCCGCCCCCGGCATCGGCATCGGCGTGGCCGACCGTGACCTGAGCACCGTCCGATAAGGACCACCATGGCTCGGCACCATCGAGGGCGCCGAGCCGTGCGGGGGTCGCCGCGGTCAACGGTCACCCCGGCTGGTGACACCTGACGAGATTCAGCTGCTACGTGCCTCGATCAGGACCGCCAGGCTGTCCAGGATCCGGTGCAGGCCGAAGTCGTACGCGTGGGTTGGGCTGTACGCCGCACCATGCGCTTCGCCCGCGGCGGCACCGACCCGCGCGGCGGTCGGATATTTCGTGGTGTCGAAGACCTTCTCCAGCAGTGGCGCGTTCGCCTCCCACCACTGCTGGTCGCTCATCGCGCGTTCGTGCTCGGCGGCTCGGGCGTCGGCCGCCGCGCGGGCGCAGGTCTGTACGAAACCGAGCAGGAAGGTCAACGCGGCGTCCATCTCCACGTCGTCCAGGCCCAGCCCGTCCAGTGCCCGGAGTTCATGCTCGTACTTGGCCATGACACCGGGGCCGAGCGGTGGACGGCCGGTGGAGATGTCGGCGAGCCACGGATGGCGTTCGTAGAGGATCCGGTTGTCGTGGGCGACGGCGGTCAGTCGTGCCCGCCACGAGTCGTCGGCCGGCTCGTGGCGAACCATCCCCCGGTACGCGGTGTCGAGCATCAGGTCGAGCAGTTCCGCCTTGCTCGGCACGTACGTGTAGAGGGACATCGCGGTGACGCCGAGCTGGTCGGCGACGCGGCGCATGGACAGCGCCGTAAGTCCTTCCCGGTCGGCGAGGTCGATCGCGGCCTGGGCGATCTGCGCCACGGTGAAACGTGGTTTGGGGCCTCGGCGGGGGCGATCCTGAACCCCCCAGAGCAGTTCGATGCTGCGTTTCGGGTCGCCGCCCCCGGTATGTTCCGTCGTCACCTCGACCATTCTCCTCGCATCGAAACTCCGTACATCGTATGCTACTCTTCCACCCCTCAACTCTATACGCCGTATAATTTAGGGGTCTGATGAATTCGATCGACCAGGCCGTCGTCGCCGAGGAGCTACGGAAAAGTTTCGGCAAGGCACCTGCCCTCGACGGCTTCAACCTGACCGTGCCCACCGGCTCGGTGCACGGACTACTCGGACCGAACGGAGCCGGCAAGACCACTGCCGTACGAATCCTCACGACCCTGCTGCGTCCCGATGGCGGCCGAGCCCGGGTCGCCGGCTTCGACGTGGTCGATCAGGCCAACCAGGTACGTCAACGCATCGGGCTGGTGGGCCAACACGCGGCGGTGGACGAAAGCCTCAGCGGACGACAGAACCTGGAGCTGTTCGGCCGGCTCCACCACCTCGGTGCCCGAGCCGCACGCCAGCGCGCCGACGAGCTACTGAGCCGGTTCGGACTGGCTGACACGGGCCGCAAACCGGTCGGACGCTACTCCGGCGGCATGCGCCGCCGGCTCGACCTTGCTGCCAGCCTGATCCTGGCACCGCCGGTCCTCTTTCTCGACGAGCCGACCACCGGCCTCGACCCGCGCAGCCGGACCGAGGTGTGGGACGCGGTCCGCGCCCTGGTGAAGGCGGGCACGACCGTACTGCTCACCACGCAGTACCTGGACGAAGCCGACCAGTTGGCCGACGAGATCTCGGTAATCGACCACGGACGGGTGGTGGCCACCGGCAGCCCGGACCAACTCAAGTCACGACTCGGCGGAGACCGGATCGACGTGGTCCTGCGCCGGGTCATCGACCTACCCGCCGCCGCCGGACTGATCGGCAGAA
Source organism: Micromonospora sp. NPDC003197 (assembly GCF_053590565.1). NCBI lineage: Bacteria > Bacillati > Actinomycetota > Actinomycetes > Micromonosporales > Micromonosporaceae > Micromonospora > Micromonospora sp. NPDC003197. The sequence continues at coordinate 61,769 of NZ_JBSFTE010000003.1, read as the reverse complement.
TCGCCGACCGGGAGCCGGAGATCGATTCCGACACCCGCCGCATCAGCGTGCCCGCACGCGACCGGGTCGGCACGCTGATCGAACTGGTCCGGCAGCTGCATGCCCAGGAGATCACCGTCGAGGACATCGCACTGCGCCGCCCGACCCTCGACGAGGTGTTCCTGCACCTCACCGGTGAACCCACCAGGCTCGCCGAAGCGACGAGCGGACAGAAGGTGACGGCATGACCGTACTGGTTTCCGAAGGATCCCGAACGCCTTTCGACCGGCTGCGCTGGGCGATCTTCGACACCTGGACCATCACCCGCCGTGAGCTGGCGCACTGGGCCAACCATCCCCTCCAGATCGCCGTCGGATGGGTGTTTCCGGTCATGGTGCTGCTGATGTTCGCCTACCTCTTCGGCGGCGGGATGACCGTGCCGGGTGGCGGTGGATATCGCGAGTTTCTGATACCCGGCATGTTCGCGATGACCATGGTCTTCGGCATCGAGACCACCTTCGCCGGGATCGCCACCGACGCCTCCCGAGGGATCACCGACCGATTCCGTTCCATGCCCATGGCCGGGTCGGCCGTCGTCGCCGGCCGCACCGCCGCGGACATGCTCAACTCACTCCTCGGGTTGGCAGTCATGCTCCTGTGTGGCCTGGCGGTGGGTTGGCAGTGGCGGGACGGCATCGGCCGGGCTCTGCTCGCCCTCGGCCTGGTGCTACTGCTTCGAGTCGCCCTGCTCTGGATCGGCATCTATCTGGGGCTGGTCATCCGCAACCCCGAGGCCGTGGCGGTGTTACAGTTCCTGGTTTGGCCGCTTGGCTTCCTGTCCAACGCCTTCGTGGCACCCGAGACCATGCCCGGATGGCTGGCCCTCGTCACCGAGTGGAACCCGCTGTCCGCCACCATTTCCGCAGCCCGGGAGCTTTTCGGCAACCCCGGCTGGGGAGGCGATTCCTGGATCGCCCAACACGCGGTCCTGATGGCCGTGGTGTGGCCGACGCTGCTCACCGCCATCTTCTTCCCGCTCTCCGTACGCCGCTACCGCCGGCTCAGTCGCTGACCGGCACAACCAGTCGCTGACCGGCCCACCGATCCGCTGACCGGCACAACCCGTCGCTGACCGGCCCACCGATCGAAACTTCAGCCGTCATTCGAGTCGAGGAGCGCTATTGCCGACCGACCACATCGAAATCATCGGTGCCCGCGAGAACAACCTGAAGGACGTCTCACTACGCGTCCCGAAACGGCAGATCACCGTCTTCACCGGAGTCTCCGGCTCCGGCAAGTCGTCCCTGGTCTTCGACACCATCGCCGCCGAGGCACAGCGGCAACTCAACGAGACGTTCACCGCCTTCGCCCGCAGCCGCCTCCCCCGGTACGGGCAGCCCGATGTCGACTCGATCGACAACCTCTCCGCCGCGGTCATCGTCGACCAGAAGCGGATCGGCGGAAACTCCCGCTCGACGGTGGGCACGATCACCGACATCTCACCGCTGCTGCGACTGCTCTTCTCCCGCATCGGTGAGCCGTACGTCGGCTATTCCAACGTCTTCTCCTTCAACGATCCGCAGGGTATGTGCCCGGAGTGCGACGGAATCGGCCGTACCGTCACCCTCGACCTGGACAGGTTCCTCGACCGATCGAAATCGTTGAACGAGGGCGCGATCCAGCACCCTGACTTCGCCGTCGGCACCTGGTACTGGAAGATCTATGCCAATTCGGGACTCTTCAACAACGACCAGCCGCTGTCGGACTATGACGAGGCCCGCTGGCAGATGCTGCTGCACGGCGACGGGGGCGGCATCAAGGTGGCCCTGGAGTGGCAGGGCGGCCAGATCCCGTCCAAGTACGAAGGACTGGCGGACCGGTTCACTCGGCTCTACCTCAAGAAGGACATCAACGAGATGTCCGACCGCAACCGTGAGGTCTTCCAGCGCTTCGTCTCCACCACCACCTGCCCGGTATGTCAGGGTGCCCGGCTCAACCCGACCATATTGAGCTGCAAGATCGACGGATACGGCATCGCCCAACTCGCCGCACTAGAGGTGTCGAAGCTGGTCGACGTGCTGGCCGGCTTCACCGCCCCGACCGTCGCCCCGGTCCTGGAGAGCCTGCGGGACCGCTTGCAGAACCTGGTCACCATCGGGCTCGGCTACCTCAGCCTCAACCGGGAGACGTCGACCCTCTCCGGTGGCGAGTCGCAACGCATCAAGATGGTCCGGCACCTGAGCAGCAGCCTCATCGACATGATGTACGTCTTCGACGAGCCGAGCGTCGGGCTGCACGCCCGAGACGTGCACCGACTCAACGAACTGCTGGTCAAGCTGCGCGACAAGGGCAACACCGTACTCGTGGTCGAACACGACCGCGACGTCATCGAGATCGCCGACCACGTGGTCGACATCGGCCCCCGTGCCGGGGTGTACGGCGGGCAGGTGGTCTACCAGGGAGGCGTGAAGCAGCTCGGTGACGTGGACACCCTGACCGGCCGTCACCTGGGGCACAAACTGCCCCTGAAGAGCGAGTCCCGTACGCCCACCGGCGCGATGCCGATCGTCGACGCCAACCTGCACAACCTGAAGAACGTCACGGTGGACATCCCGACCGGCGTACTAACCGTGGTAACCGGGGTGGCGGGCTCGGGCAAGAGCACCCTGATCAACGACGTGTTCCTCGGCCAGCACCCGGACGCGATCGTCATCGACCAGTCGTCGGTGAGCACCTCGACCCGGTCCAACACCGCCACCTACACCGGGATGATGGACGGCATCCGCCGGCTCTTCGCCAAAGCCAACGGGGTCAACGCCGGACTGTTCAGCTTCAACTCCACCGGGGCCTGCCCCAACTGCCAGGGGCTCGGCATCATCTACACCGACCTGGCCTTCATGGAGGGGATCAAGTCACCCTGCGAGGTGTGCCAGGGACAGCGGTTCAAGCCGGAGGTGCTGGAGCACAAACTCCGGGGCAAGTCGATCAGCGAGGTGCTGGACCTGCCGGCCGCCGAGGCGGTGGAGTTCTTCACCGAGAAGAAGCTGCGGGACGTACTCCGGGCGGTGAACGACGTGGGGCTGGGCTATCTGAAGCTCGGCCAGCCGCTGAGCACCCTCTCCGGCGGAGAGTGTCAGCGGGTCAAGCTCGCCACCGAGCTGCACAAGGCCGGCAGCGTGTACGTCATGGACGAGCCGACCACCGGGCTGCACATGTCCGACATCGGCCACCTGCTCGGCATCATTGAGCGGCTGGTGGATCAGGGCAACTCGGTCGTCCTCATCGAGCACAACCTCGACGTCATCAAGAACGCCGACTGGATCATCGATCTCGGCCCGGAGGGTGGCAGCCAGGGCGGCAACATCGTCTTCCAGGGCACTCCCCGCGACCTGTTGACCGCTTCCGGCTCGTACACCGCCGAGTTCCTGCGCCGCGACCTGGAACACCTCGCCTGACCGAGCGCCGGGCGGGGTTCGGTGTTAGGAAGGGCCCCTTCCTATACAAAAAACGATAGGAAGGGGCCCTTCCTTACACCTCAGCCTTACACCTCAGGCGGCGGTGAGGGTGGGGGCGTCGGCTGGGCTGGCCGGCTCGGCCGTGCCGAGAGGTTCGGCGGGACGCAGGGCCAGGGCCAGTACGTCGGCCACGTCGGCCAGGGTGTGGATGGTCAACGCCTCGCGTACCTCGGCCGGCAAGTCGTCCAGGTCCGGCTCGTTGCGCGCCGGAATGATGACCTCGGTCAGGCCAGCCCGGTGTGCGGCGAGCAGCTTCTGCTTCACCCCACCGATCGGCAGCACCCGACCAGCCAGGGTCACCTCGCCGGTCATGCCGAACTCGGGGCGTACCGCCCGGCCGGTGACCAGCGAGGCGAGCGCGGTGACCATGGTGATGCCCGCGCTCGGCCCGTCCTTGGGGACCGCACCCGCTGGCACGTGCAGGTGGATCCGCCGTCCGGCCAGCGCGTTCGGGTCCAAGCCCAGCTTGCGGCCATTCGAGCGCAGGTAGGAGAGGGCGATCTGCGCCGACTCCTTCATGACGTCGCCGAGTTGACCGGTCAGGGTCAACCCCGGCTCGCCGTCCATGCTGGTCGCCTCGATGAAGAGCACGTCGCCACCGGCACCGGTCACCGCCAGCCCGGTCGCCACCCCGGGTACGGCGGTCCGCTCGGCCGATTCGGGCGTGAACTTGGGCCGTCCGAGGTAGCCGGCGAGGTCGTCGACGTCGACGCGTACCGGCTCGTCGGAGGTGGCCAGCCCGACCGCGACCTTGCGCAGGATCCGGGCCAGGGCGCGTTCGAGCTGGCGTACGCCGGCTTCCCGGGTGTGTTCGGCGGCGATCCGGGCCAGCGCCTCGTCGGTGATGCTCACCTCGTCGGCGGTGAGCCCGGCCCGCTCGATCTGCCGGGGCAGCAGGTGGTCACGGGCGATGGCGACCTTCTCGTCCTCGGTGTAGCCGTCGAGTGTGACCAGTTCCATCCGGTCCAGCAGGGGGCCGGGGATAGCGTCGATCACGTTGGCGGTGGCCAGGAACAACACGTCGGACAGGTCGAGGTCGACCTCCAGGTAGTGGTCCCGGAAGGTGTGGTTCTGCGCCGGGTCGAGGACTTCGAGCAGGGCTGCGGCCGGGTCACCGGCGTAGCCGGCGGAGATCTTGTCGACCTCGTCGAGCAGCACGACCGGGTTCATCGAGCCGGCTTCGCGCAGCGCCCGGACGATCCGGCCGGGCAGCGCACCGACGTACGTCCGGCGGTGGCCGCGGATCTCGGCCTCGTCGCGGATGCCGCCGAGCGACACCCGGACGAACTTGCGGCCGAGCGCACGGGCAACCGACTCGCCGAGGCTGGTCTTGCCGACGCCGGGCGGGCCACCCAGGGCGAGCACCGCACCGGAGCCGCGCCCGCCGACGACGCTCAGGTTGCGCGCCGCCCGCCGGTTGCGCACCGCCAGGTATTCCAGGATGCGGTCCTTCACGTCGGCCAGGCCGGCGTGGTCGGCGTCGAGCACCGCCCGCGCCTGCGCCAGGTCGGTGTTGTCCTCGGTACGCGTCGACCACGGCATCTCCAGCACCGTGTCCAACCAGGTACGGATCCAGCCCGCCTCCGGGGAGGCGTCGCTGGCCCGCTCCAGTTTGCCGACCTCGCGTAGCGCCGCCTCGCGTACCTTCTCGGGCAGGTCGGCGGCCTCGACCCGGGCCCGGTAGTCGGCGGAGCCGTCCGGCTCGTCCTCGCCCAGTTCCTTGCGGATGGCGGCGAGCTGTTGGCGGAGCAGGAATTCCCGTTGGGACTTCTCCAGCCCCTCCCGGACGTCGGAGTTGATCTGCTCGGTGACTTCCTGCTCGGCGAGGTGGTCGCGGACCCAGCCGACCAGCAGTTCGAGGCGCGCGGTGACGTCCGGCGCGCCGAGCAGTTCGATCTTCTGGTCGAGGGTGAGCCAGGGCGCGTAGCCGGCCGAGTCGGCCAGTTCGGAGAGGTCGGTCATTCGTTCCATCGCGTCGATGACCTGCCAGGCCCCCCGCTCCTGGAGGACCGAGGTCATCAGGGCGCGGTATTCGCGGGCCAGTTCTTTGGCCCGGCCGGCGGGTGCCGGCTCGTCGAGTTCGCTGGCCTCCACCCAAAGCGCGGCACCGGGCCCGGGTACGCCGGACCCGATGCGGGCCCGGGACAGGCCACGGATCACGGCGGCGGGTTCACCGCTGGGTAGTCGGCCGACCTTTTCGATGGTGGCGACCACGCCGACCGAGCCGTACTCCCCGTCGACCCGGGGTACGGCCAGGAGCTGCTTGTCGCCGGTCGCGCGGGCGGCGTCGACGGCGGCCTGGGTGGTCGGGTCGAGGGTCACCGGGATGACCATGCCGGGCAACAGGACTTCGTCGACCAGGGGCAGAACCGGAAGAGTTGACATCGAACACCTGCTATCACGTCGAGTTGAGCGTGTAAGACTCAAGTTCCACCCGCAGCCCGATGTTCCTCGATGCGATCCACGTCACAGTCAGCGCCCGATGACCGGCCTGCCCTCCCCTTACGGGTGGGGTAGGCCCCACCAGCGATTGGCCGGTGAGCGGGATCGTTCCGACCCGACGAAATTCCTACCGTCGATGGCATGCCGAACGGGGAGGCTCGGATGGACCGGGACAGGGTGGTGGACGGACTACGCGCGCTGGCGATCCTTGGTGTCGTCGGCGGGCACTGGCTGGTCGGGGCGCTGGTCGCCGACTCGACCGGCGCACTACGAATCGACAGCCCGATGCGCTATCTGTCGTGGCTGCAACCGTCGACCTGGCTGTTGCAGATGCTCGGCATCTTCTTCCTGGTCGGCGGCTACTCGTGCGCCCGCAGCCTGGCCCGGGCCCGTCGACGCGGCCAGTCCGATCGGGACTGGGTGGGCGTACGGATGCGCCGGTTGGGCACGCCGGTGCTGGTCGGGGTCGGGCTCATGGGCGTACTGCTGGTGGGGGCGGCCATCGGCGGGGTGCCGAGCGGCACGCTGCGTACCCTGGTGGTGCTCTTCTTCCAGCCGCTGTGGTTCATCGGCGTCTACGCGGTGATCACCATGCTCACGCCGTACCTGATGCGGCTGGACCACCGGTACGGCGTCCGCGCCGCGCTGGCCGGTGTCGGTGCGGTCGCCCTGGTCGACCTGGTGCGGTACGGCCCCGGCCAGGACCTGGTGCCCGACTGGTTCGGTTACCTGACCACGCTGCCCGCCTGGGGCTTCGCCTACCTGCTCGGCATCGCCTGGGCACATGGCCGGCTCGGCCGGCGCGCGGCCTGGTCGATGCTGGCCGGCGGTGTTGCCCTGTTCGCGTTCCTGCTGATCGTGGCGCGCTATCCGATCAGCATCGTCAGCGTGCCGGGCAGCGACCGGTCCAACTCCAACCCGCCGTCGCTGCTGGTGCCGGCGCTGGCGCTGGCCCAGATCGGGGCCGCCCTGCTGCTGCGGGACCGGTTCGAGCGGCTGCTGCGCCGCCCGACCCCGTGGGCGATCGTCACCGCGCTCAACGTGAGTGCGATGAGCATCTTCTGCTGGCACAACACGGCGCTGGTGGTGGTGGCCGAGGCCACCCGCCGGGTGGGCTCGCTCCCCGGCATGGGTGACGCGCCGACGAGTGGCAACTGGGTGTTGGCCCGGCTCGGCTGGTTCCCGGTGCTGGCCGCCACGCTGGCCGTACTGGTCCTCGCGGTCCGCCGGTTCGAGCAGACCGGTAACCGGCAGCCGGCAGTGGTCGGGCGGCCGGTGAAGGTCGGCCACGGTCGGTCGCTATCGGTCGGTGTCGGGGGTGGATCGGGCGTAGCGCGCGGTCAGGGTTCGCAGGTACGCGACGAGTTCCGGCGGCTCGGTGACGTCGAAGTCGAGGTCGAGCAGACCGAGGTGCACCGCGAGGTTGTCCAACCGGTCCGCGCCGGTGTGTAGGACGCAGGTGTGCTCGTCCACCGCCTCCACCACACCGACGGCAGGGTTGATCCGGCTGGTCACCACCTCAGCGGGGGCGTGCACGACGACCCGGGACCGGTATCGCCAGGCGGCGGCCGATGCGCCCCGGGCGACGTACGCGGCAGCCCCGCCTTCGGGCGGGTCGCGGGGTGGGAAGCGCGGACCGGTCGGGGTGCGCGGTTGGATCCGGTCCACCCGGAAGGTACGCCAGTCCTCGCGGTCGACGTCCCAGGCGACGAGATACCAGCGACGTCCCCAGGACACCAGCCGGTACGGCTCGACGGCCCGGACCGCCGCCGACCCGTCGTGTGCGCGGTAGTCGAACCGGAGCCGATCCTGGTCCCGACAGGCCGACGCGAGCACGGTCAGTACGGCCGGGTCCACCACCGGGCCCGGCCGGTCCGCCGGCACCGGTTCGGTGTACGTCTGCACCGCGTTGACCCGGTGCCGTAGCCGTACCGGCAGCACCTGTTCGAGCTTGGCGAGCGCGCGTACCGAGGTTTCCTCGATGCCGGCGATGGTGCCACCGGCCGCCGTGCGCAGCCCGACCGCCACCGCCACCGCCTCTTCGTCGTCGAGCAGCAGCGGTGGCATGGCGGTGCCGGCACCCAGGCGGTAGCCACCGTCGGTGCCCCGGGTCGCGTTCACCGGATAGCCGAGGTCGCGTAGCCGGTCGACGTCCCGACGGACGGTCCGTTCGCTCACGTTCAGCCGCTCGGCGAGGGCGGCACCGGGCCAGTCCCGCCGGGCCTGCAACAACGACAGCAGGCGCAGCAGCCGCGCCGAGGTCTCCAACATGTTTTCAGTCTGCCAGAACTTCAGGACAGAGCCTGTCCGGAAGGGTCCGTAGTGTTCCTGTCATGAGCGCAAACACCGAGATCAAGCCGTTCCGCATCGACGTCCCGCAGGCCGACCTCGACGACCTGCACCGCCGGCTCGACGAGACCCGCTGGCCGGACGAACTCCCCGGCGTCGGCTGGGACTACGGCGTCCCGGTGGGTTACGTCAAGAAGCTGGCCGACTACTGGCGCACCGGGTACGACTGGCGGGCCTGGGAGGCGAAGCTCAACCAGTACCCGCAGTTCACCACCGAGATCGACGGACAGAACATCCACTTCCTGCACGTCCGCTCCACCCACGAGGACGCCCTGCCGCTGATCCTCACCCACGGCTGGCCGGGCTCCATCGTGGAATACCTGAACGTCATCGAGCCGCTCACCAACCCGGCCGACGGAGAGCAGGCGTTCCACCTGGTGATCCCGTCCCTGCCCGGCTTCGGTTTCTCCGGCCCGACGAAGGAGCGGGGCTGGAACCGGTACCGCACCGCCAAGGCGTGGGCGGAGCTGATGCGCCGACTCGGCTACGACCGGTACGGCGCGGTCGGCAACGACGGCGGCTCGTTCGTCTCCCCCGAGGTGGGCCGGATCGACCCCGAGCACGTCGTCGGTGTGCACGTCACGCAGATCTACTCGTTCCCCTCCGGCGACCCGGCCGAGTTCGAGAAGATCACCCCGGAGGAGCTGAAGGGGCTGGAAGTGCTCCAGTGGTTCAACGACAACAAGATGTCGTTCAACATCCTGCACTCGCAGCAGCCGCAGACCCTGTCGTACGCGATCTTCGACTCGCCGGCCGGGCTGCTCGGCTGGAACTCGCAACTCTTCGGCGACGACCCTGACATCGACGCCGACTTCGTCCTGACCAACACGATGCTCTACTGGCTGACCGGCACCGCCACCTCGGCCACCCGGTTCTACTACGAGGACGCCAAGGCCGAAGCCCCGAAAGAGCCGACTACGGTCCCGCTCGGCCTGACCATGTTCGCCGGTGACTTCGTCTCCATGCGCACCTTCGCCGAACGCGACCACAAGAACATCACGCACTGGAACTCGTACGACCGGGGTGGCCACTACGCCGCGCACATCGTGCCGGACGCGCTCGCCACCGACCTGCGTGCCTTCTACGGCGGGCTGCGCTGACCGATGTCGCTGAGGTGGGGCCGGACCTGCGATCGCTGGTCCGGCCCCGCCGGCTGCTCAGTGCCCTTCCGCCATTTCCGCCGGCTGGCCGCGTCCGGTCCGATCGTTGACGACCTGGCTCCGGTCGGCCTGCCGGGTGAACTGCCGGGTGAACTGCCCGCTGACCAGCAGCCAGCCGCAGATCGCCGCCATCGGCACCGCGGTGAGCAGGATCAGGCCGATTTCATCGATCTTCCCGCCACCAGCCAGCAGCATTCCGGTGAGCATCGAGAGGACCATGTTGTTTCCAGCATGCGCCAGACTCGGTGCCCAGATGCTGTCGCTGCGAAGCCGCAGCCAGGCCAGAATCATTTCCTGGCACAGGAACGAAACTGTCCAGACCAACAATCCGAGCAGTACGTTGTCGAACTCGATGTAGCCGAGGAACGCCAGCGGATAGTGCCAGACCGCCCAGATCAGCCCGGTCACCGTCACCGACAGCAGAGGCCGGTCCACGAATATGCGCAGCCGGAGATAGCTGGTCCAGCCGAACTCCTCACCCCAGTAGAAGGGCGTGAGCAGGAGCACCCCAGCCATCAGGGCAAGCACCGCAGCCCAGCCCGGCAGACCCGGTGCCAGCTCGTCCAATGAGGACAAATCTCCGTCCCACAGTCCGAGCGCACCGGCCAGCCCAACCGTCGCCGCGACCAGCAGCAGCGGGCCCAGCCAGGCGATCAGGTAGTAGCACCAGCCCTGCCTCAGGCGCAGGGCGAGGCCGGCATCGCCGAACCCCTCCCTGGTGACCCAACGGCGTACGACCACCGCCGCGATGGCGGGTGCGAAGGCAAAGGGGAGTTGCACCAGCGCGTTGACCAACGACCAGTCGAAGACCAGTCGGGCAACGAGCAGATAGGACCAGGCGCCCCCGAAGGAAATCGCCAGGAATACCGGGAGGCCCTTTCTCTGCGCGGTCATGGCCGTACCTCATGGTTGAACTGATTCACCCGGCCAGGACACCAGTTGGACCACCCCTCAGGCACTACTCGCAGTACCCGAACCCGGGGTATGGCTGGACCTACCCGGCGACCGCCGAGCAGGCACCAGCCCCGTCCGGGATCGCAGGCCAACTCCATCGAAGTAGGTATCCCAACATCGATCTCGGTGCGGAGGATCGACGCTGATCTGGCTGCCACGCTCGGATGATGCGGTCGCGAATCCTGCTCGGCACCGGCTTACTGATCTTCGGCACGGCGTTGGCAGCGCTGCTGCTCTCCGGGCGTACCGAGATCCGCACCTCGGCCGACGCCGAATCCCCGCCGACCGCGCTGGTCACCGTACTGCTGCCGATCGTGGTGGCGATGGTGCTGATCCGGCTGGTCCCGGCCCGACTGCCGGCGTTGCCACCGCTGGCCGGGTCGGACCGGCCGGCGGTGGCTCGGCAGAGCCGGGCGCTGACCGCGATCGCCGTCCTGTTCGCGCTGGTCGTACTCGTCGTCGACCTCGGCGACTGGTACGGCCTGGTGAAGGTGACACTGCTGCTGGGCGGGTCGTGGCTGGCCCTGCGAATCTGGCGGGCACCGTCGGCCGGGGCCGCCGCCCAGCGCGCGGCGCTGCCCCGCTGGGCGTACTGGCTCGGGCCGATCCCCGCCATCCTGGCCTGGGGATACCTGCTCTACTACAGCCCGCTCGCCGGGGATCGGGACATGTCCGGCTACACGCAGTACGACACGGGGTTCCTGGTCGCCGCCATGGTGCTGACCTTCCTGACGGCGAGCGTGGCCGAGGAGATCTTCTATCGGGTGCTGCTCCAGACCCGGCTGGAGGCGCTGCTGGGCCGGTGGCCGGCAATCATGGTCACCTCGTTGCTCTTCACCGCCATGCACCTGTCCCGGATCGGCGTTGGTCCACATTGGGTGGTCCTGGCCACGATCACCGTCTGGAACGGCGGGTTCGGGCTCTTCGTCGGCTATCTCTGGGCCCGGTACCGCAACGTCTGGGCCCTGATCGTGGTGCACGGCGCGGTCAACTCGCTGCCCCTGATCCCGGTCCTGCTCCACTGAACAGGTCACCCCTTCACCGAGCACGTCAACCCTGCACTGAACAGGTCAAACCTGTCAGGTACGCGACATGGCCAGCCGGAACCGGGTCGGTGAGGTGCCGTACTGGTCGGTGAACGCCTGCCGCAGGGCTTCGGACGTACCGAATCCGCACCGCTTCGCGACCGCTGCCACCGGCAGCGTGGTGGTGCTGAGCAGTTGCGCGGCGGCGGCCACCCGGGTGGCCCGGACGAACTGGCCGGGCGTCTGCCCGATGTCGGCGACGAACAGCCGGGTGAGGTGGCGAGCGCTCACCGAGAGCCGGTGAGCCAACGCCGTCGTGCGCAGGTCACTGGCCAGATTCCCGGTCACGTGGTCGACGGTGTCCCGGACCAGGCTGGTACGCGGAGCGGGCGCGGCGGTGAACATGCTCATCTGCGCCTGATTGCCCGGACGCTGTAGATAGGTGACCAGGACCCGGGACACCCAACGCGCGAGTTCGGCCCCGTGGTCCTCCTCGATCAGCGCCAGTGTCAGGTCCAACGCACTGGTCACCCCGGCGGCGGTGGCGACCACCCCGTCCCGGATGAAGATCGGCGCGGAGTCGACGTCGACCTGCGGGTACTGCGCCGCGAGCCGGGCGGCGTAGTGCCAGTGCGTGGTCGCCCGGCGACCGTCGAGCAGTCCGGCGGCAGCGAGTACGGTCGCCCCGGTGCAGAGCGAGGTCACCCGTCGGCTCTCCCGCGCCAACCGGCGTACGTGTCCGACCAGGCGCTCGTCGGCTGCCGAGCACTCGTGGCCGGTGCCGCCCGAGACAACGAGGGTGTCGATCGGCCCCTTGACCCGCTCCAGCGTCTCCTGGGCAGCGAGGACCAACCCCGAGTCGCAGGTGATCGGCCGCCCGCCCGGGGTCGCCAGCCGCACCTGGTACGGCGGATCGGCGCCCAGCCGGTTGGCACCCGCGAAAGTCGACGTAACGCAGGCGATGTCCAACAGTTCGGCGGCGTCGTATCCGACAACCACCACTCGACGGTCGGTCATCGATCCAGATTAGTCCAGCAGACAGGGTTCGCAGGTTTCCGGACATGGCGGGGCAGCGGCGTTGGGTTTCGTACTTCCTGGATGGACCGTGAGTGGCATGACCACTACCGCCAATTCGGTTTCCCCTGACAAGACAACGTCCCGTCCCTGGCTGCGGCACCTGCTCGTCTCGGTCGCCGCGATCGGCGCCGTACTGCTCATCGGACTGCCGCCCTGGGGCGACAACCCACCTATGGGCTGGATCTTCCTGTTTCTGGCGGGTGTCTACCTCGTCATGGCTCTGGTACGCCGGCAGTGGATCGGCCTACAGCTCATCGGCGTCGCAGTCTTCGGATCGATCGCGGCCATCAGTGCGTACTGGCAGTCCGACGTGGCGATCTGGCTGGCGGGTGCGGCGTGGTTCCTGCACGGGGTGTGGGACCTCGTCCACTACCGGGCCGACCGGGTGGTCTCCCGCTGGTACTCGGAGTTGTGCACGATCGTGGACATGATCTTGGGCATCCTCATCCTCGGGTACGCGGTCACCCGGCTGGGCGGCTGACCGCTCCGACCCACCACCGTCGAGTCGGGCCACCGCTGTCGGTCCGGGCCGGTCTACCGTTGCCGGTCCGGACCGACCAGTGCAGGAGTGGCCCTACGGCGGAGCAGCGCCCCGACCGTCGCGCAGCTGTTGCCCGGAGTTCCGGGCGGCCAGGTTCTGTTGCCACTGCTCCATGACCTGCCCGAATGCCTTGCTTATGAGGAGAAGAAGTTCGGCGGAGGACTCGAAGCGGGCACCAGCCGCAGTGGTGGCCCCGAAAATCTCGGCTCCGCGCTGCGATGCGGCGACCAGGGCCTCGTTCATCTGCAACGAGGCAAGAAGAGACGGGAGCCAGACCTCATCGCCGATGGCATAGCGTTCGCGGCGCCCGCCGGGTGCTCGTTCCCGCTTGACCATTCCCTGTTGTTCGAGGAAGGCGATCGCGTGTGAGACCGACGCCGGGCTGACTCGAAGCCGCTGGACCAGATCAGCGGCGGTGAGGCTGCCGGAGTCGGTGACGTACAGGCAGGCCAGCACCCGGGCCACCATCCGGGGCAGCCCCTGCTGCACGAGGAGATCGGTGAAGGACTCCGTGAAGTCCGCAACCTCTCGGGGATCGCGCCCATGGCCGCTGTCGGGGATCGGTGGCGCGGCCGACTGTGTCTGCTTGTGGCGGCGCGCACGATGCCGGGTGGCCTGGTGCGCTCGGTCCGCCCGTGACGGGGTAGGTGGAGTCCGGGCCCCGTCACGGCGGCCACTTCGGCTCGGTCGCACCACCCTGAGCTGCGTCGATGCCGACCAACCGGCCCTGGTCCAGGGGTAGACAGTTTATTGCCGGCACGTTACGGTCTCCACATTCTATGGAATCCAGAATGTAGAACCGGAGTGAGAGGCGGAGGCGATGGTGATGGCAACCTCCCGCGCGGCGATCGTCACCGGCCCCGATGGACCGGTGGAAATCCGTGACTATCCGGTACCCACCCCCGGCCCGGGCGAAGCGGTAATCCGGGTCGAACTGTGCGGCATCTGCGGCACCGATGCCCACGTCTTCCACGGCCGCCTACCGAGCATCACCTTCCCGGCCCTACTGGGGCACGAGATCGTCGGCACCATCACCGCACTCGGCCCCGGCCTGGACCGGGACTTCGCCGGTCGCCCGGTCGCCGTCGGCGACCGGATCGGCGTCTTTCCGGCGACCAGCTGCGGCACCTGCTACGAGTGCGTGGTGCTGCGCCGCCCCGGCCAGTGCCGGCAAAAACCCCAGTCGTACGGATTCAAGTCACCAGTCGAAGTCGGACCGTCACTCACCGGCGGCTTCGCCGAATACCTCCACCTGGCCAACCCGGGAACCGTCTTCTACCGCACCAAACTGCCGCCCGAGGTCGCGATCCTGGCCGAGCCCATGTCGGTGGCGCTGCACGGCCTCCACCGAGCCAACATCGGGCTCGGCTCGACCGTGGTGGTGCAGGGCGTCGGGGCCATCGGCCTGATGGTCGTCGCCGCCGCCCGAGCCGCCGGGGCCGCCCGCGTGGTCGCCGTGGACGGCAACGCCAGCCGGCTCGCCCTCGCAGCAGAGTTGGGTGCCGACGCGGTGGTCGACATCAGCGTCCTCGACCCCGGCGCCCCCCGACACGCGGCAGTACGCGACGCGCTCGGCGGGACCGGCGCCACCGCCGTCGTCGGATGCAGCGGTTCCCCCGCCGGATTCGCCGAGGCGATCGGCTACGTCGCCGACGGCGGCACCCTCGCCGAACTGGGCAACTTCACCGACCGGGGTACGACGGCGTTCAACCCGTACACCGATCTGCTCCGGCGGGACATCACCATCGCCGGCGTCTACGGCGCCGGCCCCGACATGCAGGCGCGTTACCTGCGCGCCCTGGAGATCCTCGGCCGGGACAGTCTGCCCTTCGCCCGAGTGGTCTCGCACCGCGTCCCACTGCGGGACGTGGAGCTGGCACTGCGCTCACTCAGTACGGGCTATCAGCTGAACGGGAGCGATGTCGTGAAGATCGCCATCGACCCGTCCCGGTAGACGACGGCCCCGGCAACACCCATCCCCCAGTGAAAACAATTCCCTTGAGAGGGGTTACCTGTGCGTAGCCTTCCCCGCGCCACGCGCGGCACGACCCGCAGAGCGGTCCTGGCCGGTGGCCTGGCCGCCACCGTCGCGCTCTCCCTGGCCGCCTGCGGATCCGGCGACGACGACGGTGTCACCGGCGGCGGTGTGGGCACCGCCGAGAAGCCGGTCTCCATCCGGATGATCGCCAATGACGCCTTCGCGCGGCAGTGGCAGGACCAGATGGTGCCGGAGTTCAACAAGCTCTACCCGCACATCAAGGTCACCATCGACGGGGTGCCCTACGGCGACCTGCTCGCCAAGGAGATGCTGGAGCTGACCGCTCCGGACCCGACGTACGACATCATCATCGCCGACGATCCGTGGATCCCGCAGTTGGCCAAGACCGGTGGTCTGGCCGACCTCAAGGACGAGCTGGGCAAGTACACCAAGTCCGACTACGACTGGGACGACTTCAACACCGGACCACTGGCCGCCGGTGAGTGGAAGGGCAAGCAGTACGCCGTACCGCTGCGCTCCAACGTGCTGCTGATGTTCTACAACAAGACGCTCTACTCCAAGGCCGGCCTGGCCGAGCCCACACCCGAGCTGACCTGGCAGCAGTACCTGGAGCAGGCGCCCAAGCTGGTGCGGGACACCAACGGTGACGGCAAGCCCGACGCCTGGGCGGTGGGCACCTACTGGACCAAGGACCCGCTGACCCCGACGATCTGGCAGACCATCCTCAACAGCAACGGTGGTCAGCTGCTCGACGACAACAACAAGCCGGCGTTCAACACCCCGGAGGGTGTCGCCGCCCTGCAAACCCATATCGACCTGCTCAAGTACGCCCCGCCCGGCGCGGCCACCTACCAGTTCAACGAGCCGCTGGAGGCGTTCCGGCAGGGCAAGACGGCCACCATGTTCATGTGGGGCAGCGTCTACAAGGGCACCGCGATCGACCCGAAGACCACCACCCTCAAGCCGGAGGAGGTCGGCATCCAGGTGATGCCGGTCGGTACGCAGAGCGCGGGCGCGCACCGGGGTATGTGGACCGGTGCCGTGGCGAAGAAGAGCAAGCAGGCCGAGGCCGCCTGGACGCTGCTCCAGTGGCTCTCCTCCAAGGAGGGCGAGAAGTGGCACGCCAACAACCTGGGCGTCTTCCCGGCGCGTAAGTCGACCCTCTCCGCCACCCCGGAGCAGGCCTGGCTGGCCCCGGTCTTCAAGGCCATCGCCGACGGCTACGTCGCCATCGACAAGGGCAAGATGTGGCGGCCGAAGCTCCCCGAGTCCGACGCCATCCAGCAGATCCTGGCGACCCAGCACAGCCTGGCGGTGTCCGGGCAGGTCACCGCGGCGCAGGCGTTGAAGAACGCCGAGGACGAGATCAACAAGTTGCTGAAGTCCAAGGGCTACTGAGCGCGGAGCATCAGGTGTCTACCAAGACTGAGACGGAGGCGGTGGGGAGCGCGGTCGCGCCCCCCACCGCCCCGGCGGACATGTCCCCTCGGCGTCGGCCGATCGGTGACCGCCTGAAGGACATCGGCGGCCGGTGGCTGTTCCTCGCCCCGGCGCTGATCATCCTGGTGGCGGTGCTGGCCTACCCGCTCTTCTACACGATCCAGATCAGCTTCTCCGAGCTGGATCTGGCCACCTTCACCCCGGCCGAGAACGTGGGGTGGCTCAACTACCGGACCGTCCTGGAGGATCCCGGGTTCCTCAACTCGCTGAAGGTCACCGGTATCTACCTGGTCCTGGCGCTGCCGTTGCAGATGATCCTGGGCTTCGGCATCGCCTTCCTGCTCAACGCCGAGTGGCGGGGTCGGGGCGTACTGCGGGCGCTCTTCCTGATCCCGATGGTGGTCGTCCCGGTGGTGGCCGGTGGCGTGTGGAAGATGCTGCTCGACCCGATGTGGGGCTTCGTCAACTACCTGCTCGGTCTGGTCGGCATCGATCCGATCAACTGGCTGGCCGACCCCACCCTGGCCATGGTGAGCCTGGTGCTCATCGACACCTGGCGGTGGACGCCGTTCGTCGTACTGATCGCGTCCGCCGGCATCATGTCGCTGCCCGGTGACGTGTTCGAGGCAGCCAAGGTCGATGGCGCGGGCTGGTTCGCCACCCTGCGCAAGGTCACCCTGCCGCTGCTCACCCCGGTCATCCTCGCCGCGTTCATCGTGCGCTGGCTCGGCGCGGTGAAGATGTTCGACATCGCGCTCGCCGCCACCAAGGGTGGACCGGGCCAGGTGACCAACGTGGTCAACCTCTACATCTACGAGAAGGCGTTCCGTGGCCTGGAGTTCGGCACGGCCTCGTCGATGGCGACCCTCGTACTCGCCATCACCATGCTGCTGACCTTCCTGTTCCTGCGCCTCAACCGTTATCTGGAGAACCGATGGTGACCACGACGGCGGCGCCTCCCGCCACTCGCGGCCGGGCCCGGCACGGTCGACTCGGGCGCGGCCTACGCATCGGCGGCTCGATCTTCGCGACGCTGGTGTTCCTGTTCCCGGTGCTGTGGATGATCAGCACCTCGCTGAAGTTGCCCCGGGACATCTTCGCCAGTCCGCCGCGCTGGTTCAGCACCGTCACCTGGGAGAACTACACCAGCTACTTCGCACAGGCCGAAATCGGCCCGCGCATGGTCAACACGATCATCGTCGCGCTCGGGTCGGGCCTGTTGTCGATCGTCGCCGGGGCGATGGCCGGGTACGCCCTGGCCCGGTTGCCGATCCGGGGTGGCGGGCTGATCGGCGCGCTGATCCTCGCCTCGCGGGGTGTGCCGCCGATCGCCCTGGCCGTGCCGATGTTCCTGGTCGCCCGCCGGTTCAACCTCACCGACCAGCACATCACGCTGATCCTGGCGTACTGCACGTTCCTGATCCCGTACGTGATGTGGCTGATGCGGTCGTTCTTCCTGGCGCTGCCGAAGGAGCTGGAGGAGTCGGCAATGCTGGACGGCGCGTCCCGGCTGGGCGCCTTCTTCCGGATCATCGTGCCGTGCAGCCTGCCCGGTCTGATCTCGACGCTGATCTTCAGCATCATCCTGGCCTGGGAGGAGTTGCTGTTCGCGCTGGTCCTGACCAACCGCAACGCGGCGACGATCCCGGTGGCCATCGCCGGCATGGCCGCCGACACCGAGCAGGGCGCGATGTGGGGCCCGCTGACCGCGGTCGGCACGCTCACCGTCATCCCGGTGGTGGTGTTCGCGCTGTTCGTGCAGAAGTGGCTGATCAAGGGCTTGGCGGAGGGCGCGACCAAGGGCTGACGCCCGAGGTCGGCCCCTCAGAAGGTGGCGGGAAGCATGAAGATTCGGGATGTCCGTGCCTCGCTGATCGAGATCCCCTACCCCCGACCGTTCGTACCGTCGTGGGCGCCGGAGGGCACACATCGGACGATGGCGGCGGTAGTGGTCGAGGTGGAGACCGATTCCGGCGTGGTCGGGGTCTCCGGCGGCGACATGGGGCACGGCTCCGGTCCGCTGCTGCTCGCCACGATCCGGGACGTGATCCGGCCGCTGCTGGTCGGCCACGACCTGTTCGCCACCGAACACATCGCCAACCGGCTGCGTTACGTCGCGCAGTACTTCTTCCCCCGCCCGTGGGTGGTCGGGGTCGCGGTCTGGGACGCGGTCGGCAAGGCCTGCGGTCGGCCGCTCTACCAACTGTGGGGTGGGACCTCCGACGAGGTCCCGGCGTACGCCAGCTTCGGCGAGGTACGCGACCCCGCGCAACGGGTCGACGACGCGGTGGCGGCGGTGGCGGCCGGCTTCCGGGGCATCAAACTGCGGGTCCACTCGGCGACGGTGGCCGAGGACCTACGCCAGGTCGCCGCCGTCCGGGAGGCGGTCGGCCCGGACATCATGCTGGCGGTCGACGCCAACCAGGCGGCCTCCCGGTGGCGCTACGCACCGGACGGCAGCCGGCTGATGTGGTCGTACGAGCGGGCCCTGACCACCGCCCGGGAGTTGTCCGATCTGGACGTCGCCTGGTTGGAGGAGCCGCTACCCCGGCACGACTATCGGGCGCAGCGCCGGCTGACCGCCGAGTCGCCGGTGCCGATCTCCGGTGGCGAACACAACCGGGGCTTCGCCGAACTGGTCCGGCTGCTGGAAGATGATTGCTTCGATATCTACCAGCCCGACGCCAACGAGAGCGAGGAGATCCATGCCCTGCGGCAGTTCGGCACCATGGTCGCCGCGCGACACCGGCGGATCATTCCGCACGCGTGGGCGACTGGGCTGGGCGTCGCCGGCAACCTCCAGCTCTGCGCATCGCTGCCGTCCTGCGAATGGCTGGAGTACCCGTACGACCCGCCGGTCATCGTGCCGGAGGTCTTCCAGGTGATGCTGGCCGAGCCGCTGCTGCCCGACCCGGCCACCGGTGCCGTACGGCTGCCGAGCGCGCCCGGCCTCGGCGTCACATTGGACCGGGCGGCGATCGACCAGCTGACCGTGCAGCGAGTGTGAGGGGACACCGGTGGCCACCGACACCTTCCAGATGAAGTCCGACATCGCCATCAGCCACATAAAGCGGCTGATCATGTCGGGTGAGGCACCGCCCGGGAGCCGGATCGTCGCCCGGATCGTCTCCGAGGCGCTGGGCATCAGCGAGACCCCGGTCCGGGAGGCGATCAAGTCGCTGGTCGCCGACGAGTGGCTGGTGCTGCGTCCACACGTCGGCGCGGTGGTCGCCAGTGTCGGGCTGGACAACGTCCAGGAGATCTACGGCATCCGAGGGGCGCTGGGCGGTCTCGCCATCGAGTTGGGCGGCTCGTCGTACTCAGCGGAGCGAATCGCCGAGATCGACGCGGTACTGCACGAGTGCGAGCCGGTGGTGGCCGAGCGGGACGTCGACGCGTTCTCCAAGCTCAACCGGCGGTTTCACGCGCTGCTCTCGGACACGCCCCAAACGACGGTGATCAACCGGATGCTGACCTCGCTCTGGTCGCGTACCGAGGGGGCCAAGTACGGCTTCCGCTTCGTGCCGTGGCGGCTGCCCGAGTCGCACGCCGAGCACCTCGCGATCCGGGACGCGATCGTGGCCAAGGACTATGCCCGCGCCGCGCAACTCGTCCGCGAGCACGAGCAGGCCGGCATGGAGGCCCTGCTGCAAGGCATGCAGAACCAAGGTTGAACTTGCGGCCGGCAGGCCGCTTACCAGGGCTTGAGCTGCGGCCGGCGGCCGCTTACCAGGGCTGAGCTGCCGCCAACAAGAGACTGCACTGCGGCCGACAGGCCGATTGATAGGAGAGCGTATGAGTGACGTGGGACGGGCCTACATCGACGGCGAGTGGTGCGAGCCGGCCGGCGGCGCGGTGTTCGAGGTACGGGAGCCGGCCACCGGCGCCGTACTCGGCACGGTGGTCGACGCCGGGGCGGCCGAGGCGAAGGCAGCGGTCGAGGCGGCGACCCGGGCGCTGACCGGGTGGCGGGCACTCCCGGCCCACCTGCGGGCCGACAAGCTGCGCGCGGTCGGCGCGGTGCTCACCCGGCGGGCCGACGAGATCGCCGAGACGATGACCCGGGAGCAGGGCAAGCCGCTGGCCGAGGCGCGCGCCGAGGTGCTCTCCGGTGCCGAGCACATGTTCTGGTCGGCGGAGGAGACCCGGCGGCTGTACGGCGAGACGATCCCCGCCACCTCGGCCACTTCCCGGATCTGGCTGCTGCCGGAGCCGGTGGGCGTGGTCGCCGCGATCACCCCGTGGAACTTCCCGCTATCCATGGTGACCCGGAAGATCGGTCCGGCGCTGGCCGCCGGCTGCACGGTGGTGCTCAAGCCCTCCGAGCTGACCCCGTTCTCCGCGCTGGCCGTGGCCGAGGCATGCGCCGAGGCCGGGCTGCCGGCGGGTGTGGTGAACATCGTGCCGACCACCCGGCCGGCCGAGGTCACCGAGGTCTTCATGGCCGCGCCCGAGGTCCGCAAGGTCTCCTTCACCGGTTCGACCCGGGTCGGCAAGCTGCTGATCGCGGCGAGCGCACCGGACGTGAAGCGGATGTCGGTCGAGTTGGGCGGGCACGCTCCGGTGCTGGTCTTCGCCGACGCCGACCTGGAGAAGGCGGCGGCGGGCGTGGCCCGGTCGAAGTTCTACAACGCCGGGCAGGCCTGCACCTCGCCGAACCGGATCTACGTCCACGCGTCGGTGGCCGAGGAGTTCGGCCGGCTGCTGGCCGAGCGTACGGCGGCGCTGCCGGTGGGCAACGGGCTGACCGAGGGCACCCGGATCGGGCCGCTGATCAACGTGGCGGCGGTGGACAAGGTGGCCACCCACGTGGCGGACGCCCTGGACCGGGGCGCGAAGGTGCTGACCGGTGGGGACCGGCCCAGCGGTGAGTCGTACGCCGGGGGCAGTTTCCACACCCCGACCGTGCTCACCGGGGTGACCGACGAGATGGTGATCAGCAACGACGAGACCTTCGGTCCGGTCGCGCCGCTGCTCACCTTCGAGTCCGACGAGGAGGCGCTGACCCGCGCCAACGACACCTCGTACGGCCTGGCCTCCTACCTGTGGAGCCAGAACCTGTCCCGGGTGATGCGTACGGCCGAGGCGCTGCGCTTCGGCATGGTCTCGGTAAACGGCGGCAACTTCGCCGCGCCGCAGGGTCCGTTCGGTGGGATCAAGGGCAGCGGGTACGGCCGCGAGGGCGGCCACCACGGCGTCGAGCACTACCTCGACTACAAGTACCTGGCGGTGGAACTCGATGGATAAGCAACTCGCCGACGATCACCTGACGCACGAGCGGGAGATCACCAGTCGGGTGGACCTGTGTCTGCTCGACGGTCGGCTGAACCCGGACGCGGTGGGCTGGACCCGCCAGCCGCTGCACCGGGCCAACCTGCGCGGCTGGGGCCGGAACAAGCGGTTCGAGTACTGGTGTGTGACCACCCCGACCCACCTGGTCGCGGTGAACATCTCGCACGCCGACTACCGGGTCACCTATGCCGCGTTCTTCCTGGACTTCGCCACCGACCAGGAGATCCAGGTCGCCGAGCGGCACGTGCTGCCGCTCGGCGCGCCGATGCCGACGATCTCCGGCGAGGGTGGGGTACGCGCCCGGGGCCGGAAGATCGCGCTCGGTTTCGACGAGACGCCGTCGGGCACCCGGCTGCGTGCCCGGTCGGAGCGGCTCTCGGTCGACCTGCTGGTGGACCGGCCCGATGGGCACGAGTCGCTGGGCGTGGTGGTGCCGTGGGACGACCGGACGTTCCAGTACACCCGCAAGGACAACTGTCTACGGGCGCAGGGCCGGGTGGTGGCCGACGGGCAGGCGTACGAGTTCGACCCGGACACCGCGTACGCGACGTTGGACCACGGGCGGGGCCGGTGGCCGTACTCGATCGTCTGGAACTGGGGTGCGGCCAGTGGCCGGTGCCACGGTCGGGAGATCGGGTTGCAGATCGGTGGCAAGTGGACGGTCGGCACCGGGATGACGGAGAACGCGATCCGGGTGGATGGTCGGCTCCACAAGATCGGTGACGAGCTGACCTGGTACTACGACAGCCACGACTGGCTGGCCCCGTGGCGGATGGTGGGTAAGCGGGTCGATCTGACCTTCACCCCGTTCCACGACCGGGCCGCGTACAGCAGTTGGCTGGTGGTGGAGAGCGCCGAGCACCAGGTCTTTGGGCACTACTCGGGGCACGTGGTAACTGACGAGGGCGAGCGGATCCCGGTCGACGGGCTGCTCGGCTGGGCCGAGGAGGTCCGGCGCCGATGGTGACGCCGAGCTTTACCGGCAGACAGATTCTATATTCTGCGGAAAGGACCTGGACGTGGACAGCGGAATGATCGACGCCGCTCGGCGGCCCGCGACACTGGCGGCACTGGAAGAAGGAACCTACGACCTGCTCATCGTCGGCGGCGGCATCACCGGCACCGGCGCAGCCCTGGACGCGGCGTCCCGGGGCCTGCGCGTCGCCCTGGTCGAGGCCGGTGACCTCGGCGGCGGCACCTCCAGCCGGTCCAGCCGACTGCTACACGGCGGCGTGCGCTACCTCGAACAACTCGAATTCGGGCTGGTCCGCGAGGCGCTACGGGAACGCGGCCTGCTCGGCGGGCGACTCGCCCCGCACCTGGTCCGCCGGCTGCCGTTCGTCCTGCCACTGACCCACCGGGTGTGGGAACGGGCCTACATCGGAGCCGGACTCAGCCTCTACGACGGCATGGGGCAACTCCCCTCCGGCAAGGCCGAACGGGTCTTCCGCATCCACCGGCACCTCAGCCGACGCGGCCTCTCCCGGACCATGCCCGCGCTGCGCGCCGAGCTGACCACCGGCGCGCTCGAATACGACGACGGCCAGGTCGACGACGCCCGACTCACCCTCGCCGTCGCCCGTACCGCCGCCCGGGAAGGGGCGGTCATCGCCACCCGGGTCCGCGCCGTCGGCTACACCTCCGGTCCGGACAGGGCCCAGGTCACCGTCCGCGACGAACTGACCGGTGCCGAGAGCACCATCCAGGCCCGGCAGGTGCTCGCCGCCTCCGGCGTCTGGACCGACGAGGTACAGCGGCTCGTCGGACGGGAGGTGCTGCGGGTTCGCGCCTCCAAGGGCGTACACCTGGTGGTGCCGAAGTCGGCGCTGCGAGTCGACCGGGCGGTGATCACCCGTACCGACCGCAGCGTGCTGTTCATCATCCCGGTCGGCTCGACCGTGCTGGTCGGCACCACCGACACGCCGTACTCGGGTGACCTGCGGGACGTCGCCGCCGACGGGGACGACATCACCTTCCTACTCAACCAGGTCAACCGGTGGCTACGCCGGCCGCTGGAACGCGCCGACGTGGTCGGCGTCTACGCCGGGCTCCGCCCACTGGTCGACAGGGCCGGCACCGCCGACACCGCCAAGCTCAGCCGGGAACACGTGGTGGCCAACATCGACAGCCGGTGCCTGGCCATCGCCGGAGGCAAACTCACCACGTACCGGGTGATGGCCAAGGACGCGGTCGACGCGGTGGTGGACCGGCTCGGCGGCGGCTACCCGCCGTCCTGCACCGACCGGCTGCCGCTGGTCGGAGCCGACGGGTTCCAAGCCCTGTGGAACCGGCGCGGGCTCCTCGCCCGCGAGCACAATCTGACCGCCGGCACCATCGACGACCTGCTGCGTCGGCACGGTACGGCGGTCACCGACGTGCTCGCCGGGGCCGACGAGACGGGCCTGCGGCCGGTCGCCGGAGCCGGCGGGCTGCTGCGGGCCGAGGTCACCCACGCGGTACGCCACGAGGGCGCGCTCGCCGTCGAGGACGTGCTGCTGCGGCGCAGCCACGCCGGCCTGGAGACGGTCGACGGGGCTGCCGACGCGGCCGACGAGGTGGCCACCCTGATGGCCGAGGCGCTGGGCCAAGACCACGACTGGATCGAGCGGGAGGCGGGCTGCTACCGGCGGACCACCGGCTCCAACCGGGCCGCGCTGGTCGGGGTGGCCTGATGGCCGTACTCGCCATCGACGCCGGCACCACCGGGGTCACCGCGGTCGTCATCGACCCCGACGGCACGGTGGTGGCCCGGGGATACCAGGAGTTCCCGCAACTCTTCCCCCGGCCCGGCTGGGTCGAACACGACCCGGAGAGCATCTGGGACGCGGTACGGGCGGCGAGCGCTTCGGCGCTCGCCGCCGCCCCGACCACCCCGACCTGCATCGGGATCACCAACCAGCGGGAGACTGTGGTCCTCTGGGACCGGCAGACGCTGGCCGCACCCCGGCCGGCGATCGTGTGGCAGGACCGCCGTTCGGCGCAACTGTGCGAGCGGCTGCGCGCCGACGGGCACGAATCGCTGATCACCGCCCGGACCGGGCTGCGGCTCGACCCGTACTTCTCGGCCACCAAGCTCGCCTGGCTGGCCGCCGAGGAGCCGGCCACCTGGGCTGACGTACGGGCCGGTCGGACCGCCATCGGTACGGTCGACAGTTACCTCGCCGCCCGGCTCACCGGTGGCCGGGTGCACGTCACCGACCCGTCCAACGCCTCCCGAACCCTCCTCTTCGACCTGGCCGAGGGGGACTGGTCGGACGAGCTGTGTGCGCTGTTCGACGTACCCCGGTCGGCGTTGCCGGAGATCGTCGCCAGCAACGCGGTGATCGGACGGACCGACCCGGACGCCTTCCTCGGGCTGGACCTGCCGGTGGCGGCGCTCGTCGGTGACCAGCAGTCCGCCCTGTTCGGGCAGACCTGCTTCACCGTCGGCAGCTCCAAGTGCACCTACGGCACCGGCTCGTTCGTGCTGGTCAACACCGGCACGAAGATCGCCGAACCGGACTTCGGGCTGGTCGCCACGGTCGGCTGGCAGCTCGACGGTCAGCCCACCACGTACGCCCTGGAAGGGTCGATCTTCGTGACCGGGGCGGCGGTGCAGTGGCTACGCGACGGGCTCGGCGTGATTCCGTCTGCCGCCGAGATCGAGCCGCTGGCCGCCAGCGTGCCCGACTCGGGCGGGCTGGTCTTCGTACCGGCCCTGACTGGGCTCGGTGCTCCGGACTGGGACCCGTACGCCCGGGGGGCGATGTTCGGGCTCACCCGGGGCACCACCCGAGCCCACGTCGCCCGGGCCACCCTGGACGCGATCGCCTTCCAGGTGCGGGACGTGACCGACGCGATGGCCCGGTGCACCGGGCATCCGCTGACCGGGCTCACCGTCGACGGCGGGGCCGCCGTCAACAACCTGCTCTGCCAGTTGCAGGCCGACCAGCTCGGCCTGCCGGTGCGCCGGCCCACCATCACCGAGACCACGGCGCTCGGCGCGGCCTACCTGGCTGGCCTGGCCACCGGGGTCTGGGACAGTACCGACGAGATCACCAAGCGCTGGCACCTGGATCGGGAGTTCACCGCCGGTACCGGTGCCGGTGCTGGTGCCGACGACCGCGACGAGGCGCACCAGCGCTGGCGGCGAGCTGTCGCCGCTGTACGAGAGTGGTCGGTATGAGCGAGCGCAGCGAGGCGACGTGACCACTTCCCTTGAGGGCGTGCTGGTGGCCGACTTCAGTCGGGTGCTGGCCGGGCCGTACGCCACCATGCTCCTGGCCGACCTCGGCGCGGACGTGGTCAAGGTGGAACGGCCCGGCAAGGGCGACGACACCCGATCCTGGGGGCCGCCGTACGACGCCGACGGCACCGCCACCTACTACCTGGCGGTCAACCGCAACAAGCGGTCGATCACGTTGGACCTGACCGACCCGGCCGACCTCGCTGCCGCCCGTGAGCTGGCGTACCGGGCCGACGTGATCGTGCAGAACTTCCGCCCCGGCACGATGGAACGGTACGGCCTCGGCTACGCCGACATCGCCGCCGTCAACCCGGGCGCGGTCTACTGCTCGGTCACCGGATTCGGGTCCGGCGCGGGGGCCGACCGACCCGGGTACGACCTGCTCGTACAGGCCGTCGGTGGGCTGATGAGCGTCACCGGGGCGCAGCCGGGTGAGCCGGTCAAGGCCGGGGTCGCCGTGGTCGACGTGATCACCGGACTGCACGCCACGATCGGCATCCTGGCCGCGCTGCGACACCGGGACGCCACCGGCGAGGGTCAGCACGTCGAGGTCAGCCTGCTCTCGTCGCTGCTGTCCGCCCTGGTCAACCAGGCATCCGGGTACGTCTCGGCGGGCGTGGTGCCGGGCATCCTGGGCAACGCGCATCCGAGCGTGGTGCCGTACCAGTTGCTGCCCACCGCCGACCGGCCGCTGGCGGTGGCGGTCGGCACCGACGCGCAGTTCGCCGCGCTCTGCGGCGTACTCGATGTTCCGGCGCTCGCCGAGGACCCGCGCTACCTGACCAACGCAGACCGGGTACGGCATCGCGAGCCGCTGATCGCCACCCTGCGTGAGCGGACGGCGCTGCGCCCCGCCGACGAGTTGGCCGCTGCGCTCAGTGCGGTCGGCGTACCGTGTGGACCGGTGAACGACCTGGCCGGGGCCTTCGACCTCGCCACCGAACTGGGCCTGTCCCCGGTGGTGGAGATCGACGGGCCGGACCGTGCCCAGCCGGCCCGGCAGGTGGCCAATCCGATCACCCTGTCCAGCACGCCGGCCGGCTACCACCGCCCGCCGCCCCGGCTCGGCGAGCACACCGCCGACGTACGAGCCTGGCTCACCGCCCCTTCCTCCCTGGAGAGCAACTGATGACCGACCCGTTGGAACTCGCCGCGATCGACAGCCTCTTCACCGAGGAGGAGCGCGACATCCGGGACACCGTACGCAAGTTCGCCGCCGAGCAGATCCGGCCGCACATCGCCGAGTGGTTCGCCGCCGGTGAACTGCCCGCCCGGGAACTGGCCCGGGAGTGCGGCAAGCTCGGCCTGCTCGGCATGCACCTGGAGGGCTACGGCTGTGCCGGTACGGGTGCGGTCGCCTACGGGCTGGCCTGCTTCGAGCTGGAGTCGGCCGATTCCGGCGTACGCAGCCTGGTGTCGGTGCAGGGCTCGCTGGCCATGTACGCCATCCGCACCTTCGGCAGCGAGGAGCAGCGTCAGCGGTGGCTGCCGGCGATGACGGCCGGGGAGGCGATCGGCTGCTTCGGGCTGACCGAGCCGGACGCGGGTTCCGACCCGGCCGCGATGCGGACCTCGGCCCGCCGCGACGGGGGCGACTGGATCCTCAACGGCGAGAAGATGTGGATCACCAACGCGGCGATCGCCGACGTGGCGGTGGTGTGGGCGCGTACCGATGAGGGCATTCGGGGCTTCGTCGTGCCGATGGACACCCCCGGGGTGAGCACCCTGCCGGTCGGGCACAAGCTGTCGCTGCGCGCCTCGGTCACGTCCGCCCTGGTCTTGCAGGACGTACGCCTGCCCGGCGACGCCATCATGCCCGAGGCGATCGGGCTGCGCGCGCCGCTGAAGTGCCTCGGTGAGGCCCGGCTCGGCATCGTCTTCGGCGCACTCGGGGCCGGGTACGACTGCCTGCGCGCCGCGATCGACTACGCCAACAACCGAGAGGCGTTCGGCCGGCCGCTCTCCGGTTTCCAGCTCACCCAGGACAAGCTGACCGAGATGACCCGGGGCCTGGTCAACGGCATGCTGCTGGCGGTACACGTGGGACGGCTGCGGGAGGCCGGCAAGGCGACGCCGGCCCAGGTCAGCCTGGCCAAGCTGAACAACTGCGAGACGGCGATCAGCATCGCCCGTACCGCCCGGACGATTCTCGGTGCGAACGGCGTGACCCTCGAATATCCGGTGTTGCGGCATGCCAACAACCTGGAGGCGGTGCTCACCTACGAAGGCACCAGCGAGGTGCACAAGCTCGTCGTCGGCCAGGCCCTGACCGGCCAGGCCGCGTTCCGCTGACCGGCTCGCGTCGCCTTCCGCTGACCGGCTCGCGTCGCCACGCGTCGTTGAGTCGTTCACTGGAACACCACGTACGTCATCCGGCGAAATTGACATACGTGGTGTTCCAGTGGAGAGGCGGTCGGGTCACACGTCCCGGCGGGGTATGACGATCAGGGTCAGCACCACCGCGACGAGCGGCCAAGCGGCGTACACCAGCCACGACTCGGTGATCGTCGCCGGGTAGAGGATGGGCGGCCCCAGGTTGACCGGGCTGATGTCGGTCAGCCGCTGCCAGGCGTTGAGCGGCAACGCGTGGTGCAGGGCGGCCTTCCACGGCTGGTTCGGTTCGATCATGGTCGGCAGGAGGAGCAGCAGCAGCGTCGCCGTGACGATGGTGGTCGCGGTGTGCCGGATGAGCGCGCCGAGACCCATGCCGACCAGGGCACACACCGCTGGGAGCAGAGCCGAGGCAGTAACCGCCTGAAGCGCGCCGGGGTAGCTGATGGACAGCCCGACGTCCCGGCTGGAGAGGATCGCCTGGGTCACCCCGAACGAGGTGGCGGAGACGACTGCCCCGTACGCGAGCATCACCGGTGTCACCACCAGGAACTTGGCCGCCAGTACCGCGCGACGGGCGGGCACCGCCGCGAAGGTGGTACGGATCAGCCCGCTGGAATACTCGCCGACAATCATGATCGCGCCGATGCTGGCGGTGGCGAGGACGAGCACCAACGCGGCGGGGTCGGTGAAGGCGTCCCGGATGGACCAGGTCGGGACGAAGTTGTCCCGGATCCCCTGCGAGTAGCGCTCCCAGTTGTTCATGTCGGAGATGGCCGAGTTCGCGTTCATCCCGACGACGATCAGCGCGGTGACCGCCAGTCCCCAGCAGGTGGACCGCAGCGACCACAGCTTGATCCATTCGGCCGCGATCAGGTCGCCGAACCGGACACGGGCTCCGGTGCCGGTTGCGGGCTTCGTCAGAGTGGTCATCGGCGGTCTCCGGCCAGGTATTCGACGCTGTCGGCGGTGAGTTCCATGAACGCCTTCTCCAGTGAGGCGGTGTGGGTGGTCAACTCCTGCACCATCACGCGGTGCTGGAAGGCGAGTTCACCGATCCGGGCGGCGGTCAGGTCGGTGACCGTGAGCGAGCCGTCGTCGCCCGGTCGTACCGTCGCGCCCTCGCTGGTCAGCAGGTCGGTCAGGCGGGGGCCGTCCGGGGTGCGTACGGTCACGCTCTGCTGGGTGCTGCGGGCGGCGAACTGCGCCAGGCTCTCGGCCGCGATCAACTCCCCCCGGCCGATGACGATCAGCTGGTCGGCGGTGGCCTCCATCTCGCTCATCAGGTGACTGGAGACGAAGACGGTCCGCCCCTCGGCGGCCAGCCGGCGGAACAGGCCCCGTACCCAGCGCACGCCCTCCGGGTCGAGACCGTTGATCGGCTCGTCGAAGATGAGCACCGGCGGGTCGCCGAGCAGCGCACCGGCGATGCCGAGCCGCTGTCGCATGCCGAGGGAGAACCCGCCGATCCGCCGCCGAGCGACCTCGGTCAGGCCAACCTCCGCCAGCACCTCGTCCACCCGGCGACGGCCGATGCCGTTGCTGCGGGCCAGCGCGGAGAGGTGCGCCTTCGCGGTACGACCACCGTGTACGTCGTGCGCGTCGAGTAGCGCGCCGACGTGCCGCAGGCCGCGCGGCCGGTCCCGGAACGGGTGTCCGTCGATGGTGGCGGTGCCGCTGGTGGGCTCGTTCAGGCCGAGGAGCATCCGCAGCGTCGTACTCTTGCCCGCGCCGTTCGGTCCGAGGAACCCGGTCACCTGCCCCGGTCGTACGGTGAACGTCAGCCCGTGCACGGCGTTGACCTTGCGATACCGCTTGGTCAGTTCGTTGACTTCGATCACCTGACCAACGCTTCCGGAGATCACCCCCGTACCGCAGCGGACCAGGGGTGACATCCGCGCAGCCGGCGGTAGCCCGGGGTCGTACACCCGTGGGCCAATGCCGTGCCGAGGCGCGACTCAATACGCTCAGCGCATGGACGTAACACCGCCGCTGACCAGGCCATCGAAGCGCCTGCGCGCGGATTCGCCGATGCGGGAGGCGATGCGGAAGACGGTACGGGGGACGCTGCGGTGGGGTGGAGGCATCGCCTTCCCGGTCGTCCTGTTCGTCGTGGTACTCGACGGGGCGAACAACCACTCCAGTTGGTCAGCTCTCCGTTACCTCTTGCCGGCTCTGGCGCTGGCGATGCCCTTCGGCCTGCTACGCCACCGACCGCTCCCGGCGCTGACGCTGATGTTGGCCGCTGCGGTGATCGTGCCGTTCACCGTGCACGCATGGGAGGTCGGATACCTGCGGGACATCCGATATCTGCAGTTTGCGGCGATCGATCTGACGGTCGGCTATCTCGCTGCCACCCGGTCCCGCCGGTTCTCGATCGCCGCCGCCGTCACCGCGTTCGCGGTGCAGGCTGTCATCGAGGCAGCCCAGCCTTTCGAGGCACAGCAATTGCCCGGGCCGATGGTCCAGGAGTCGGACCTCGCCGCACAGAGCCTGCTCTACGCCCTGGCCATGGCTACCGCCTGGATGCTCGGCAACTCGCTCCGCCAGCGTCGCGAACACGCTGCGGCGCTACGCGTACAGGCGACCAGTCAGGCCGTCACCGCCGAACGCCTGCGGATCGCCCGTGAGCTGCACGACATGGTCGCGCACAGCATCGGGATCATCGCCATCCAGGCGGGTGTGGGCAGCCGGGTCATCGAGACCCAACCGGCCGAGGCCCGCAACGCGTTGCGGGCCATCGAAACCACCAGCCGGGAAACCCTGGCCGGGCTGCGCCGGATGCTCGGCGCGCTACGTCAGGCCGACCCGGCCTCCGCAACCGAGCCGGTGCCGCTCGACCCGACACCGGGACTCGCCGACCTCGACCGACTGGCCGCCGCAGCAACGGACGCCGGCGTCCGAGTCGACGTACGGTGGCGGGGAGAACGACGACCGCTGCCCGCCGAGATCGACCTGTCGGCGTACCGCATCGTGCAGGAGGCGGTCACCAACGTCGTACGCCACGCGCACACCGGTGACTGCCAGGTGACCGTCGGCTACGGGGACGAGGAGCTGTCCGTCGAGATCGTCGACAATGGCCGGGGCAGTGCCATCGGCGGCAACGGGTACGGCATCGTCGGCATGCGGGAACGGGTCAGTCTGCTGCATGGCCAGTTCACCGCTGGTCCTCGGCCGTCGGGCGGCTTCCGTGTGGCGGCCCGGCTACCACTATCGACAGGAGCCTGATGACGATCCGTGTCGTCCTCACCGACGACCAGCCCCTGGTCCGCGCCGGTCTGCGCGTACTGCTCGCCGACACCCCCGACATTGAGGTCGTCGGGGAGGCCGCGACCGGAGCGGAAGCGGTCCGGCTGGCCACCGACGCCCGGCCCGACGTCATCGTGATGGACATCCGGATGCCGGGAATGGACGGCATCGAGGCCACCCGGATCATCACCGCGAGCGCGGCAACCCGCGTCCTCATCCTCACCACCTTCGACGACGACGAGTACGTCTATGCCGCGCTTCGCGCCGGGTCCAGTGGATTCCTGGTCAAGGACATGGCACTGGAGGAGATCATTGGCGCGATTCGGGTGGTGGCCGCCGGGGATGCGTTGATCGCGCCGAGCGTCACCCGCCGCCTGATCGAGGAGTTCGCCGGCCGCCCATCGCCGGCCCGCAATCCACGGGCGATCGAGGGCATCACGGACCGCGAACGCGAGGTGCTCACCCTCGTCGGCCGGGGTCTGTCCAACAGCGAGATCGCCGCCGAGCTGTACATCAGCGTGGCCACCGCCAAGGCGCATTTGGCCCGGCTCTTCACCAAGCTCGACGCCCGGGACCGGGTCCAGCTCGTCATCATCGCGTACGACAGCGGCCTGGTAGCACCGGGACGGTCATGAGCCGGCACGGCACCGATTCCGGGTAGGTCAGGCCGAGAATGCCATCCTGGCCTGCTCGGTCACGATCTGGGCGAGACGCTCGACCTCGACGAGGCAGTCGATGTGACCGCGACGGGGCAGCACCACCAGCCGCCCATCCCGACAGGCGTCCAGGAAAAGGTGTTCGTCAGCCCGGAAGTGGTCTCGTGCGCCGTTGACCAGGCAAACCCGCCCCGGGTACGCGGACAGTTCACTCAGCACGTCCAGCCGGGTCACCTCGTTGACGACCTGCGGCAACACCTCGCAGGAGAGCCCACCCGCCACCATGGCCTCGGCCAGCGGCTCGGGCAACGCCCGGCGGAACGCCCGTGCGCTGAGCCGGTTGGCGACCTCGGAATATCGGCCCGCCACCCAAGCGGCCTGGCGGAAAAGCGCCGCGAAGGTGCCGGTCGGCCGGGCGCTGCAGCCCATGGCGACCAGTCCCGCCACCCGCTCCGGGTGCCGGGCAGCGGTGGCGATCCCGACGTAGCCACCCAGGGACAGCCCCACGAGCAGCGCCCGCCCGCCGAGCTGGTCGATCGTGTCGGCCACCGCCTCGACCGCCGTCTCGATGGTGAACGGTTCACCGCGTCGCCGCCCGTGTCCGGGCAGGTCGGGGGCGGCTGACGGATGGTGCTGCCCGACCACTTGGCTCAGCGGCTGCCACATGGAGCCGCTGAGCCGGATGCCGTGCACGAACACCACGGGCAGCGTGTCGCCAGCCTCGACGTCCATCGGGTCCTCCCACCGACGCGCGGTCCAGATGGCTAGACCGTAGCGACGAGAGCCGCCAATTGCAACGCAACGTTGCGTTGCAATTGGCGACTCGAGCCCGCCGAGTGGGCCGATCAGGCCGCCACCACTCTCGCAGTCAGGTCAGCCCCAGGTGGTACCGGCCGGTTCCTTGATGGTCGTGTTGATGCAGTTGAAGAAGTTGATCGTGGCGACCGTGAGAATGAGGGCGGCGAGCTGCTTCTCGTCGTAGTGGTCGGCGACCTCGTTCCAGAGCTCGTCCGACACGGAGTCCGCGCTCCGGTCGGCGAGCCGGGTGACCGCCTCGGTCAGCGCCAGCGCGGCGCGTTCGGCGTCGGTGAAGAAGGGTGCCTCCCGCCACGCCGCCACGACGGCCAGTCGCTCTTCTGTCTCGCCAGCCTTCCTGGCGTTCAGTACGTGGGCGTGGACACAAGCACTGCAACCGTTGATCTGACTGGCCCGCAGCGCGACCAACTCCCGCGTCCGTTCCGACAATCCCCCCTGGCCGACCGCCTTGAGGAGGTGCTGAATGCCCTTCAACGCGTCGGGCAACACCATCGCTGGGTTCTTCATCCGTGCCTGCATGATCAGCCATCTCCAATGGTCGTCCGGCGGCCGGCTCGTCACACCGACCGGTTTTCGTTCGTCACTGCACTGACGGACCCCGACGAGGAGATGTGACCGATGAACGAACACGACTTTCTGGCGGACCGGTTCGAGGCGCACCGCAGTCACCTGAAAGCGGTCGCCTACCGGATGCTCGGTTCGCTCACCGAGGCGGACGACGCCGTTCAGGAAGCCTGGCTCCGACTCAGCCGCTCCGACACCGGCGAGGTGGAGAATCTGGCCGGCTGGCTGACCACAGTGGTTGGCCGGGTATGCCTGGACATGCTCCGCTCCCGCGTCTCGCGACGCGAGGATCCGATGGGCGAGCATCTGCCGGACCCGATCATCAGTCCGGCCAACGGTGTCGACCCCGAGCACGAGGCGTTGCTGGCCGACTCGGTCGGGCTGGCGCTGCTGGTCGTACTCGAAACACTCAACCCTGCCGAACGACTCGCGTTCGTGCTGCACGACATGTTCGCGGTGCCGTTCGAGGAGATCGCTCCGATCGTCGGGCGTACCCCGACTGCCGCCCGACAGATGGCCAGCCGTGCCCGTCGCCGGGTACAGGGCGCGGCACCTACCCCCGACCCGGACCTGACCCGCCAACGCGAAGTGGTCGATGCGTTCCTGGCTGCCGCGCACGGCGGCGGCTTCGACGCGCTGGTCGCCGTCCTCGACCCAGACGTGGTGCTGCGCGCCGACGCTGGCCTGTCCGGGGCCGGCCTGCGGGTGGTACGCGGGGCAGCAGCCGTGGCCGGGCAGGCGCTCACCTTCCGGCGGTTCAGCAATCCCCGTCCGACGCCGGCGCTGGTCAACGGTCTCGCCGGGCTGATCAACACCACCAACGGAGAGCCGGTGTCGGTCATGAGCTTCACGATCACGAACGGGAGGATCGCCGCGATCGACATCCTCGCCGACCCGGACCGGCTCCGCCAGCTCGACCTGGCCATCCTCGACGCCTGACCCATCAGTGGAGCGCGCACGGTAAACGACACTGGACATTAGTGTGCGACACACAGTATGGTGTCATCTGTGACCGCAGAAGAACTGATCCTCAGCCAGGCTCAAGAGCTGCGTCGCGGCACGGTCGTACTGGCCTGCCTCGCCCTGCTCGACGAGCCGCAGTACGGCTACGCGTTGCTGGAGACGCTCAACGACGCCGGGGTCACCGTCGACGGCAACACCCTCTACCCGCTGCTACGCCGACTGGAAAAACAGGGCCTGCTCACCAGCGAGTGGAACACCGACGAGTCTCGACCAAGGAAGTTCTACCGGGCCAGCCCCGAGGGCTCCCGGGTACGCGCCGGACTGGTGCGCGAATGGCAGGACCTCGTCGCCTCGATCTCACGACTGACCAAGGAGAACTGATGAGCACGAACACGCTGACCGAGCGGTACGTGCACGAGGTCGTACGGCGAATCCCGGCCGACCAACGCGACGACGTCGCCGAAGAGTTACGTACCACCATCGCCGACACCGTCGATGCGCGCAACCCGGCCGACCCGGCGGCAGCCGAGCGCGAGGTGCTCACCGAGATGGGCGACCCGATCCGGCTCGCCGCCCGCTACGCCGGCCGGCCACTCGCGCTGATCGGACCCGAGCTCTACCCGACGTACGTCCGACTGCTGAGGCTCCTGCTCTCCACCGTGCTGCCCGTGGTCACCGTCGTGGTCGTGGTGATCGACGTACTCGACAAGAACGACCTGGGCTCGATCATCGGCAGCGGCATCGGCGCGGTGCTCACCATCGGCGCGCAGATGATCGCCTGGCTCACCGTGGTGTTCGCCCTGATCGAACGGTCCCGCCAGCGCGACGAAGTAATCAAGGGCAGCACCACGGAATGGACGCCCGACCAGCTGCCGGAGATGCGTGAAGCAGCAGACAAGAGCGGTATCACCGCCTGCGCCACGGCGGTATGGGACCTGGTGTTGATCGGGCTGATCGTCTGGCAGTCCACCGCCAAGCCGTACCGGGCCGACAACGGTGAACGAATTCAGGTGCTCGACCCGGCGCTCTGGTCGGGTTGGATCTGGCCGATGCTCGCCGGCCTGGCTGCCCTGGTGGTGCTCAACCTGATCTGGTTCGCCACCCGCAACTGGACCATGACGCTGGCCGTCCCGCACGCCATCGCGCAGGCAGTCTTCGCGCTACCGCTGGCCTGGATCCTCCACCAGCAAAAGTTCTTCAACCCGGAGTTCCTGGCCAGCATCACCAAGGACTGGACCGTGCCGGACACCTTCTACACCGTTGCCGCACTGGGCGTGCTGGCCGTGGCCGGCAGCGAGATCGTGCAGCGCTTCCGCGAGACGCGGCGGTCCTGACCCTTCTCCCCCGACGGACCATCCGGTACTCCAGCGCCGCCCGGTTTAGGGCCGGCGCTGGAGTACTAGGGTGACCAGGTGGTCGACGGCACCGGACAACGCGAGCGGCAGCGCGGCGAAGGCCCACGCCGGCAGCGGGAGATCTTCGACGCCGCGCTCAGCCTGCTCGCCGAGAACGGCTACGAGCGACTGACCATCGAAGCGGTCGCGGAACACTCGACCGTCAACAAGACCACGATCTACCGGTGGTGGCCGTCCAAGGCGGCGCTGCTCGGCGCAGCCCTCGTCGGAACCCCGACGCTCCGGTTCGACGTACCCGACACCGGCAGTCTCCGTGGCGACCTGGAAGCCCTCGTCGAGGCGGTGTTAGCCCTGCTGACCAAGTCGCCCGCCGCCGACATCGCGGTCACGGCCCTCGCCGCCGCCGCACACAGCCCCGAACTCGCCGCCCACGCCCGAGCATTCTTCGCCGACCGGCTCGCCCGAGAGAACCCTGTCTTCGCACGCGCCGCCGCCCGAGGCGAACTCCCACCCGACACCGACCCGACCCTGCTGATGGACCTACTCGCCGGTGCCGTGTGGGTGAGGGTGGTCCTCCGTCAGACACCGGTCGGCGAAGACTTCGCCCGGCGTACCGTCAGCTTCGTCCTCGACGGCGTCCGACCCCGCTGACCAGACAAATCCGAGGGCACACGCTGAGCAACGTACGACCCCACCAAGGCATCCGGCTACATCGCTACCACTCTCGCCTGGTCCGGTGACCCCGCAGCGGAGCAATATGCCCGGACTGTGGTGGCGGAGATGGCCGCAGCCGGCGCGACCCGCCCGCGCCGCTACGCATCGGCCCGACTGGATCTCGGGCTTGCTCTGCTGGCAGCCAGCAAGCCCGACGAGGCCTGCGCTGTGACGACCGCCGCGATCACCTCAGGCCGGGTCGTGCCCTCCAACTGGTGGCGGGCTACCGAACTGTTGGCAGATGATGCCCTCCTCGACGGCGAGCCGAGCCAACTCGGGACGTCGACGTCGACCGGCCTTCTCCCGGGACGGCGTCCGACCCCGCTGACCGAGACGGTGGTAGCCGCAGGTGCTACGAAGCCGTACCGTGCGATCTACAAGGATCGTTCTCGATGTGAGGACGCCAGTGCTCGTACGGGAGGGCACCGTGCACAGCCAAGACGAGCCGATGACCCTGACCGTCGGTCAACGAATCAAGATGCATCGCGAGCGGGCTGGTAAGACTCGCGCAGTCCTGGGCGGTCTCGTCGGGCGCAGCGCAGAGTGGGTAAAGGCGATTGAGGCAGGCCGACTTCTGCCACCCCGACTGCCCATGCTGTTGCGCTTGGCCGAGGTACTCAAGATCAACGACTTGGCAGACCTCACCGGTGACCAGTCACTACCCGTGACGTCGGTGACCCGAGCTGGCCACCCAGACATGCCGGTGATCGCGGCAGCCATGCAGCGGACCACCGTACCGGCTGGTCAGCCGCTCTCGGCTGAGATGTTGCGCGCTCAGGTCGATCAGGCATGGGCACTGTGGCATCGATCGAGCACCGAGCGGACTGCTGTGGCAACCGTCCTGCCTGGCCTGCTCGACGCGTGCCGGGTCTCCGCCCGACGACTCGATGGCAACGATCGACGTCGCGCCCTCGTCGAACTGGCCCGCACCTACCACCTGGCACAGCTCTACACCGCACATCAGCCGCATCCGGAACTGGTGTGGCTGGCCGCAGATCGCGCCATGCACGCTGCACAGGAGGCAGACGATCCTGCGGCAATCGCGGTCGCCGCCTGGTACTACGCGCACGTCTATCGCTCGTCGGCACAGATCGACGCGGCAGAGCAAGTGCTTACCGACGCTACCGCCCTACTCGATCCGACCGTCGGTGGTGGGCAACTCGCCCGGTGGGGTCAACTACACCTCGGCTTGGCCCTCGGCCACGGTAAGGCCGGCCGTGACGGTGACGCCTGGCGGGCATGGGACATCGCTGACCGGACTGCCACCACCCTCGGCAGCAACTACGCACATCCGTGGTTGATGTTCGGTCCGACTGCGGTCGCTGCATACGCCGTAACTCTTGAGACTGATCTCTGTCGCTCAGGGGAGGCGACCAGACGCGCTGACAACACCGACTATTCGACGCTGCCCTCCCGCACCCGTCGTGCATCTGCTCTGATCGACGCGGCCCGCGCACACATGCTTCGTCGTGGCGAGGTTGCCGCTGTGCATCTACTTGGGAAAGCCCTGCGGGAAAGCAGCGACACGATCCGCCACCAGCCTTACGCCCGCAGCGCCGTGCTTGAGCTGTGTGGGCGACGCGGAACGATCGGCGAGGACGCCCGCGAACTGGCGTTAGCCATGGGCATCGACTGGTAGTCACACCAGGGGTACAAATCATCCCTACCGCCGCCCACGCCCCTGCGTAGCGTTTCGACCACAGGGCGCGGCGTACACGGTCTTCATCAGCCTCCGCTCCGGCCGCCGCCGCGCCCTGACCAAGCCGGGCGCGGCGTAGGTTCTCCCCCCATTCCCGCCGCCGCGCCCACCCAACCGGGGTGCGGCGGTCAGCGCGAGGGGACAACCCGACCGCCGCACCCCTTCCACAACGGAAGGTGTGCTCGATGGCCAAATGGTGGTTCAGCAAAAACGACAACGAGAAGACGCCTGACGACCCGCCGGCGACTCCACCGACCCCCTGGCTACCCACCCCCACGGAAGACACCAGCCAGGAACCACCCGAACCACCCGGCCCCGTCCGACACTGCCCCGACCTGCGATGACTCGCCGCAGAACCGACTACCAGGGCCGACACCGCCGCGACGACCCCCACCGCCCCGTACCCGTCACCGGCCCGCCCTCACGACCGGCGTGGAACGCTCCCACCGCACCCGTCGGTCACATCCACCCACACCCGCAGCAGCAACCAGCACGCAACACCCGGAGACAACCGATGGCCAGACCCGACCTACCCCACATCCCGCCTGGCACCCTGCTCACCCTCAACAGCGAGGAGTGGTACCACCCCGACGAAGCCACCTTCGACGTCGACCGCAACGTCGCACTCATCGTCGCCAAAGTCCACACCGACAGCGCCACCGACATATCCGTCTGGATCACCGGACACACCCCCGAATGCACCTGGCCCACCAGCGAATACCACCCACCCTGCATCGAACTCCGCGTACTCTGCCAAGCCCTCCGCCACCACGCCACCAACCTGACCCCACCCCGTCACTGGAACACCAGGTACGTCAACCAAAGCGAATGACGTACCTGGTGTTCCAATGACGCTCGGCGCTCAGCCGTCGGCGGACGGCCGTCAGCGGTCCGGGGTGGGCGTGACGATGCCCTCCTCGATGGCGAGCCGGGTCAACTCGGGACGTCGACGTCGACCCGTCTTCTCCCGGATCCGGTCAAGATGCGAGCGGACCGTACGGACACTGATCGCCAGCGTGTCGGCGATGTCCTGGTCTCGTTCGCCGGCGGCCAGCAGCGACAGCACCTGACGTTCCCGGTCGGACAACGGCACCCGGTAGACGGACGGGCGGTTCCGGGCCGAGTCGAGCAGGATCGAGGCGAGCGTCGGGGAGACGTACGTGTTGCCGGCGGCGATCTCGCGGACGGCGCGCAGGATCTCGTCGGCGTCAGCGTCCTTGGTCAGGTAGCCCCGGGCCCCGGCGGCGATCGCGCCCAACACGTCGGCCTGGTCGCCGTGCGCCGAGACCACCAGCACCCGGTGTCCCATGCCGGCGACCGTGACCACCGCCGCCGCGTCGTGCACCCCGGGCAGCTTCAGGTCGAGAATCACCACGCCACCGGTGGGTACCCGGTAGGCGGCGAACTCCTCCACCGAGCGCGCCGTCACGTCGACCCGTACGTCCGGCGCGTCGCTCAGGGCCCGGGCCAGGGCGGCCCGGTAGAGCGGGTGGTCCTCGACCACGGAAACCTCGATCGGCGTCGACACTGCGCTCACCGTTCCGCCTCCATCGTCGACACTCCGGTCATTCTCCCGCCTTCATCGCCGGCACCACCGGGGCGGTGCGTTGCGCGCTGGCCTGGTCCAGCACCGGGCCGGTCGGGAACAACGCCAGGACCGAGGCCGGCACCGGGGTCGGTCGTACCGAGCCGTAGCCGAGCGCCTTCAACGCCTCGCCGGTCGGCACCGGATGACGTACCCCCTGGTCGGTGAGGAGATATACGGTGCCGAGGCCGGCCTGCGGGGCGGGCTGGTCCCGGAGCACGACCGCCTGACCGGCCGGTACGTACACCGCGTCGGCCTGGGTGCCGCCGCCGGCCGCCACCGGTTGCGTCCCGGCCGGTACGCCGATCGAACCGGCCAGCCGGATCGTCGCCCTATCCCCGTCGAGGGTGGCGCACACGGCGATCCGCTCACCGGACACCACGACCGGTGGGGCGAGCCGGGGTGGATGGCCGGCCGACCCGCTACCCGGGGCCGCGCCCGAGCCACCAGAAGCGCCCGACGCGTCCGAGGCACCCGACACACCTGAAGCACCTGAAGCGCCTGAAACCGAGCCTAGTTCGGTCATGTCCACGGGCGACACCTGCACCTCACGGGCCGGGCCCCCGGCGTACGCCGCACGGTTGGCCGGGTTGCCGAGCACCAACGCCGCCTCGGTCTGACTGATCGAGACGATGCCGTCGGCGCGTACCAGGTAGTAGCGGGTTTCCGCGCCAACGGTCGTGGCAGCCAGCACCTGACCGACCCGGGTGGTCCGGTCACCCACCCTCGGGCCGGCGTCCCCCACCTCGGGCACGGTGATCAAGCGCAGGTCCGGACCGGCCGGTACGGCGCTGAGCCAAGCCGCGCTGACCGGTAGCGGTCGGGTCGAGTCGTAACCGAGGGCCATGGCCGCCCCCTGGTCGGCGATCCGGTGCCGCCGGCCGGCCACCGCCACGTACCGGACACCCCCCGAATCGGCCACGACCACGGCCATAGCCGGATCGACCTGGGTACCCACCGGGGCCACCCCGACCAGGGCGGTGGTCACCGGCGGGCTGCCCACCGGCCGCCCCTGGGCCGGTTGGACACAGACAGTGAACGGGCCGGTCGTCAACAGGTCCTTCGCCGGCAGGGAGGCCGGTGCACCCGGGATGCCCAGCGGGACACCGCGCGGGGCCTTTGCCATGGACTTGCGCGACACCTGCTTGGTCGCCGTACCGTCGCCACCTGCGAGTAGCCGGGCCGAGGTGTAGTTGAGCATCGGGTGCAGCAGGCCGTCGGCCCCCATCACGTACGCGGCACCGGTCTCCTTCTCGATCACCACCTGGCCGGGTTTGCGCCAGTCGGTGTTCGCGCCGGGGCGGAGCAACCCGTACACGCCGAAGCCGGCGGTCACCAGCAGCGCGGCGGCGGCCCCCAGCGCGCAGCCGATCACCAACCGCCGGCTCGGCGACACCGGATGGTTGGCGTCGCCCACCTGTACGGCCGAGACGAGTCGGCGACGCAGGAACTGGTACGCCTGCAACTGGTCGCGCTGCGTCCACATCAGTTCGTCTCCTGACTGGTGCGACACCGCTCCGGTGCACTAGAACTACGGGTGCAAGGTATAGCCATCCGGCAATTTCCAGCCGAGGGGACCCGGCCATGCCCATTGCCACACCGACTGCCACATCGACTGTCGAACCGGCCAGCGCGTCGGCAATCGAACCGGCCAGCGGGCCGACGGGCGACCCGGCGCTCGCGCGGGCCGGGCGACTGCCCCGGCCGCCGGTCGGGCAGCGCCGCGGGCTGGGGGTCGAGGCTGGCCGGGTCGCCCTCTGGCAGGCAGCGGCGGTGGGGGCGATCGTGGCGGGTGGCCCGTTCGACGCCGTTGGCGGCACCGCAACCGGGCTCGCCACCCTCGTGGTGGCCGGCACCGCGCTGCGGGTCCGGGGTCGGTGGCTGCCGGACTGGGCGCTGGTCCGGCAGCGCTACCAGCGGCGTTCCCGGCAACCGCAGCCGGCCCTGCCCACTCTGTCGACCCGCACCTACGCCGACCGGGCCGGCAACCGCGCCGGACTGGCCGGCGACGGGAGGTCGTGGAGCGCCCTG
Organism: Micromonospora sp. NPDC003197; assembly: GCF_053590565.1. NCBI lineage: Bacteria > Bacillati > Actinomycetota > Actinomycetes > Micromonosporales > Micromonosporaceae > Micromonospora > Micromonospora sp. NPDC003197. The sequence continues at coordinate 19,808 of NZ_JBSFTE010000003.1, read as the reverse complement.
CTGCAGGTCGACCCGTCTGGCGACCTCGATGATTTGCTGCGTCATCTCTCGGCCAGCTACTCCGATCCCGAACTGCCCCTGACCGGGTTGCAACTCGTCGACTGGGCCTCCCCAGTCACCGGCCAGACCGCCCGCTGGCTCGCCCTCCGGGTCGACCCCAGGCACGCGGCACGCGCCGTCGAGGCCCGGGGCGGCGGCGATCAGGGCCTGATCCGTACGGTTGGCACCGCCGCACTGCAGATCGCCACCGTGCTGCGCGCCGCCGGCCACCCGGTGGTGCTGCCCGACGGCACCCGACTGCCCGATGCGTGGGCGGCTTCGCTCGGCGTCGACCCCCGACAAGCTGCCGAGCCCACCACCGAGAACTGGCGCTACTGGTCGCTGGGGATGCTGCACCAGGTCTGCTACCGGCCGCGCCGGACGCCCCGGGACTGGGCCGAGGTGGCCCACCTGTTGCGCCGGCACGGCAGCGCCCCGGCTCTGGTCAGCGCCGTCTCGATCCGGCTGGACCGGCAGCGCGGCGGCGGCACCCGTACCAGTGCCCTGGTCCGCCTCGGGGTGCCGGCCGGACCCACGCCCGAGGCGGTCGCCGAAGTGGTCGGCCGGGCCACCGCCGGGTTCGGCAAGGGATTCGTCCCGCTGCACGGCACACATGCCGTGGCAGCCTGGGACACCCTTCCGCTGGCCGGCCTCCGGCTCTATCCCCAGGCCGGCCGCCAACCGCATTCCCCGGCCGGCGCGCAGGCGACCTCCCCGGCCGGCTTCCATCCACACCCCCCGGCCGGCGCGCAGGTGACTCAGCCGCCCCACGCGCGTACCGCGCCGTAGACGTCCAGCACCGCACCGGCCACCGGAACCAGGCTGATCAGTGTCAGGAACTCCACCACGTCGAGCAGCCGCCCCCAGTACGGCGATGGCGTGCCGGCCGGAGCCCGGACCGCGTACGTGGCACACACCACCCCCACCAGCCCGATCAGTCCGGCCAGCAGAAGTCGGGTGCCCGCGTCTCCGGCGAGCCCGATCCGGGCGGTGGTACCGAGCACGGCAACCGCCCCGGCCAGCAGCAACGCTGCCCGCTGCCCCACCCCCACATAGGCTCGCGACCGCAGCAGCAGTGCCGTGCCGAGCAGGCCGGACAACGCCCACGACCACCGGTCGTCGGTGGTCAGCAGCACCCCGGCGCAGCAGGCGACGATGATCGCCAGCGCGCAGAGCAGGCTGGTGAGGATCCGCTCGGCAGCCTCGGTGTCGCCGACCATCTCCGGGCCCAACGTCGGCGTCTCGTCCCGGCGGAACGCCGCCACGTCGGTCGGCACACTGGGCAGTGGCAGTCGGCCGAGCCGCAGGGCGAGCATCGGCAGCGCCGGGCTGGCCATCACAGCGGCACAGCAGACGATCGCCGCCATCGAGCCCGGCGCCGCCCCGGTGAGCAGGGCGACGAAGGCCGCGATGCCACCGACCGCAGCGGCGACGGCCGCCGCCGCGAACCGCTGCTCGGCCACGACCACGGCGGCCAGCGCGGCGTAGAGGGTGGCGGCGGTGCCGGCCAACGCCAGCCGACCGGCCGTCATGGCCAGCGCCGCCTGCCCGTCGCCGGCGAGCACGGCCAGGCCACCGACCACGGCGGCCGGTACGCCACCGGCAGCCACGACCGCGCCGAGCCCCCGGTCGCCGAACGCCCGGGACAGTGCCCCACCGGCGATGAGCAGCGCCAGGGCCAACGCCCCGGCCAGGATCGTCACCGTGATCGCGGGCAGCCCGCTGAAGCCGAGCGCCACCGCCGTGGCGGTGAAGGCCAGACCGGCAACCGCCCCACCGACCCGGCGGGACACCGTACCCCGCCAGACACCGGGCCGGTCGGCTGCGGCGCTGGCGATCGCGTCCACCACGTCGTCGAAGAGCATCGGGGTGGCGCGTCGGTCCACACTGCTCAGATAGAGCACCTCACCGTCGCGCAGGCCAGCCCCGGTCACTGTCACGGCGCTGTCCAGCGCCGGAGCGCCGAGTCGGTGCAGTTGCCAGCCGGCGCCACCGGCCCGGTCGGTCTCGACGCTGAGCAGCCGGACGAGTTGCGGCAGCAACTCCGCCACGGTGCTCTGCACCGGCAACGACACGTCCAGCCGGGAATGTGGTGCCACCACCGTCACCCGCCGGGGTGCGATCGTGGTGGTCACTACTCGGCCTCGGCGAGCAGCGGCGCGTACTTGGCCTCACTCGCGGCGCCCAACTTGGCCAGGCCGTCGTTGACTGCCTCCAGCACCAGTTGGCCGATGGTCTGCGCGTCGTAGCGGCGCAGCACCTGCGGATCGATCGACACGTCGGTGAAGCGGCCGTCGCCCTTCAGTTTTACGGTTACGTCCCCGTTGCCGGCGTATCCGGTGATTTCCATCGTCTCGACGGAACGCTGAATGTCCTCGATGCGCTGCTGCTGCTCGCGCACCTGGGCCATCAGTTCCTCGATCGCCGGTTCCATGCCCTCTACCTCCGGTTCTATGGCCGCCGCCCCTGCACGTCGTACTGGATCGACTCACGTGTCTGGGTGGCCAGGTTCTCCAGGTACACGTAGTGCGCCGCGGTGTTGTAGGCGTCCAGGTAGTCGGCCCGCCCGGCATCGGCGCGAGCCCACCGTACGGCTTCTTCGGCCGCTGTGCCGTGCATCGACCCGACCGGTACGTCCGGCGCGTTGCCGCCGGTACGCAACTCATAGCCGGCCAGGTCGCTGGCGGCCGTGTAGACGGCCCCGTTTCCGGTGAACTGTGGATGGTGGAAGACGTCGGTCGGCAGGCTGACCGGGTGCACCGGGGCGGGTGCCTGCATCGCCCCGGTGATCAGGTTGCCGGCCTGGCCGACCGCGAACCCGGCGAACGAGCCGACCTGCGGGATCGTGCCCGCACCGAAGCCGGCCACGTCCTTGACCGCATTGGCGATGGCCATCTGCCGGGTGTACGACTCCTGCGCGACCTTGGTGGCCTGTTCGGCGTCGGACACGTTGGCGTGCCAGATGGCGTTGGCCGCCGCCGCGTTGGTCAACCCGTCGACGTTGCCGGCGTACCGACCGGCCTGTTCCATCGGGATCGTCCCGGCGTCGGCCTGCCGGAGCAGGTATTCCTTGTAGAGGTCGGCACCCGCGTTGATCTGGTCGCGGCCGGTCTGGGTGGTTTCGGCCAGCATCAGCATGTGCCGGGCGTCGGTGCCGCCGATCCGGTCGGCGCGGGTGTCGGTGTCCAGTCCGTCGAGGGGCTGGGCGTACAGGTCGAGGTTGGGCACGGTGGCGCGGGCGACCGCCTCGGAGAGGTGCGGATTCTCCCGCATCCCGGCCAGCATCCGCTCGTACGACGACGGGTCGGTCATCGTCTGGGTGAGGTCGACGTACGCGCCGCGGGCCAGGTCGTGTTCGGCAGGATCGGCGGTCCCGGAGCCGATCCAGTCGATGACCTGGCCCGCAGCGCGGCCATCATCCGCCCACGCGAAGCCGCTGAGGTGGCCCAGCGTGGCGGCGTCGCCAACCAGTGCGGCGTTGGCAACGTGGTTACGGGTGGACACGTCGAGCATCGAGGTCAACGTCGTGTCCACCCGTGGCTTGTCCCACAGCACGGCGTCGTTGGTCGACACGTAGTAGCCGGGGTCGGTGGGCTTGAGTCGGGAGATGTCGTCGAGCCGCTGGGTGACATCGGCGATCTCGCCGACCCGGCGGGTCATCGCGGTGGAGAATTCCGTGCCGGCGACCATGTTCCGGTCGGCGGCGTGGGTGAGCTGGGACAGCGCCTCCCACTGCGCGAAGCGGGGCACGTCGAGCCGGTTGGTGTAGACCGTCTCGCCGAACACCCCGGTCAGCGGCCCGTTCGCACCGCCGGAGACCTCCCGGGTGAAGCCCCACGAGTCGGTGCCGATGTTGGTCTCGGTCGCGGCGGAGGAGAACACCAGATCCCGTACGGCAGGTGGCAGGTCGGTCGGGTGCTGGGACAGGGTCAGGATGCCGTTGCCGACGGTGGTCATCATCGCCTGCCGGTCGGCGGCGGCGAAGCCGGGCGCGGTCTCGCCGAAGAGTCCGAAGAGACTGGTGTTATAGCGATGATCGTCGGCGTTGAGGTAACCGGGCAGGTCGAAGATCCGCTCGCCGAGTTCGCCATAGAACGCCGTCAGGTACGCCTTGTCGGCGGCCGACTGCGGTTGGCTGGTGCGTAGCCGCTCGGTGATCGCCCCGAGTTCAGCCATGGCCTGGCGGAACCGTTCCGGCGAGGCGTCCCCGGCCAGCGCTGCCCGTACCGCCACGGCGGCGGCCCGCCCCTGGGTGGCCGAGGCGGTCACCTGGGCCGGGGTGGCCTGGGCGGTGCTGGGTGCGCCCAGTTCGGCGGCGACTCGGACCAGCGCGGCGGCGAGGGTGTCGTAGATCCCCCGGATGGCGGTGATCGCCTGCTCGCCGAGTTGGCGGGCCTGGCTGACCAGGGCGGCCATCTGGTTCTGCGGCACCGCGCGGGCGTAGGCGATGAGCACCTGGGCGGCGGCCTGGAACTGGGTGAGGACCGAGTCCGCACCAGCCGCCGCTGATCGGAGTGCCCCGGCCGCGTTCTCCAGTGCGGCGGCGTGCCGGCGCAGCCGGGCCTCGCTTCCGTCCAGCCCAGCGGTGACCCGACCGGTCGCGGTGCCGTACGCGTCATACGCAGCGCCGGACCAGTGCTGGGCGAGCTGGGTGCGGTGCCGGTGCAGGTCGGTGCAGACACCGGCGGCCTGGTCGGCGAGCGTCCGGTAGGACTGGGCCACCGCGCACAGCCCGGCCGGGTCGCCGGTCATCTGCCGGCGGTACTCGGTGAGTACCTGGGCGTACCGGTTGAGCAGCCCGGACAGCGCGCCGGAGAGGTCCAGGACGAGGCGACCGGAGAGCGGCACGGCGGTGGTCACGTCAGCTCACCCTGACCGAGCCGTCAACGTCGACGCTGACGTCCGCCTCGACGGTCTGCCCGCCGGAGCTGGCCGAGACCTCTATGTCGAAGGCCCGGCCGGTGTCGACCGGCACCTCGACGGTGACCTTCAGGTCGCCCTTGCTGGCGGTGATGGTGACGTCGTCGTCGCCGTCCCGGCCGCCCGTGGCCGGTGCCGGGGTGACGTCCGCCGGGGAGGTCGGGGCCGGGGCGGTGGGTACCGGGGTGCCCCCGGGCAACGTGGACTGCCCCCGGTCGACCGCGACCCACTGGTCGTTACCGCCGAGCGCCGACGGCTGGTAGTTGGTGAGCGATCCGGTGGTCGGATAGCCGGAGCCGGTGAAGTTGGGCATCGTCTGGCCGAGGGGGTAGCCGCTGCCCAGTGCCGTCTGCCCGGTGCTGGTGGCGACGCTGCCGATCTGTGGCGGGGCGGTGATCGCGGTGTTCGCGATCCCGGTCGGCACCGTCGCGGCGGTGGACCGTCCGGCGTCGTTGTTCTTGGAGAAGAGCTGCTCGACCTGGGTGACGATGGTGGCCAGGCCGGTAAGGATCTGACCGATGTTGGTCGCGCCGATGGCGGTGAGGATGCCCCCGATGCCGGTCAGGAACGCCTTCAGGATGCCGGTGGCGCTGACCGCCAGCGCCCGGCCGGCCGCCCGGGTGTACGGGTTGGACATCAGCGCCGCGACCGTCGGATTGATCGCGCTCACCACCGCCCGGTACGCGGCCTGGGCCGTCGTGATTTGCGCGGCGGAGCCCTCCAGTTCGCGGATGCCGGCGTACACGGTCTCGATGATCTTCTGGAAGCTGGCGAACGACTTGGTGAGTTTCTGGACCACCGAGTCGCTGGCGGCCCCCGCCGACCACACCTCGCGTAGCTGCTCGCGGGCCCGTTCCAGGTCGGCAAGCAGGCTGACCAGGCGGGTCACCCGGGCGGTGAGCGCCGCCGCGTGGGCCAGGATCGCCGCCGGGTCGCCCCCGATGATCGAGGGTAGGGCGACGGTGCTGGGGCCACGGCCACTGGCTGCGGCGTCCATTGCGCCTGAGTTGGGGATGTTAAACACGACGCACCTCTCTCGGCATCACGTCGGTCACTGCGGACGGCGGCGCACTGGTCGCGGCAGGCGGCATCACGTCGGTCGCTAGCGGCGGCACCGCACTGGCCGGCACGGGCGGCATCACGTCGGTCGCCACGACGCCGGTCACCACAGCGGGGTCGCGTCGGTCATCGGCCGATAGACCCGTACCCGCCCGAACTGGGCCGCCTCGCCGACCGCACCGTGGTTGTAGAGCTGTCCGTTCGCGCCGGCCACGCCGATCACCGGGCCGGAATCACCGACGTACGGCTGCACGACCACCACGTCACCGGTGTTCACCACGCCGGAGACGTCCCGTCCGCTGCCCGAGTAGACGGCGAGCAGGCCGACCCGCTCCTGGTTGGTGTGGCTGCGGTCGAGCCAGTCGGCGAAGTCACCGGCGTTACCGAAGGTGACTTCGGTCAGTGGCCGGGTGGCCAGGTCGCCGAGCCGGGCCCGGGTCAGGTAGTCCAGCACGTTGCCGACGGATCCGGGTTCACCGGCGGCACCGGCACTGTCGTTGATGGCGTATCCGGCCAGGGTCGCGCCGGCCGGTTGGCCGCCGCTCGGGGCGTGTCCGCCCAGTTCGCCGCCCAGGTCGCTCCCCAGGTTGCCGCCGAGCGCCGCCGCGACCGCCCGGTCGGCCGCCTCGTAGTCGTTGGCGCTGCGGTGCACCAGGTCGTTGACCTCCTGCAACAGCTGAAGGAGGGTCCGCATGGTGCCGACGAGTTGGCCCTGCATTGCGATGTTCGCCGAGGCGACCGGCGAGCCGATCTTGGCGAACGTCGTCGGCGCCAGGGTCAGCGCCTCCAACTCCATCACCGTGCTGTAGGTCTGGAGCAGGAGGCCGACCACGTTGCCGACAACTCCGCGTACGGCATCCGGCCGTACGTGGTAGGAAGCGCCTGACGTCATCGCCCGCACCTTTCCGCCGATCATGCTGACCAGCCGTGGCGGCGAGGGCGATTTCCCTGCGTCCGCACGGTTTCCGGATGGTTGCGGGTCATCGTAAGTTGGTGCGCGCGGCGCTCTGTACGGCAAAACTACCCACTAGCCGCCCTGTCGAAGTGACCACGAGTCACCGGGAAGTCTGCCGATATCCCGGTGGCCGAATCCCCCTGCCGAGGAGGCCGGATGTCGATCGACATGTTCCGCCGCCGGGTCGCGCTGCCCGAGCCGCCCCAGGGCGAGATCATGCTCCAGGCGCCCCCGGCACTGCCCCGCGGTTCGGGTCAGGGCGGCATGCAGTTGATGTTCATGCTGCCGATGATGCTGGGCATGGGCGCGATGTCATTCGTCTACATCGGACGCTCTGGCGGCGCGATGACCTGGGTATTCGGCGCGCTCTACCTCAGCGTCATGGTGGGCATGCTGCTCATGGCCCTGTCCCGGGGCGGTGCCTCGAAGAAGGCACAGATCAACGACGAGCGGCGCGACTACCTGCGCTACCTCGGTGGCCTGCGCGGCCAGGTCCGGGAGGTGGCGGTACGGCAACGGGAGGCCGCCCTCGCCGCGCTGCCCGAACCGGCCGACCTGTGGTCGTATGCCGGCACCGAGCGGCTGTGGGAACGGGCCCGCACCGACCCGGACTTCGGCCGGGTACGCGTCGGCGTCGGCCCGCAGCGGCTGGCCACGGCGCTGCGGGCCCCGCAGACCGCCCCCCTGGAGGACCTCGACCCGGTCTCCTCCACCTCGCTACGGCACTTCATCCGCACCTACGCCACCGTCGCCGACCTGCCGGTGGCGGTCTCGCTGCGCTCGTTCCGCCGGATCACCCTGGCCGGCGACCGGCCGATCGGGCTGCACCTCGTCCGGGCCATGCTGGCCCACCTGGTCACCTTCCACTCCCCGGACGACCTGCGGATCGCCGTCTGCATCGCACCTGACCGGCAGGACGCCTGGGACTGGCTGAAATGGCTGCCGCACGCCATGCACCCGGGCCGGACCGACCCGAGCGGCCCCACCCGGCTCGCCGCGCCCACCCTGACCGGCCTGGCCGCGCTGCTCGCCGACGACCCCGCCGAGCCGGGCACCCGGGGCACGTTCCGGCCCGGCACCCGACCCGACGCTCCACACCTGCTGATCCTGGTCGACGGCGGGGCCACCCACCCCGACGCGGGCTTGGTCCCGGCCGGCGGGCTGGCCGGCACCACCGTGCTGGAGATCGGCGGCGCACCGAGCGACGGTGCCGGCATCCTCGACCTGGTCCTCGCCCAGGGACACCTCGGCATGCGTACGGCCGACGGGGTGGCCCTGGTCGGTGAACCGGACCAGCTCAGCGTGGCCGGTGCCGAAGTGGTCGCCCGGCAACTCACCGCGCTGCACACCGGGGCACCGATCCGCACCGATCAGCCCCTCGCCGGGACCTTCGGCCTCGCCGACCTGCTCGGCATCGGCGACCCTCGACACCTCGACACCGCCGTCACCTGGCGCCCTCGCGCCTCCCGGGACCGGCTGCGCATCCCGATCGGCGTGGACCCGGACGGCCGCCCGGTCGACCTCGACCTCAAGGAGTCCGCCGAGGGCGGCATGGGCCCGCACGGGCTGGTCATCGGGGCGACCGGCTCCGGCAAGAGCGAACTGCTGCGTACCCTGGTCACCGGCCTGGCGGCCACCCACTCCTCGGAGACGCTGAACCTCGCGCTGATCGACTTCAAGGGCGGGGCGACCTTCGCCGGCATGACCGACCTGCCACACACCTGCGCGGTGATCACCAACCTCGCCGCCGACCTGACCCTGGTCGACCGGATGGGCGACGCGCTGCGCGGGGAGACCGTACGCCGGCAGGAACTGCTCCGCGCCGCCGGCAACTACGCCTCGGTACGCGACTACGAGCGGGCTCGCGCCGACGGTGCCCCGCTGCGTCCGCTGCCCTCCCTGCTGGTGATCATCGACGAGTTCAGCGAACTGCTCTCCAGCCGACCCGAGTTCATCGACCTGTTCGTGATGATCGGCCGGCTCGGCCGCAGCCTCGGCATCCACCTGATGCTCGCCTCGCAGCGGCTGGAGGAGGGGCGGCTGCGCGGCCTGGACAGCCACCTCAGCTACCGGATCGGGCTGCGCACCTTCTCCGCCTCGGAGAGCCGGGCGGTGCTCGGGGTGCCCGACGCGTACGAGCTGCCCTCGGTGCCCGGCTCGGCCTACCTGAAGCACGACACCACCACCCTGCAACGCTTCAAAGCCGCGTACGTCTCCGGTGAACTGCCACCCGAACACGCCCCCGGCATCGAGGCGGAGGTGCCGTACGAGCGGCGCATCCTGCCGTACCGGCTGGCCCCACTGGAGCTGGCCGAAGCGGAGGCGGGTGCGGTCCTCCCCGTCGCCACCGCCGACCGAAAACCTGCCCCGGGAACGACCGGTACGACGATCCTGGACGCGATGGTCGGCCGGCTGCTCGGGCACGGGCCCGCTGCCCACCAGATCTGGCTGCCGCCACTGGCCGACCCGCCCAGCCTCGACCAACTGTTGCCCCCACTCGGGCTCGACCCGGAGCGCGGCTTCAGCCCGGTCGGCTGGGCCGGCAACGGGCAGCTCACCGTGCCACTGGCCATCGTGGACAAGCCGTACGAGCAGCGCCGGGACCTGTTCTGGGCGGAACTCTCCGGCGCGGCCGGGCACGCCCTGGTGCTCGGCGGTCCGCAGAGCGGCAAGAGCATGCTGCTGCGTACCCTGGTTTCCGCCCTCGCCCTTACCCACACCCCCGCCGAGCTGCAATTCTTCGCGCTCGACTTCGGCGGTGGCGGGCTCGCCACGGTGGCCGGGCTGCCGCACGTCAGCGGCTACGCCACCCGGATGGACACCGAGAAGGTACGCCGCATCGTCGCCGAGCTGACCGCGCTCCTCGCCGAACGGGAGAAGCTGTTCGCGGAGCACCGGATCGACTCGATGGCCACCTTCCGGCGGCAGCCGCCACCGACCGCCGACGGTCGGGCCTTCGGGGACGTCTTCCTGGTCGTCGACGGCTGGATGACCCTGCGTCAGGAGTTCGAGCCGCTGGACGAAACGGTCACCACGCTGGCCGCCCGGGGGCTCGGCTTCGGCATCCACGTCGTACTCTCCGCCAACCGGGCGATGGAGATCCGTCCCGCGCTCCGGGACCTGATCGGCACCCACATCGAACTGCGGCTCGGTGACCCGGCCGACTCGGCGTACGACCGGCGGGCCGCCGCCAGCGTGCCACAACGCTCCCCCGGGCGTGGCCTGACCAGCGAAAAGCTGCACTTCCTCGGGGCTCTGCCCCGGATCGACGCGGGCAGCTCCGTCGCCGACCTGCCGGCCGGTGCGGCGGACCTTGTGAAGCAGGTGGACGCCGGCTGGCGGGGAGCGCGAGCCCCACAGGTACGGCTGCTGCCCCGACTGGTGCCGGTCACCGACCTGCCGGCACCGGCACCGGTATCGGCCGACGGCCAGGCCCGCACCGACCGGCGTATCCCGGTCGGCTTGGCCGAGGCGGACCTCGGCCCGAGCTACCTGGACTTCGACGCCGACCCGCACTTCATCGCCTTCGGGGACGTGGAGTCCGGCAAGACCAACCTGCTGCGGGTGCTGGCCCAGCAGATCGCCGCCCGCTATCCGGTGGCCGATGCCGCGATCATCATCGCCGACTACCGCCGCGGGCTGCTGGACGCGATCACCGGCCCGCACCTGCTCGGTTACGCCGGCAGCGAGCCGGTGCTCACCCAGCTCATCGCCGAGGCCGCCCAGGGCATCCAGCAGCGGATGCCCGGTCCGGAGCTGACCGCAGTGCAGCTGCGGGAGCGGAGCTGGTGGACCGGGCCGGAGCTGTTCGTCCTCGTCGACGACTATGACCTGGTGGTGACGCCGACCCGCAACCCGCTGGCCCCGCTACTGGAGTTCCTGCCCCAGGCCAAGGACGTCGGCCTGCACCTGGTGGTGACCCGTCGTACGGGTGGCGCGAGCCGAGCCCTCTACGAGCCGGGGATGCAGCGGCTGCGCGACCTCGGTACGCCCGGCCTGTTGCTCTCCGGTCCCCGGGACGAGGGGGCACTGCTGGCGGACGTCAAGCCCAGCGTGCAGCCGCCCGGTCGGGGCCAGTTGGTGAACCGGCGTACCGGGGTGTCGTTGGTCCAAATCGCCTGGTCCGATGTTGATTCGGCCTGAGCCCTGTCGACGGCTCGGCCTGAATCCGGCTGGTGACGGATGGGCCGAGTGGACACCGCCCGTCGGTCGTGTGGGTAATAGTGCCGTGTCCCCGGCGGGTAGTTGTGCCGTACTAACTAAGGGTCGCATCTACCTAACATCCCCAGCATGTACGGCGCCGCGAGCCGGCGCGCCACTCCGCCTGAAGGAGGTGACCCGACGTGGCCAGTCCCGGATTCAAGAGCGATGCCGCTGCGATGACGCGAGCGGTCAGCGGGTTCGACGAGGCCGCTACGAACGCGGCGCGGACCATGACCGAGCTGGAGAGCGAACTCGTCTCGGTGCTGAGCCGGTACGCCGGCAACCAGGCAACCGCGTTCTGGCAGTTGCAGAACCGGCTGCAGGAAAGCATGCGGGTCGCGGCCCGTGAACTGGAGACCATGTCCGGCTTGGTCAACCAGAGCTTCCGTAACTACGACACTGGCGACTGGACCGTCGCCGACTCCCTCAAGGGCCTCGCGGGCGCCGTCGGCGAGGGCAGCTCCGTACTCAACCGTCTCGCCGGTGGGCCGGCCTAACCTGCCCGGATGGGGTGATTCGAGATGAACGGCGATGTCATCAACGTCGAGTTCGCGGGGCTTCGTGCCGCCGCAGACTCGCTGCACGTCAAGGCCCAGTCGCTGACCAGCCACATGGAGCAGCTGCACACCAGTCTGGGTCCGATCAAGGAAACCTGGTACGCCTCCGGCAGCTCCGCCGGTCAGGCCGCCGAGCAGTCCGAAACCCGGCTGCGCGCTGCGCTGAACGAGATCATCACGATCATCGGTCAGTTCTCCGGCAAGGTGAACGAGGCGCACGACGTGCAGTTGGCGCTGGAGAACCGTAACGCCAGCTACTTCGGCTGAGCTGATCGGCGATGGCGCGGGGGGAGTCGGGGGACCCACCCGCGCCGTCGCCGACCGGGCCGCCGGAGCGGCTGTCGCCGATCAGGCCGGTCACGGAGCGGCTATCGCTGACCGGGCCGGTCGCCCGACCCGTCGTCGACGGCGAACCAGCCTGACGACGGTCTTGCCGACGAGCGCCGAGACAGGAGAGCGCGCCGATGTCCCAAGAGGAGTCGTTCCGGGTCCACCTGGAATCGCTGCAAGAGTTCGCCCGGGAGCTGGAGACCCAGCTGGAGGCGATGCGCAAGCCGACCGACAACCTCGGCTTGCTGCGCGTACAGCCGATGCTGCTCGGTGACTTCGTCGAGGCGTCCTCGCTGAGCGACCGGCACCGGACGGCGGTCGAACAGATGCACGAGCTGCTGCACACGGTGCGAGAAGCCATCGCGTTCGCCAACGACGTGACCCACATGATCGCCGACGGCTACGCCGATTACGACTTCGGCGTCGCCACCTCCTTCCGCGGCCACGGAAAGGGCTGAGACGATGCCGGGCAACCAGCGGGGCGGCCGAGCCCGCAGCGACTTCAGTCAGCACAGTCACCCGGAACTGGTCCGGATGCTCTACGCCAGCAAGCCGGAAACGGTGGTCTCGGCAGCGCGAGGCTGGGAGGCGGCCGCAAACGCGTTGCACGATCGGGCCGGCGACGTCGAACGCCAGCTCCGCGAGTTCGAGCAATGGTGGGACGGGAGCGCGGCCCGCCAGTACCAGACAATGATCAAAGACTTGACGTCGGGCATCCGCCGGGTCGCCGACACCGCGTACGCGATCCGGGACCTGGCCTACACCTCGGGCGAGGCGCTCGACACCGCCCGTAAGACGATGCCCGCCCCACAGTCCGTACCTGATCTCGCTCCGTCGGTCATCGCCGCCGCGACGACACCACTCGCCCTGCCGGCCGATACCCCGCCGGCGACGGTGGACGCATTCCAGCGGCAACAGTCCGACGCCATCAACCAGGTCAAAGCCCATCAGCAGGCACAGGACGCCGCCAACGCGGCCCACCAGCAGGCCGTCCGGGTCATGACCACGCTGGCCGGGCAGTACACCGTGGCCGAAGACTCGATGCCGATCGCGCCGACCGCCGCCAGCCGGCCCACGGCCACACCTCCGGCGAACGACCCGGCCCCGGTCTCCCCGCCCCTTCCGGTCATACCGCAGCCGGGCGTGGCTCCCACGCCCGACGGCACCCCGCCGACGGACCCGACGCAGCCCAGCCCCAGCACCAGCCCACCGCTGTTCAGCGCGATGTTCACCGCCGGCCTGGCGGCCGCCTCGGCCGCGCTCGGTGGCCGGTTCACCAGCTTGCTGCCCCGGCTGCTGCCCGGCAGCAAGCCAGGCGACAAGAAGGCCGACAAGCTGGGCACCAGCACCGCCTCGCTCGCCAGTGGTGGTAGCGGTGGCGTCGGCGGAGGCGGGGGTGGCGGCATCGGTGGTGGTGGCATCGACAAGACCCCGGTCGGCAACCAGATGCTCAGCAGCCAGTCCGGTGCCCCCGTGGTGAGCGGGCTCGCCGGGGCCGCCGGAGCGGCGGCGGCAGTGGGCGCGAAGGGAATGGCCGGGGGTTTCATGCCCGCCATGCCGTTCGCGCCGATGGGGGCGGGGGACGCCGCCGGCGGTCGCCGAATCCCGCCCTGGCTGATCGAGACCGAGGACGTCTGGGGTGAACAGTCCCTGGTCACCCCGGCGGTGATCGGCGAGGACCTCGACCCGAACCAGCCCGCCAACAACCAACGGCCATGGGCATGACCGGCACCGGATTCCGGGCTGTCCCGGTCGCCCTCGACACCGCCGCCACGGAGCTGGGCAGCGGTGCGGACCAGCTGAGCAGCGTACGGGCCCGGATCGGCACACCGCCGGTCGCCGCCGAGGCGTTCGGTCTGCTGCCGCAGTCCCAGCAGGCGATGCATGCCCACGGCAGCAGCCTCCAGGCCAGCACCACCGAACTGGAGACGGCAGCCACCAGCACCCGCCGGTTGGCCGCCGGGGTGACCGCCTCGGTCGCCAACTACCGACAGGGCGACACCCGGGTGAGTCAGAGCTTCCTGAGCCTGCTCGGCGGGACCGCCGACCCGGCCTCGGGCGGACGTGGGGCTGCCGCACCAGCCGGTTCCACCCCGTTCGCCGGCCGGATCGCCGCGAACCGGCAGGCAGTCAGCACCGCGCTGGACGCCGAACGGCAGCGGCTGGCCCAGCTCAAGAAGGAGTTGGACGGCCCACCGTTCCACCGGGACTACCAGGAAGAACGTTTCCTGAAGCAGGACATCGAAAAGTCGCAGGCCCGCATCGAGCTGTACGAGAACATCCTCGCCGAGCACCGCAAGATCCTCTCGTTCGATCCGTCCGGCGACGGCTCGATGGTCGAGTTGGTCGGTGACATCGGGCCAAAAACCCGCAACGTGGCGGTCTTCGTCCCCGGGACGTACTCCGAGCTGGCCAGCCTGGAGCGCTACCACGACACGATGGCCGGATTCGTGGACGCGGCCCCGAAGCGGGACCTGGCGGTCGTCCTGTGGATGGATGGGGACCTGCCGTCCAACCTGTTTCCGCAGGCACCGTCGGCGCGCTATGCCGACGATCTCGGGCCCCGGCTCGCCGATTTCTCCCGCGAGCTGCGTACGGAGATCGCCGGCTCGGCTGCCGCCGGTAACGGGGTGCAGGTCACCTACGCCGGCCACTCGTACGGCGGGGCGGTCGTCGGCACCGCCGAGCAGTTCGGGCTGGACGCCAACCGGGTGCTGCACATCGAGTCGGCCGGCATGGGGCACGACGTGGACGGCCCGGCGGATCTGCGCCCGGTCCACCAGGACGTGCAGCGCTATTCGATGACCGCCCCCGGCGACCCGATCGCCTGGGTACGGGACGTCAACCTCGGCAACTGGGGCCACGGGGCCGATCCCGACAAGTTTCCCGGGGTGGTCCGGTTGGAGACCGGCAACTATCCCGACGGCCGGCCGCTGGAGGGTAAGGCCGCCCACTCCGACGTGCTGATCTACCACTCGGACGCGTGGTGGAACATCTACAACGTCTTCACCGGTGGCTCGGTGGTGCCGGTACGGTCGACGCCGTGACCACGCCGATCGACTTCGAACCGTTGGCCGCTGTCGCGGCACCGCTGCGTACGGTGCTGGATGGCATCGCGGCCCGGTTCGGCGCGGCCCGGATCAGCCGCGACGAACAGCTGGACTGCGACATGTTCCGCCCAGCTGGCACCCCGAGCGAGTCGGTCCGGTGGGAGTACAACCTGCGGGTGGCCACCACACCGGAGGCGATCGGAATCCTGCTCACCGAGGTGGTGCCGGAGTTGACCGCCGACGGTTGGCACGGCACCGACCGCAGCAGCGAGGCCGAGGTGGCCTACCAGTTCCAGCGGGACGGGGCCAACCTCGGTGTGCACATCGCCCGGGACGGCACCGGTGACGTGGTCGTCGGTGGTGCCACTGCCTGCGTACCGACCGCAGAAGGGAATTGATCTGGTGCCAGGTGTTGCCGGAACTTTCACCGCACATCTGGCGAGTCGCGGTCAGATATTCTCGCTGATGTGAGTCAGCCTTTTGTTCCAATGTCTACGACTGACACCATTCCGCACATGGCGAACCGCGCGATAATACACAGCGGAATTGTCTGCTCACATCCACAGCCCTCGGTCGCCGCGGCCTATCAGGACATCATGGCTGCGGCGCTGCACAGTGGATTTCATGCCGTCGTCGGCCTCCGGTTCGTTGGCAACAAGCACGTATTCCGCAGCGCCACTACGGCCGGCCATTACATTCAGGCGTACGGCACAGGCATCGTCTGGCAGCAATAAGGCGCGGTCTACGGACCGGGGCGCCAGCCCCGGGCCCGGCCCCGGCGTACCACCACGGTGCCGATGCCAGTCGCCACCGCCGCACCGAGCCCGGCCAACACCAGAGGTACGACGAGACCGTCCGCGCCGTCGTCCGGAGCGGGCCTCGCCGCCGCGATCATCTCCGGTCCGGCGCTGCCGTCAGCAGGCAAACTGCCGACCCCCTCGGCGGTGACCGCCCGATAGGGATTCACCATGCCCCAGCCGAGTTGCGGATGTCGACCGGCGACCGCCACCCGATCGGCGGTCGACTCGATGCGGGCCACCACCTCGGTGGCGCGCAACCCCGGCCGGTACGCCCGGACCAGCGCCGCCGTGCCGGCCACGTACGCCGCCGCGTACGCCGGGTCGTCAACCGCTGGTGTGTGGCCGACCCGATTAGTGCCGGCGGCCAGGCTGACCAGACCACGGCCGGGGGCGGCCACCCGAATGTGCTCCCCGGACTCGGGGGATACCGCCGCGCCGTCCGGCCCGAACGCACCGACCGCCAGCACACCGGGCAGTGCGGTGGGATAGCTGATGCCGCCCCGGCTCTGGGCCCCCGGTGCGGCCGGCGACACCACCACGATGTCGGCGGCGAGTGCCCGGGAAACGGCGGTACGCAGGTCCTCGCTGTCGGCGGTGGCTGGCACCACCACGCAGATGACCTTGGCGCGGGCAGTGACCGCAGCGTCGATGGCGGCAGCCAGCCGATTCGGGTCCACCGCGCCATTGCCCTGTCGGGTGGCCTGCGTGTAGCGCACCGGCAGCACGGTCACCCCGGGCGCGAGCCCGACCATGGTCGTCTGGTCGTGCGGCTGCGCGGCGATCAGGCCGGCGGCGAAGGTGCCCCGGCCGTCGCAGTCGTCGGTGGCCCCCCGCTGTCCGGCCAGCACATCCGTGCCGGTCTCGACCTGGTCGGGGCCGAACTGGGCATTGTCCGCGTCTACCCCGGTGCCGAGTACGGCCACCCGTACGCCACGTCCGGTGGTCATCGGCCAGAGCCGCTGTGGGGCAAACAGCTCCACCGCCCAGGGGGTGCCGGTGGTGTGCACCCCGACCGGCTTGGTGCAGCCGTCGACCATGCCCGCTGCCGGTACCGCAGGCGCGGCGGCAGCCAGCTGCACTACCGGCACGGCGGCGGCCAACTGTGCCACCGGCGCGGCGGCAGCCATCGAGGTCCAGGCCAGTACGGCGACGCAGCCAAGAGCCGCGCCCAGCACACTCGGTCGGAGCGACGCGCCCAACGCCCCCGGTCGGAGCCCCCGGTTCATGCTGGCATCCGCAGGGTGACCCGAGTGCCTCGACCAGGCCAGGACTCCACGGTGCCCTCACCATCGACGTCCCGGAGCCGGGCGGTGATCGACTCTCGGAGCCCGTACCCCCGGCGGTAGTTGGTCACGTCGAAGCCCCGCCCGTGGTCGCGTACCACCACGACCAGGCCGCCATGGTCCTCGACGACCCGAACCACCGCGTCGTTGACCCTGGCGTGCTTGGCCACGTTGCCAAGCGCCTCGCGGACCGCGGCGAGCAGTGCTGCCCGGCCGGCCCGGGGCAATCCGTTACCGGCACCGGTCGCCACCGCCAGCTCGACCCGGAGCCCCTGGACGGCGAACTCCTCGGACAGTTCGGCCAGTGCCCCGAAGAAGGTGGTGTCGTCCGTGGCGCCGCCCTCGGCGAGCATCCGGCGCAGTCGGCCGGCCTGGACGCGGGCGGCTCCGCGCAGCTCGGCCAGGGCCACCCGGGGTTCGGTCTCGTCCGCCGCGCTCTGCAGGGCGATGGCCTCCAGGGTCTGGAGCACGGTGTCGTGCAGGGCCCGCAGCATCCGGGCCCGTTCGGCGTCCCGACCGGCGCGTAGCCCGTAGAGCATCGCCCGGTGGACGCTGAGGCCACAGACCACCAGGGCCGCCACCGCCACCACGGCAGCGAGGCCGAGCCACAGGAACCGCCCGGTGACGGTCGCCCCACCGACACTCGCGCCCAGGGCCGGGCCGGCCAGTTGCACCGGTACGGACAGCAGCGCGGCGGCGAATCCGCCGAGCAGGCCGTACGCCCCGGTCGTCAGGGCCACCGCGCCGGCCAGGTACGCCACGAACAACTCCGGGTACGACGTCGTCGCGCTGATCAGGAGACTGACCGCGTATGCCAGGAGGAGGTCGACGAGCACCATGCCCCGGATCCGGCCGAAGTCGATGGCCGGGTAGCGATATGCCGTGGCGAGGGCACCGACGTTGGCGACGAGTAGCAACGCGCCACCGGGCAGCAGCCAGACCAGGGTCTCCGCCCCGCCCCGGGCGGCGATCGGGATGGGTAGCGCCAGCAGCACGAGCACCCGGAAGGCGAGGGCGCCGAGAAGCAGGCTGCGGAACGCCTGTCGGTGGATGGTGGCGCAGGCGGCGGTCCAGGAGGGTCCCGCTTCGACAGGCTGTCGCCGCCGAGCGAACAGGGGTCGACGTGTCATCCGCCAGAATCCCGCGACGGCCCCTCGGGTCAGCATCGCGAACATGGTGCTCGTCGCGCCGACGCTACCGGCCGTCATCGATATTTCCCCATCGTGCCGGCCCAGCATGCACCTCGATCAGCCCCTTCGTCCACGCCCCGGGCCACTCGTCGTCATCGGCCCGAAAAAGGAGTCGAGGTCAGTTTTCCCGACGGAAAGAAGCGCGGCAAGAGGAGATCAACGTAAATCTGCTAGTTACCCACCAGTATCCAACTGCACAGCTCACCCGGGGAATGATGTCGATGAAACGGCCGGGCCCGGAACAGTTGTCCCGGGCCCGGATGCACAGTTACTCAGTTGCGAATCATCCTCGGCAAATCAACTCCACATACGGATGGTCGGCGGTGCCACCGGACCACGCCGCAACGCTCCGTCGGTCGGCTCCACCGCCGGGCAGTGGGCGCCCGCCGCCGGCAGTCGCGTGGTGATCAGGTAGTTGTCCGTAGCCGCGATCGAGCAGGCGCTGCCCTTGAAGTAGACGCCATGCCCCCAGCCGTCGTACTGGAGCACCCGTACGCCGCTCTGCTGGGCTGCGGTCATCGTCCACTCGTACGGGGTGGACGGGTCGTACCGGCTGGTCAGCATCAGGATCGACGGCGACCCGGTGAAGCGCAGCGGAGCCTGCGGATTACGGTGCAGGTTATCCAGCCCGGCACAGGCGACCGGGACCAGCCAGCCCAGCGGCGAGAGGGTCATGTCCGGGGCGACCAGAGTCAACGCCTGCCGATAGATGGCCAACTCGGCCGCGCTGCGCACCGGCAGTCGCCAGTCCTGGCAAATGATCAGGGTCGCATCGCGTACCGCCACCTCGGTGGTCCCGGTCGGGGAGGCGGGCAGCGTCACCGTACCGGCCGAACCGGTGGTCGGCAGGAGTTCCGGGGCCGACGTGGCGAGGTCGGCCGGCACCGGACCACCAGCACGCAACACGACGAGCAACTGCGCCAGCTCGTTCCACTCGGGTCCGTACAGCATGCGCATCACGACCCGCAGGAAGACGAGCGGGGTGAGGGTGATGTCCGTACCCGGGTAGCTCACCTCGCCCTGCTCGACCTTGGCGCGCAGCTCCCGGAAGATCTTCCGTACGTCCTGGCCGTGCAGCGCACACTCGGTGGAGCGCTGACACCAGGCAACGAACTCGTCGAAGCTCTCCTCGACGCCGGTCGCCTCCGTCCGCATGAACCGCCAGGCCGTGGTGATGCTGTGGTCCATGTTGCTGTCCAGCACCATGGTCCGGATCCGGTTCGGGTACCGCTGGGCGTACTGCTGGCCGATGAGCGTGCCGTACGAGACGCCGTAGTAGTTCAGCTTCCGCTCGCCGAGGGCGGCCCGGATCGCGTCCATGTCCTGGTTGACATCTCCCTGCCCTAAAGGGCGGGGATTCCGGCGGTCGCCCGCCGGGTTTCCTGCTTCACGGCCTGCTGCCCCGAACGGAGGTTCCCCCGT